>CAKNMY010000109.1 GCA_930989745.1 uncultured Lachnospiraceae bacterium | reverse complement strand
TTTCCGCGAAGAAAGATGACATCGACAAGATCAGAGGGCTGGGTCTGGGCGCCGACGACTATATGACGAAGCCTTTCAGCCCGAGCGAGCTGGTGGCGCGTGTGAAAGCGCATCTGGCGCGCTATGAGCGCCTTGTGGGAAGCGGAATGCCGGAGAATGATATTATTGAGATCCGCGGAATCAAGATCGACAAGACTGCGAGAAGAGTATGGGTCAACGGAGAAGAGAAGACCTTCACGACGAAGGAATTCGATTTGCTGACGTTCCTGGCGCAGAATCCGAACCGTGTGTTCACAAAGGACGAGCTGTTCCGAGAGATCTGGGATATGGAATCCATCGGAGATATCGCGACTGTGACAGTGCATATCAAGAAGATCCGCGAGAAGATCGAGATGAACACTGCAAAGCCGCAGTATATAGAGACGATCTGGGGCGTGGGATATCGCTTTAAGGTTTGAGAATAAGAATAGAAGTTTTGTCAGGGCAGAGAGCTGTTTTTGGTTCTTTGCCTTTTTCTTTTGCAGTAAACTTACAATTATCTTATGATTCTGGAGGGTTATTGAAAATTTTCAAATAAAATAGTATGATTAAAATATAAAATCAGATAATAAGGAGGGAGGAATTGTAATGAAGCGAATGAAAAAATTTTTAGCGCTGTTATGCGCGGGTATTCTGCTTTCGACTGCTGTGACGGTGCAGGCGCAGGAGGAAACAGAAAACGGCTGGACTATGGATGAGAACGGAGAGTACTATTATCTGGAGAATGGTGAGGCGCGTACAGGATGGTTCCAGGACATGGAGGATGATGGAAACTGGTATTATCTCAAAGAGACGGAGCCGGGGCTGGGACAGATGCAGAAAGGATGGATTGTGGACAGCACGGGCTGGAAAACGTATTTCCTGGACTCGAACGGAAGGATGGCGAGCGGTCAGTGGATTAACGTGGGCGAAGATAATGAGCTTGGCAGGCCGGCGGGCATGTATTATCTGACGGACGACGGCGCAGTTCAGATGAACGGCTGGGCAGAGTCGATAACGCCGGGAATCTACTGGTTTTTGCGCGCGGGGGACGGATGGTTTGACCGCGATAATCCTGCGTGCTGGAGTACGGATTCGTCTCTGGTGCCGGAACAGGGGCTGGATAAAGAGAGCGAGGAAGCGATGATGCCGGTGCTGGGAGCAATTATGGGATGTACTCTGAAAGATACAGGGGAGTTAGAGTATTATCCCGATGACCCGGAGTATGTGTGGACTGCGCTGGGAATCGGCATTGCGGAATATGTAGACATTGAGGATAAGGAAAGTGTGATGATTGACGGGCGCTGGTACTTTGGCGTTCCGGCAGACTTGGTTGAAGAGTACGCGGCAGGGATGTTCGCGGACATGGAATCGCTTCCGGAGCCGCTTGACAATGAGGAATGGATGAGATACGATGCGGAAAGAGATTACTATTTCTTCACGCAGGGCGACAGCGGAGATGTCGTTTCCGCTGTTACCGGCAGCAGAAAGATCGCCGACGGAGAATATCTTCTGGACATCGCCCGGACGAACTCTGCCGGAGACGAGACATATATCACAGGAACCGTGCGCATTGTCAGGAACACGCATTTTGACGACGGACGTGAGCCGCTGTTCCCGTACAGCGTGAAGGAAGTTGTAAATTGAAGACAGCGGGAGATTATAATGAATCTGTCCGTCACACCCGTTGACATCCCCCTGTATCGTAGTGTAAACTGTTACTGCAAATGAAAGAAAAGAGAAGTCCGTCCGCGGGCTTCTCTTTCCTTAATACACAGGCGGGGGTATACATATGGGCAGGATATTTTATATTATGGGAAAGAGCGCGTCCGGGAAGGATCACATTTACAGATATGTGAAAGCGCAGGAAAATCTGCATCTGAAGGAGCTGGTCCTCTACACGACCCGGCCCATGCGGGACGGCGAGGAGGACGGAAGAGAGTATTTTTTCACGGATGAGAAGAAGTACGAACAGCTGCTCCGGGATGGAAAGATCATTGAGTCGAGGGCGTATGATACAGTGTACGGAGTCTGGAGATATTTTACCGCGGATGACGGGCAGATCGCGCTGAGCGGACAGGATTATATCGGAATCGGGACGCTGGAGTCTTATGAAAAGCTGAGGGAGCACTTTGGGGAGGAGGCGCTGTACCCGATTTATATTGAGGTGGAAGACGGCATCCGGCTGGAGCGGGCGCTCAAAAGAGAGCGCAAGCAGAAAGAACCGAAGTATGCAGAACTGTGCCGCCGGTTTCTCGCGGACTGTGAGGATTTTTCCGAGGAGAAGCTTTTGAGGGCAGGAATTGTAAAGAGATTTACAAACAATAGTGAAATTTCAGATTGTCAGGAAGAAATTGTCCGCTGCATAGAAAAAATGCAAAAGCTGATGTAATTTTTTTATTTTTATGTTAAAATATACATAGATTGCATGATACCAGGGTCAAAAGATCGGAAATCCGATGCAAGCTTGCTTGCGAGAGGATTTTTGATCTTGGGACCCGCCAAAAACATGAATAAGCAGCCATTTTTCGCAGAAAAATGAGCGGATTATGAATGTTTTTGAGGATTGTGAGAGTACGAAGTACGGAACAATCCGGTATCATAGGGGTCAAAATACCTTTTGACCCCAACCGCATTGCATTCGGCAATATTAAAACAAAAGACCGCTGATGGGCGGAGAAATTAATTTTAGGAACAAAGGATCCGGAGGTGATTAATATGCAGGGATTTGATGGAATTGTGGGACATGATGAGATAATAGAACATTTGCAGAACTCCATACGTTTGGGAAAGGTGTCGCACGCGTATATATTCGGCGGTGAGAACGGTTCGGGAAAGAAGCTGATTGCCAGTCTGTTCGCGATGACGCTTCAGTGTGAAGAACACGGTATAGAGCCGTGTCTGAAATGCGCATCCTGCAAGAAAGCGATGAGCAAGAATCATCCGGATATCATTTCAGTCACACATGAGAAGCCCAATTCCATAGGAATTGAGGAGATACGCAGACAGCTGATCGACGATGTCGCGATCAAGCCGTACACAGGGCCGTATAAGATTTACCTGGTAAACGACGCGCATAAGCTGACGCTGCAGGCGCAGAACGCGCTCTTAAAGACGATCGAGGAGCCGCCGTCCTACGCGGTTATTATGCTTCTGACCGACAATATGGACGCTCTGCTTCCCACGATCACATCCAGATGCGTAACACTGGGATTGAAGCCGATCCGGGAGAATCTGGTGAAAGAATATCTTGTGGACCGCCTGCATATACCCGAGTATGACGCGGATATCCAGGCGTCCTTTGCGCAGGGAAATATCGGCAAGGCACAGCAGATGGCGGCCTCGGAGGAATTTGCCCAGATGACGGAGAACGCGCTCCAGCTCTTAAAGTACAGCCATGATATGGAACTGTATGAGCTGGTGGACGCCATCAAGAAGATGTCCGAGGAGAAGGAGAACATCTTCGACTATCTGGATCTGTTCCGGATGTGGTTCCGCGATGTGCTTTTATTCAAGGCGACAAGAGATGTGGACAGCCTTGTATTTAAGCAGGAAATAAAATTTATAAAGGAACAGGCGAGACGCAGCTCGTATGAGGGACTGGAGGATATCATTTCTTCCATTCAGAAGGCGGAGGCGCGCCTGCGGGCCAATGTCAACTTTGACTTGACGATGGAATTGCTGTTCCTGACTATCAGAGAGAAAGGCTGACAGACATGATCAAGATCATAGGCGTAAGATTCCGAAACGTCGGAAAAATATATTATTTCAATCCCAAGGATTTCAAGATCAAGGTCGGTGATCACGTAATCGTCGAGACGGCGAGAGGCGTGGAGTACGGCAAGGTGGTTCTGGGTCCCAAGGATATGGATGAGGAGAAGGTGGTGCAGCCGCTCAAGGAGGTTATCCGCATCGCCACACAGAAGGATAAGGCGAAGGAAGAGGCAAACCGCAAGAAGGAGAAAGAGGCGTTTCAGATCTGCTTAAAGAAGATCCGCGCGCATGAGCTGGATATGAAGCTCATTGATGTGGAGTATACGTTTGACAATAATAAGGTGCTGTTTTACTTTACCGCGGACGGCAGAATCGATTTCCGCGAACTGGTAAAGGATCTGGCGGCGGTGTTTAAGACAAGGATTGAGCTGCGCCAGATCGGCGTGCGCGACGAGACGAAGATTCTCGGGGGCATCGGCATCTGCGGCAGGCCGCTGTGCTGCCACACATATTTGTCAGAGTTCGCTCCGGTGTCCATCAAGATGGCGAAGGAGCAGAATCTCTCTCTGAATCCCACGAAGATCTCCGGTGTCTGCGGCAGACTGATGTGCTGCCTGAAGAACGAGCAGGAGACATACGAATACCTGAATAAGAAGCTCCCGAATAACGGGGACACCGTTACCACGCCGGAAGGCTATAAGGGCGAGGTATCCAGCGTCAGCGTTCTGCGGCAGCTGGTAAAGGTTATTGTGGATATAGGAGATGAGAAGGAAATCCGTGAGTATAAGGCGGAGGAGCTGAAGTTCAAGCCACGCCATAAGAAAGAAAAGAAGATCTCCCAGGAGGAGCTCAAGGAGCTGGAAAAGCTGGAAGAAAAATAAGAGGAAAGGATAACAGCAGAATGGATATTCAGTTACAGGAAGGGGAGCGTCTCGACGATCTCCAGAACGGATATTGGATTATACAGTCTGCCAGGGATTTCTGCTTTGGGATTGACGCGGTGCTGCTGTCCTGGTTCGCGAAGGTGAAGCAGGGTGAGCGGGCGCTGGATCTCGGCTGCGGCAATGGGATCATTCCGATCCTTTTGAGGGCAAAGACGCAGGGGCGCGATTTTACCGGTCTGGAGATTCAGGAAAAAAGTGCCTCGCTTGCCAGAAGGAGCGTGGAATACAATCATCTCGGGCAGGAGATTCGCATTGTAACAGGAGATATCAGGGAAGCTGCTTCCATCTTTGGGGCGGCTTCTTTTCAGGTGGTTACGAGCAATCCCCCGTATATGACGGGAAATCACGGGCTGACGAATGAGAATCAGGCAAAGACCATTGCGCGCCACGAGGTGCTGTGTACGCTCGACGACGTGGTGGGACAGGCGGCAAAGGTACTGGAGCCGAAGGGAAGATTTTATATGATTCACCGCCCGTTCCGGCTGGCGGAGATTATGGGCACAATGATGAAATACAAGCTGGAGCCAAAGAGGATGCAGCTTGTCTATCCCTATGCGGACAGAGAGCCGACCATGGTACTTATTGAGGGCTTAAAGGGCGGAAAACCGCGGATCACAGTGGAAAAGCCGCTGATTGTATACAATGAAGACGGTTCCTACACGCAGGATATCCTTGATATTTACGGAGAGGACTGGCAGAAGAGGAATCCGGATAAGGTGCGCCGGGAGGAATAAGATATGAGCGGAAAATTATACTTATGCGCAACGCCCATCGGAAATCTCGAGGACATGACGTTCCGCGTGATCCGCACGCTGAAGGAGGTCGATCTGATCGCGGCGGAGGATACGCGCAACAGCATCAAGCTGTTAAACCATTTTGAAATCAAAACGCCGATGACCAGCTATCATGAGTTCAACAAGATTGACAAGGGGCGGTATCTGGTCGGGCTTCTGCAGGAGGGAAAGCAGATCGCTCTGATTACGGACGCGGGGACGCCGGGCATCTCTGACCCCGGGGAGGAGCTGGTGAAGATGTGCTATGAAGCGGGAATAGAGGTAACTTCGCTTCCAGGCGCCGCGGCGTGCATCACAGCGCTGACGCTCTCGGGGCTGTCCACGCGCAGATTTGCCTTCGAGGCGTTTCTGCCGTCGGATAAGAAGGAGAAGCAGGAGGTATTAAAGGAGCTTCAGACCGAGACAAGGACGACAATTCTCTATGAGGCGCCCCACCGTCTTGTGCGGACGCTGGAGGAACTTTACGGGGCGCTGGGAGAACGCAGGCTGACGGTGTGCCGGGAGCTCACGAAGCGCCATGAGACGGCGTTTGCTACGACGCTGTCAGAGGCGATTGCGTATTATAAGGAGAACGAGCCGAAGGGCGAGTGTGTACTCGTCATGGAGGGAAGAAGCCGCAGCGAGATGCGCAAGGAAGAACAGCAGTCCTGGGAGCAGATGCCGCTCGCGGAACATATGCAGCATTATGAGTCGCAGGGAATTGCCCGCAAGGAGGCAATGAAGCTGGTCGCAAAGGATCGGGGCATATCGAAGCGGGAGGTGTATCAGGCGCTTCTGCAGGAGGAAGATTAATCGCAAGAATCACAGACGAGGGGCATATAGTATACAGACAGGGATTTATGAGGAGGCAGAAATATTGAATTATCTGTGGGGAGGTATGCTCCTGATCGGCATCATCTACGGGCTTGCTGCGGGAAATCTTGAGGCTGTCACAGAGGCGGCGGTCAGCTCTTCGAAGGAAGCGGTGAGCCTGTGCGTGGTCATGGCGGGCGTCATGGGCCTGTGGGTCGGAATTATGAGGATTGCGGAGAACGCAGGGCTGATCGCGCAGCTTACGGGAAAGATCCGTCCGGTAATTCGCTGGCTCTTCCCGAGGATCCCGCAGGATCATCCGGCATGCCAGTACATAGCCACGAATTTTATCGCGAATATCCTGGGCCTCGGCTGGGCGGCGACGCCGGCCGGCATCACGGCGATGGAGCATCTCGCTGAGCTGAATCGTGAAGAGTGCTCGCGTACGGGGCGTTCCCCGTCGATTGCGAGCAGGGAGATGTGCACGTTTCTGATTTTGAATATTTCCTCACTGCAGCTTATTCCGATGACGGTTGTGGCGTACCGGACGGAATACGGCAGCACCGCGCCGGCGGCAGTGGTGGGACCGGCAATCCTGGCGACGCTGGTGAGCACGGGAGCCGGAGTTATATTCTGCAGGATTATGGATCGGAAGAGGAGAGGGCGTTGACGCTGGAATAAATGGACAGTATACTGAAAATAGAAGGAGGTACAGCTTATGGACGCAAAGATTTTAAAGGAATTGGTAGATGGAATCCTTGCTATTTTCGATACTCAGGTTATCCGAATTGTGTTGTATGGTTCTTATGCAAGAGGAACGAATACGCCCGAATCAGATGTGGATGTGGCGCTGCTGTTAAATGGAAGCCTGAATAGAGAAACAGAAAATAAGCTATCGGATTTGGTAGTGGATTTGAACCTGAAATATGATAAGGTATTTTCTGTTATTGATATTGATTATGCGGTTTTCCAGAAATGGGAGAATGTTACTCCGTTTTATAGAAATGTAAACAAGGAGGGGATTGTTTTATGGAAGGCAGCATAATTGATTTATCAAAATATCGCTTCCAGTCGGCAAAAGAGGACTTGGAGACTGCACAGATGCTCCTGAAAGATGGCAGATTCAAGGCTTCTGTCAACCGCTCCTATTACGCAATTTTTCACGGGCTTCGTTCCGTAACAGCACTGGCAGAATTTGATTCAAGTAAACATTCCGGAGTTATTGCTTTCTTTAATAGAACGTATGTTAAAGAAGGAATCTTTGATAAAAGCATATCAAAGCTGATTGATACAGCATACCGACTGAGGGAAAAAGCAGATTATCAGGATTTTATCATTATATCAAAGGCACAGGCTTTGGAACAAATTGAAAAGGCAGAAAAAGTGCTCGGAATGATAGAACCCTATTTGGAAGAAGAATGGAATAAATTGTGAACGGAGCTGTCGGGAGAGACAGTCCAGAGATCCAGCGATTAGGAAAAGCCTGGAGTTTACCGGACTGTCTCGTCCTTATGCGTTAGGGCCCAACAGTGCATGAACCCAATTTATAAGTATAGCGTATTCCGAACAAAAACCGTCTCTCCGGCATTTATCTTTAGATGATATAATTTCTGAATATCCACCTCTGTATAATTTTTACCATCAAAAGAAACCTCCGCTTTTGTCATATCGCATTCAACAGTACATTCCGTATCTGTTAAACTTTTTATCTGAATCCACTCTGTCCTGCCGTTTTTGTAAGACGCTGATACAACAAATCCGCCCTGTGCGGCCAGGTTCTCAAAAGAGGCATCCTGCCATTCTTCAGGCATTGCGGGAAATACCCGTACTTTTCCGCCCCAGCTTTGCAGAAGCAGCTGCTGAATGCATTCCATACCTGCAAGAGGGGTTTCTATCACAGGTCCCGCTTCCGCATACATGGAATTGATGGTAACGTGATTGTTCAAAAGCGATCGTATATGCGCTAATGCCAGATCCCCTTTTTGATATGCGCTGCATAAAAGAGAAGCGCCCACATAGGAGAATCCCAGAATATCCCCTTTATAGCTGAACCAGTGCTCTATGGAGCGTCTCACCAAATCCCAGCTGTCACTGTTATCTCTGTTCACAAGGTATAGTGGGATGTGCATCATAAGATGGGAAAAATGCCTGTGGGATTTTCGATACGGTAAATCTTTCCCTATCATATATCCGGTTTCATCCATCGGGTAGTCCGTGAAATTTTCGCAGATATCTCTCCAAATGCTTTCTTTTTCATCTGTAATTCCCAATATCTGCACGCATTCCAGAAGCGTAATGCATCCCCATTTCAGCAGCGCCAGGTCATAATTGCAGTCCTCACATTTTTAACCATATTCCGGTGAGTCTGTAGGCGGCAAATGCCATTTCCCATTCTCTTTTTTTACAAAGTGCAGATAATAATTGACAGCCCTTTTCAGCAGGGGATAAATCAGTTCCTGCAACACCGTCTTATCCATGGTCGTTCGATAATACAGCCAGCAATCGTGAAGCACCCATGTCAAATTTCCCAGCTCGTAGAAGGATTGTCCGCCCTCCTGCAGCGGATTGTTTACTTTTGATTTACTTTAGTATAAACAACAAATTCTTTTTTTGAATGTACTTTTTTCGGTCAAA
>CAKNMY010000108.1 GCA_930989745.1 uncultured Lachnospiraceae bacterium | reverse complement strand
GCCGCGGCAAGCTGTCCGGAGAGCTCATTGGCTCCCCCGATATGGCCTGCCAGAATCGGAATACAGTAATCCGCCTTCTCATCCATGACCACCACAGCCGGGTCTGTGCGCTTGTCCTTTACATGCGGGGCGATCGCGCGCACCGCGATTCCGCATGCTCCCACAAAAATCAGAGCGTCACTGTCGGCGAACCGCTCCCCGGCCCACTCCTGCATCGGCGTCTTCACCGCGGCAATCTCCGCGTCCTCCGGCAGGCTGCGGGTCTTTGCGTACAGGGATACGTGATGCTCCGCTCCGAGATGCCTGCGGATCTCCAGCAGCCTTTCCATGCCCCGCTCCGTAAATGCCACGCACGAAATTCTCATCTTCTCACGCTTTCTTCGTTCCCTCGCGGAACTCTGTGGTAAATTCCGGGTTATACAGCTCAGAACGGTTATATCTGCTGTGCGTCACCACATCCCCGATGATCATCAGCGCCGTCTTGGTGATGTTATTTTCCTTCGCAGTCTGCGCCAGGGTTCCGACTGTACAGATAAACTTCTTCTCATCCTCCCAGGTCGCCTTATACACAATCGCGGCCGGAGTGTCCGCGGTATATCCTCCCGCAATCAGCCTGCGGCTCAGCTCCTCGAGCATTCCGGTGCTCAGGAAGACCACCATCGTGGCCTGATGCGCTGCAAACGACTCGATGCTCTCCTTCTCCGGAACCGGGGTGCGTCCCGCCATGCGGGTGATGATCACGCTCTGGCTCACATCGGGCAGCGTATACTCCAGATTCAGAGCTGACGCAGCCCCGCAGAATGAGCTGACGCCCGGACAGTAATCGTAGGCAATTCCCTTTTCATCCAGCACATCCATCTGCTCACGGATTGCCCCGTAAAGGCTCGGGTCGCCCGTATGCAGCCGGACAGTCGTAAGTCCCTTCTCCTCCGCTGCGAATATTACCTCCAGGACTTCCTCCAGCGTCATCTTCGCGCTGTTATAAACCTCACAGTCCTCTTTCTTATACTCCAAAAGCTCCGGATTTACCAGAGAGCCCGCATAGATGATCACATCTGCCTGTTCCAGAAGGCGCATGCCTCTCACCGTAATCAGATCCGCCGCGCCGCTTCCGGCGCCCACAAAATGTACCATATCCTTTTCGTCCTTTCCTTACCTGTCCTTCACAATAATCAGAGAATAATATCCCGCGTCCTCAGGAATCTCCTCCGCGCTTCTGTAGACCTTTTCATTTTCCATGCCGCAGTTCTCCACCATCAGCACCTGCGCGTCCTGCTCTCTCAGGCGCTCTCTGACCTCGGCAATCTTCTTTCCGCTCTTCATCAGCACCTTTGTTCCCGGAAGCTCCAGCGCGGACAGATCCCGGTAAGTGCTGGGGATCACATGAAGCGCCTCGGAGCGCTCCACCAGTCCGATATTCAGCCGTGCAGCCGCAGCGCAGAACGATGTGATACCGCTGACGATCTCCACGGGATACCCGTCCTGCTCCACCAGGCGGTGAAGATACAGATAGGTGGAATACACCGTCGGGTCGCCCAGCGTCAGAAATGCCACCTGCAGATTGTCTTTTAAATATCCCTCGAGCAGATCGGCTCCCGCGCGGTGGCTCGCCTGAAGGGCTGCCTTATCCTTTGTCATCGGCATATCCACAGCGATCACTGTCTTCTTCTCAATCTCCGGGTATGCCTGCGCGGCGATCTGATACGCCACGCTCTCCTTTGCCTCTTTTCCCGGCACGGCGATGATATCGCTCTCCCGGATCAGCCGAAGCGCCTTCAGTGTCAGAAGCTCCGGATCGCCCGGTCCTACGCCGAGCCCATATAATTTTCCAGCCATATTGATTTTCCTCTCTTTACTTATAATAATGTTCACGGCAGAACTCCGTCTCCCCCAGCGTTCCGTACACGCTGGAAAATACGACCGCGCCCAGTTCCAGCTCCCCGCAGCCGCGGTTATTCAGATAGAACTGGATCTTCGGCATCACCTGCTCCATCGTCCGCTCCAGATACCCTTCCTGCCTCAGAAGCTCAACCGCCTCCTCCGTAGTGATCGTATCCAGAACTCTGCGCACGGTATCCTCCGGAACCCCGGCGCGCATGGCCGCGGCGGCCATCAGCTCGGCGCGGCAGTCCGCATTTCTGGAGTGCGTGTTCATAATTCCGCCGGAAACCTTGATAAACTTTCCGATATGCGCCACGAACAGGATTCCCTTCAGCCCGAGCTCCCGGGCCATATCAATGGTCTCCCCGACGTAGTTGCTGCATTTCATCGTGTACGTCAGATCCAGATGTTCCTGTTCTCTGGAAAACGCCTCCCCGTAATTGCCTGGAGTGATCACCAGATACTCGGCGCCCTGCTCCTTTAACATCTGCATCTCCAGGCGGATGCTCGCGATCAGCGCATCCTCGCTCATGGGAACCACAATACCGCTGGTTCCCAGCACGGAGATTCCTCCGGTGATGCCGAGCCGCGGGTTAAACGTCTTCGCCGCCAGGCGCTCCCCTTCCGGGATGTCAATCACGACTTCAAGTCCTCCCGTATACCCCAGCGCGCGGCAGACCTCCTGCGTCTCCCGGGTGATCATGCTGCGCGGCACACTGTTGATCGCGGCTGCGCCCACGGGCTGCTCGAGTCCCGGCTTCGTGACGCGGCCGACGCCTCTGCCGCCGTCGATGCTGATCCCCGGCTGCTCACTGCGCCGCACGGACGCGTAAATCAGCGCCCCGTGCGTCACATCCGGATCATCTCCGCCGTCCTTCCTGACGGCGCAGCGCACGCAGTCCTCGGTGCGCGTGATATCCTCGATCAGCAGGTGAAGCAGGATCCCCTTCGGCGTCTGCAGAGCCGTCTCTTCCACCAGCTGTCCCGTAAGCAGCATCTGCGCCGCCGCCTTTGCGGCAGCCGCCGCACAGGATCCCGTCGTGTAGCCCAGACGCAGGCGCTTACTGTCTTTCATTACATAAAGGTCCTCCAGACCCGTCCTGTGTTCCATGATCTGTCTCTCCCATAACCAAACGTATTTGAAATCCGCCCTGTCGGACCGCTTTCTCATAAAAAAAATGCTGCCCATATGGACAACATTTACCCTTCCCCGGCATTCCGGCGTAAGCACTTTCCCCGGTTGCCGCAGGGAAACATGCCACCCCCGGCTGCGCTGGTATCTGGCTTTACAGTAACGGACTTGCACAGGACTTTCACCTGTTTCCCGAGGCGCAGCGGGGTTATCTTTTCTGCAACATATTATAATGGTTTCGGGGGCGGGTGTCAATTCATATTGACTGTACTTTGCCGTTTATTTCACAATCCCCATCTTCCGTGACGTCTGCTTCCACAGAGCAAACGCGCAGATTACCGCGACGGCCTCAGCCACCGGAAAGGAGATCCATACGCCTGTGGTTCCCATGACCTTCGCCAGCAGGAAAGCCAGGATCGGCAGGATGCTCATCTGCCTTAAAATCGAGATCGCCAGCGAATGTACGCCCTTTCCCAGCGCCTCAAACGTTCCGGAATAAATCAGGCTCGGCGTGGAGATAAAGAAACCAATGCTGATAATCCGAAGCGCGCTGCTTCCCATCTCCAGCAGCTCCGGCTGCGCGTCGAAAAGCTTCATGATCGCGCCCGGAAATCCGGCGAACAGAAGCGTTCCCGCTGCCATGATAATTCCTGTGACAAGCATTGCGCAGTTGACGGTCTTCTTCAGGCGGTCCAATCTCCCAGCGCCGTAATTGTAGCTGGCGATCGGACGCAGCGCCTGCACCACGCCGTTTGCAGGCATATAGACAAAGCTCTGCATCTTAAAATACAGCCCAAGCACCGCGATAGCCGTCGCCGCGTTTGCCATCATGCTCAGAATACCGTTCAGAACGCTTACGAGCAGGGACGGCATCGCCGTCATCATCGTGGAGGGCACAGCCACCTGATAAATATTTCCAATCACAACGCCGCGCACCTGAAATCTCCTGAATTCCAGCTTCAGCCCTTCCTTCTGCCTCTGCAGCAGCACAAACGCCAGCAGGCACGCCGCCATCTGCCCGATGATCGTGGCAGCCGCAGCGCCCGCCACACCCATCTTCGGCAGACCGAACATACCGAAAATCAGAATCGGATCCAGAATAATATTGATGACAGCGCCGACGCCCTGCAATACCATGGGCACGATCATATTTCCTGTGGCCTGAAAAATCTTCTCAATCGCGATATGAAAATGACTTCCGAATGTAAATGTGATCACGATCACAGAATACGTCACCGCCATATCCAGAATCTGCGGGTCATCCGTAAACATGGAAAGAAACGGCCGCGACAGAAACAGTCCGCCGAGCACAAAAATCAGCCCGTGAACTGCTGCCAGAATAAAGCCGTGGGAAATCGCCTCCTCCGCCTTCTGCCGGTTTCCCTCTCCCAGGCTTCGCGCCACACAGGAATTCAGCCCCACTCCCAGTCCGACCGACACGGCCAGTGACAAATTCTGAAGGGGATACACAAGCGATACCGCCGTCAGCGCGTCCTCGCTCAGCCGCGCTACGAAAATACTGTCCACCACGTTATACATGGACTGGATCAGCATTGAAAGCATCGGCGGAAACGCCATGGACAGCAGCAGCGGCATGACCGGTCTGGTCCCCATAACATTTTCTTTCTGTTCCATCGAACAAACTCCTCCTCTTACTGAAAAATTTCACAAAAAAAGGGCTGCAGATCTCTGTTTGTCTCAGAAACAGAAAAATCTATAGCCCTTCGCAGTCTCTATTATATTCAATTCTATGAGAAGATGTCAAGACTTTCCTTTGCCGCAGCAGTGCTTATACTTCTTTCCGCTGCCGCACGGGCACGGATCATTCGGATAAATCTTCTTTCTCGTGCCGAAGTCCACGACATCCGCCTTCTTTCTCTGCGGCTCCAGCTCCGCCTGCGTGTGCCCCGCGAGATCCCACTTCCTGATATACCTCTCGAATACGTCCATCTGCTTCGCCAGTCTTCTCTTCTTCTTCGCGGAGATCTGAATATTCATCATACCCAGCTGAGTCTCCACCTCGTCCCAGTCGCAGTTCATCCGGATACAGTCCTGCATCTGACAAAACAGAGCAGACGCCTGATACCCTGAAAGGTTCAGCTCCCGCTTCAGCCAGAGCAGGAAAAACTCCGTGTTCTCATCCGGTGCCTGCACCTGAAACTCCCCGTAACCGTACAGCTCCTCTCTGCTCTGCGGCATATACGGCTCATACTGCTTCTGTTCCTCCAGGAGAAACAGATACATCCCCTCTTCCTCCAAATCTCCGTCCATAAGGAAGCTGCCGTCAAAGCAGTACAAATCATCCTCATCAGCAAATTCCCTCAGCGCGCGCGTCAGATCCTGAACCGGAATCTTCTCTCCCTCACAGCGCTCATACAGCTCTCTCAGCCGCTCCACAGAGACCACGCCGTACAGATACACCGCTCCCTCGAAGAGCAGTTCAAGATTCGCCCTCTTCTTCTGCGCCTCGAAAACCTCCGGCGTACAGATCTTCCGATACTGCTCCTGCACATCCAGCGGAACCTGATAAAAACCGGAGTATACATTCATTGCCCCGTAAGCGCTCAGAAACAGAGAACCTGCTATTCTGACAGGCTCCGCCACAACGCCCTGACGGTCCACCGCCTGCTGAAAAAACTCCAGATCCTCTGCGCTGGCCCTGCTGATTACCCGCTCCATAAAGCTCCTGTCGAGCATCCTGTCCTTCAGCCATACGGCAAGCTCCGCTTTTTTGAGCTTGGAATACCCCGAGAATCCCAAACTCCTGGCAATCATCGTCAGATCTTCCTTTTTGTACTGTATAAAAACGTCGCTCAGCGATTCAACGGGATCCATATACTCTCTCAGTTCTTCTTCGTCCCACATTGAACCCTCTTCCGCCTGGTCCAAACTCCACCGGCTCATCTTTTCATTTACCGCATCCATATCAAAGGGCTCCGCCTCGTCAATGAAATTATAAAATCCATAGATGCCGCCGCAGTCCTCGATCATATTCGGGCCTTTAAATTTAATTACCTGCGGAAAACGCTCCTCGTATTCCACCAGCTTCTCTACGGTAATGATATGCCGCCAGTCGTCGCCAAAATCATACGTATAAATAAATTTACTTCCCACTTCCAGGAATTCATCGATTCCGTCTTCCACTGAGATATCATCCGCCAGGCTTTCTCCTGTAGGATCCCACGTCACCCGCTCCTGAAAATCCGGGAAATAAAACTCATACAGATGCGCATGCTCCCAGCCGAAAATCTCTTCAATTACTCTGTCCAGATCCGCAAAAGATATTCCGTCCGGGATCAATACCCTCCGCCAGATCGGCGGATGCGAGCCCTCGATTGTTATCTTCAGTTGATATCCTGCCATACGCTTCCTCCATACTTTTCAACAAGCTGCTTCATCTGCTCAAACTGCTCCTCCATCTCCGCAACCAGACGGAACTGAGTGCGCGCCCGCACCAGATTGTGTTCCGGATAAGCAGTCTTGAAATAGGTATCCCCCTGAAGGAAGTCCGCCAGAAATCTGATTCCGCACTCCAGCGTCATCAGACGCGCTCCCCACGGAAGGCTGGCAAGCTCCTGCGGCGTGAGCACATCCCTCGCCATCTCCAGATAACCTTTTACATACAGCTCATACAGGTGAATGTCAAAATGCACCTTATCGAGATCCCTCTCATCCTCCTCCGCTGTGGATGCTCCAAAGCGGATCGAATCCCCGAAATCATTGGCTGCCAGTCCCGGCATAATTGTATCCAGGTCAATGATGCACAGCCCTCTGCCCGTATCCTGATCAAACAGAATATTATTCAGCTTCGTGTCATTGTGCGTCACCCTGAGAGGAAGCTGCCCTTTCTGAAGCTGCTCCATCAGCACGCCGCAGTCCTTCTCCCTCGCAAGGGCAAACTCAATCTCCGGACGGCATAATCTGGCGCGGTTCTTCACATCGCGCTGCACTGCCTGGGAAAAATCGCGGAAACGCTTCACCGTATCGTGAAACTGCGGGATCGTCTCATACAGACGCTCCGCCGGATAATCCCCGAGCTGCTTTAAGAAATGCCCGAAACTGCGCGCCGACTCATAGAACTGCTCCGGACGCTCCACCTGCTGATAGCAGACGGAATTCGTAATATAATTCAGGCAGCGCCACGGCTGGCCCTCATCATCCTCAAAATAATTCTCCCCGCTCTTCGTCTTGATATAAGAGAGCGTCTCCCGGTCCGCGTCTCCGCCCTCGCCGCGGATCACCTCACGCAGATACTCGGTCACGGAGAAAATATTCTCCATCACCTGCGCCGGATTCTTAAACACATTGATATTCACACGCTGCAGGACGTAGAGCGGCTCATCCCTTCCGTCCTCGACCGGCATATAAACCGCATACGTCTCATTGATATGCCCTTCCCCAAAAGGCTTCACATAACTGCACTGCGGGCCGAAGCCAAACGCGTAAACCGCGTCCTCGAGCGCCCTGCTGTCCGCGCCCTCGATCTTCCTTCTGGTAGAAAAGATCACCTCTCCCGGCTCCACACGGCTGCCCGGAGCAATCGTGCAGTTCGACTTCACAATACCGCCGAGCCCCACATGCGCGCCGTATCCGACCTCAGAATCATGATCCACAACAGCGCCGCTGTTAATCAGAACCGCGCGCCCGATATGCGTGTGCGTATTCACCACCGCCCTCTGCATCACAAAACACCCCGGCTCCAGCACAGCGCTTGGGCTGATGACTGCCGACGGATGCACGATCGCAGGCACCTCATAGCCCGCCTCCAGAAGCTTGTCCGTCCAGTAAAGGCTCGTATTATTATTTCCGAAAGCCGCTACCGCTACCTGATACTCCTCATGCTTGATCAGATAATCACAGCACTTGCCGACCACATCAGACCCCTTTGCCGCGTCATCCAAAAATACAACCTCTTCATACCCCAGCATCCCGGCAGTCTCCTTGACCATCTGTCCAAAACCGCCTGCGCCGAGAATCAGTAAACTCTTCATTTTCGTTTTATCTCCTATATGCATCTTCATTCTGGCATAACATCCAGATTTTTTGTTTATTTTATCAAAAATTCTTGTCAAAGACAACAATAAGCAGGCAGAAATCTCTGCATACTACTGCCTGCACGCCAGGTATTCAGCCGCTTCTCCGGGAGCAATGCCAAATTTTGTCTGCAGCTTCTTTGAGATTTCTTCCTCAGACATATTGAAATCCCGGTATACCGCGATTGCTCCGTATATTTTCCCTTCCTGTCTTCCCTGTTCTCTTCCTTCTCGTCTTCCTTCCTGCTGTCCCAAGGCTCTTCCTTCCTGTACTCCTAACTGCCGTCCCTGCTCTTTTAATTCTTCCAATGCTGTACACATATCCTCAACCCCTTTACTCTCACTCATTTCCATGATCTCTTTCGACCCGGTCATTTTCCCGATTACCCGCAGCAATTCATAGCCAAGCCTGACATCCTTATACTTCTTCCTGATTTCATCAAAATGTCCGGCAAAGATCTCCCTTGTAATCTCGAAAACCGTCCGTACTTCCCGATTATTAAACCGGTACTTCCCAGAGTCCAACACTTCCAGAAGGTTCATTCTATAATCCGAAAACACTTCTGCCATTCTGTCCGGCATCTCAACAACCATATCTCTCAGCGAACATGGACCGTCCCACTTCTTCTCTCCATAATAGACCGTCAATGTTATCACCGGATGCAGGCGATCCTCCTTTTTAAGCCTGCTCAGAAATTCCTCCCTGGTCTCCAGATCTTTCCTCTTCCTGTGGCTACGTACGATTTCTTCGTATTCCTTCAGATACCCCATCGCATCATAAATCATATTTCTCAGAGGCATCGCATAATGAACACTCTGCTGGTTTTCGATTCCAAGAACCATAAATTCAATTCCATACGCTGACTTCTTCACTACGTCCCTTGCCCTTGCCAGCGTTCTCTCAGATCCGCCC
>CAKNMY010000107.1 GCA_930989745.1 uncultured Lachnospiraceae bacterium | reverse complement strand
ACGGCGGCGCGGCTTCCGTTCCGGAAGGAGTGAAGGATGTGCTCGCTGTGGATATGGGATGCGTTGGTGAAGGGCTGTCCTGTACGGAGCGTCAGGTCTCCATCTGCGTGAAGGACGGCGGAGGACCGTATAATTATGATATGGTCGGAGAACTGATCTCTCTGGCGGAAGCACACGGGATCGATTACGCTGCGGATGTCTATCCGCACTACGGCTCGGATGCGGGAGCAACGCTTCGGGCGGGCGCGGACATCCGCCATGCGCTGATCGGAGCGGGCGTCTATGCTTCTCACGGTTATGAGAGAAGCCACAGGGACGGCGTGCGCAATACCTTCCTGCTGCTTGCAGCTTATCTGACAGAGCAGGAGGTGCAGAGGTGATGCGGATTTTGGTGACTATGCCTCTGAACGAACGGCAGAAGGCGCGGCTGGTGCAGGAAGCGCCGGATGCGGAGTTTATCTTTCACGTGAAATCTGAGGTTACAAAAGAAGATCTTGCGGGCGCGGATATTATTCTTGGCAATCTGAGCGATCCGAAGCAGCTGCTCTTTGCGGAAAATTTAAAATGGATCCAGTTAAATAACGCCGGAACAGAAGGGTACTGCGATCCGCAGACTCTGCCGCCGGACGTGCTGCTTACCAACGCCACGGGCGCTTACGGGCTTGCAATCTCTGAACATATGATCGGATGCCTGTTCATGCTGCGCAAGAAGCTGCATCTCTACTATGCGGACCAGATGGAAGAAAACTGGAAACGCGAGGGCCATGTGGCTGTGGTGGAGGGAAGCCGTGTGCTCAGCGTGGGAATGGGAGATATCGGGAGTACCTTTCTCAGGAAGATGAAAGGGCTTGGAGCGGTTACGGTGGGAATCAAGCGAACACCCGGAGAAAAGCCCTCCTATGTGGACGAACTCTGGACGCCGGAGGCGCTGGAGAGGGAGCTCTCTCTGGCAGATATCGTGGCGCTCTCACTGCCTGGAAATGATACCACGCGCCACATGCTGAACCGCAGCCGCCTGAGTCTGATGAAGGAAAACGCTGTGCTTCTGAATGTGGGCCGCGGCAGCGCCGTTGACACAGAAGCGCTTACCGAGTACCTGTATGCGGGCAGGATCGGCGGAGCCGCCCTGGACGTCACGGACCCGGAGCCGCTGCCTGCCGGACATCCGCTCTGGAAAGCGCCGAACGCGATTATCACCCCGCACGTTTCCGGAGGATTTTCACTTCCCGAGACACTGGAGCAGATTGTGGAAATCTGCGCGGACAATCTGGCAAGATATCTGCGGGGAGAACCGCTGAAAAATCAGGTTGACAGAGTGAGCGGATACGCGATGAAATTCAAATTGGGCGATTAGAAAAAAGCAATAAGATAGTATAAAAGGATGAGACACTCCAGGACTTTACTGGATTGCCTCATCCTTTGCGTTAGGAGGTTAAAAATTGGTAATAACCGATAACTTCATTACTATCTCTCCATCATACTGATGGATTCAATGCCGACGCTTCCTCCGCGAACTACTTCGATGAGCTCAAATTCTTCTTTCATCAGTTTTACGACTGCGTCATTCTTCGTCGCGGTCTGAACAAATTCCAGAAGCAGGCTGTCTCTTCCGTAGTCGATGACTTTTGCCTTGAAAGTCTCCGCGATCTGGAACAGTTCCACCTTATCCTCCGGCGTACATTTTTTAACCTTGATATACAGGATCTCCTTCATACGAACAAAAATATCCGTAAAATCAATGACTTTGATTACTTCGACCATGCGGTTGAGCTGTTTTTTGATCTGCTCGAACGTCTCGTCGTCGCTGACGGTGGCGATGGTCATGCGGGAGACTGTAGGATCTTCTGTTGTTCCCACAGTCAGGCTGTTCAGATTATAGCCTTTTCCGGAAAACAGCCCTGAAATTTTGGAGAGCACACCCACCTGATTTTCAACATAGAGAGAAATCCATCTTTTCTTCATACCTTTATCCATTCTCTGACCCTCCTGTCAACAGTCCATAATCATATCTTCCAGCGTTCCGCCCGGCTTGATCATCGGATATACCATCTCCTCGGGATCTATGATAAACTCAATGATTGTAGGCGTTTTCGTATTCTTTTTGGCCTCCTCGAAGGCAGCCGCGATATCCTGCTTTCTGGTAACGCGGATTCCCTTTGCCCCGTAGCTTTCTGCCAGCTTTACAAAATCCGGCGTATACTCGGGGTACTCTGCGCCGTCGGTGCGGCGGGAGAGAGCGCCTGCGCGCAGGTTCGTCATGCCGTAGCGCTTTCCGTAAAACAGCTTCTGCCACTGGCGCACCATGCCGAGATATTCATTATTGAAGATACAGGCGATGATCGGGAGTTCCTCGAGTACGGCGGTGGCAAGCTCCTGGATATTCATCTGCATACCGCCGTCGCCGGACACGGAGATGACCGGTGTGTCGGGATTGCCGATCTTCGCGCCGATGGCTCCCGGCAGGCCGTATCCCATCGTTCCGAGACCACCGGACATGATGAGCTTTTTCTTTTCCGTGATCTCGGCATACTGAGCTACGAGCATCTGATGCTGGCCGACATCAGTGACGAGGATCGCCTCATCAAACTGGGTGTTGATCTCATTGATGATGTCCAGCGGACTCATCTTCGGATTCGGACGCATGGTGAGCGGGTGTTCCGCCTTCCAGGCTTCAATCTCAGCCAGCCATTTCTTTGTGGAACATTCTTCCACATACTCTGCCATCTTGGTAATCGCGTCCTTCGCGTCCGCGACGATCGGGATGTGCACCTGAATGTTTCTGGAGATTGACGCCGTGTCGATATCAATATGCACAATCTGCGCGTGAGGCGCGAAGGCATGGAGCTTTCCGGTGATGCGGTCGTTGAATCTCGTTCCGATGGAGAAGAGCAGATCGCACTCACTGACTGCCATGTTCGCGGCATATGCGCCGTGCATTCCCAGATTGCCGATAAACAGCGGATGATTCGTAGGAATTGCGCCTCTGCCCATGACGGTTGTTATAACCGGCACATTTGTCTTCTCGACTACCTGGCGGAAGACTTCGTTCGCTCCGGCAATATTCACGCCTCCGCCTGCGAGAAAGAGCGGTCTCTTCGCCTTCTGAAGCAGCTTGATGGCTCTCTTGAGCTGTCCGATATGGACGCTGGTGTTGGGCTTATATCCCCGGATATTGACATTCTTGGGATATTCAGCGCTTCCGAGTTCGCACATCACGTCCTTGGGAAGATCGATCAGAACGGGACCGGGGCGGCCGGTTCTGGCGATATAGAATGCCTCCTTGATGATTCTTCCCAGATCCTCACGGTTGCGCACGGTGACGCCGTACTTTGTGATGCTCCGGGTAATACCGACAATATCTACCTCCTGAAAAGCGTCGTTTCCGATCAGATGGCGCGCCACCTGTCCGGTGAAGCACACCAGCGGTACGCTGTCATAATTTGCTGTCGCGAGTCCTGTCACGAGATTGGTGGCGCCGGGGCCGCTCGTCACAAGACATACGCCCACCTTCCCTGTCGTTCTGGCGTAGGCGTCTGCCTCATGAACCAGCGCCTGCTCATGGCGCGGGAGCACCACAGCGATATCGTTCTGCTTATACAGCTCGTCACTGATATCAATGGTGCAGGCTCCCGGATATCCGAAGAGAACTTCCACGCCCTCCTCTTTCAGAGCCTTTACCAGCAGCTTGTTTCCAGAGATCTGTTTCATATAGTTACCTCCTTTTCAATCGTAAAAGAAATTCCTGCGGACTTCCCGCGCTTCCGCGCTGGATGTGCGCTGCCGTGGAGAAGATTCTTTATATCACAAAAACACCCTAAGCATCTCGCTTAGGGTGAATAAAATCCACGGTACCACCTAATTTCAGGACAAACATCCTGCACTCATCCGGTACAGCCCTGCGCTATACCGCTTCCCGGTAACGGGGGAAAACGTCGAAGCCTACACGGATGCGGAAATCCGCATCGTTCGGTTCGCTGCTCGAGGGCTACTTCCATAATCCGCTCCCGAAGACTCTCACCAGCCGTCTCCTCTCTGTGCGTACCGGTATTATGTACTCCTCCCTGTCCTGGCATTTGTCAGTTGGAATTTATAGTTATTATAGAGGGTGCTGTATTGATTTGTCAACCAATTTTTGTGTAATACTGAAAATTTGTTGAAATTTTTTTGGCGTTTTGGTATGGTATATACACAACACGGAATCTAAATACGGTCTGGCACCTGGAAGACCGAAGAGGAAAGAAGGAAGTGAGACAATGGAAATTAAAATACTGGATTTCATCCAGAATATGCGTACACCGATCGGCGACAGTATCATGTGCTTTATTACAGATCTGGGAAACGCAGGGATGATATGGATTGTTCTAACCGTAATACTGCTCCTGATTCCAAAAACAAGAAAATCAGGATTCATAATGGCAGCCGCATTGATTTTGGACGCGATTTTGTGTAATGGAATTTTGAAAAACGCATTTGCGAGGGTAAGGCCCTGTGATGTGAATCCGGCAGTGGATCTTTTGATTTCCAGACCGGAGGATTATTCGTTTCCGTCTGGACATACAGCGGCATCCTTTGCGGCAGTGTCAGCCCTTTTCTTTGCGGGAGAGAAGAAGCTGTGGAAGCCGGCTCTGCTGCTGGCAGTGCTGATCGCGTTTTCACGATTGTATCTGTATGTGCATTATCCCACGGATGTTCTCGGCGGAATTGCAGTCGGGGTTATCTGCGGTTACGCCGGAATGCGGCTTGTAAAGCAATTATTCAAGCTCAGAAAAAAAGAAACCGTATAAACAGAACCGTGTATCTGCCATGACACTGTATGGCCGGATACACGGTTCTGCCTGTTATTCCTCTGTACGAATCAGGTTGCTGACATAGGGGCGCTTGCCGGAAAGCACCTCATCATAAAAATTCTGTTTCCAGTCAATATAGGAAACGCTGTCCTCCAACTCCTTGATAGAACTTCGCAGTGCCTGCTGCTTTTGGGCAAGCATTTCTTTTCTCTGAGGAATCGTGGATTCACCCTGCAGACAAAGATCCAGATAATCCTTCATCTCCTGGATGCTCATGCCGCATTTTTTCAGACATACAAGATCTTTAATCCATTTTACATCCCTTTCGTCAAAAATACGGTGGTTATTGTCATCTCGCTTTACATTGGGAACCAGGCCCTCATTACAATAGTATTTCAGGGTTTGGTAAGTCATATTTGCCTCTTCGCAGACTTGCTTCATGGTAAACATGGTAGGATGACCTCCTTGAACTTTAAATATATTCCTGACCGATTGCAGCAATCGATATAATCAAACGATAGAAACAATCGATCGAAAAGTCAGGAGGAGATACACGATGGTATTTTATTTTACAGGTACAGGCAACAGTCTGTACATCGCGAAACAAATAGAAGAGAACCCAATCAGTATTCCGCAGGTGATGCGGCAGGATCATCTGGAATTTACTGCGGACAGCATCGGCATTGCGGTCCCTGTCTACGGGCATGAGGTTCCGTCCATGGTGAAGGAGTTTCTGAAAAAGGCAGTTTTTCATACGGATTATTTCTATATTTTAAGTATATTACTGGCAGTCACCATGAGTCTTTCAATGGCTGCGTGCGGACAGAATTCCGACAATGAGAGCGCGGCAGCTGATACGCAGGAGCAGAGTACCAGCACAGCACAGTCAGATCAGGCCACAGATGAAGCAGGCTCAAATACAGAAACGAATGCAGAAGATACGCCGGAGAATGGGGCAGCAGAAGGGAAAACACTTGTAGTATATTATTCCGCAACAGGAAATACGGAAGCTGTGGCAAATTATATTGCAGATGCAACAGGCGGAGATTTGTTTGAACTGCAGCCAGCAGATCCATATACGGATGAAGATCTTAGCTACAGCAATGAGAACAGCCGGGTATTACAGGAATATGAGGACGAGAGTCTGAGAGATGTGGAGCTGATCTCTACGACAGTAGAAGGATTCGATGAATACGAAAATATTTTTGTGGGCTATCCTATCTGGTGGCAAATAGCCGCATGGCCGGTAAATCAGTTTATTGAAAATAATGATTTTACTGGAAAAACGGTTATTCCGTTCTGTACGTCAGCATCGTCTGAAATAGGAGACAGCGGAAAGCTGTTAGAGGAAATGGCAGGAACAGGCAACTGGTTAGAAGGCGAGAGATTCCGGTCAATTGCCTCCGAAGAGGATGTAGCGGCTTGGGTGGACAGCCTGGGATTGTAATTGAACAGATAGTTTTTTAAAGGCATGATTCGGAAACGAGTCATGTCTTTTTAAGTTATAAGAGGAACGATATTAAAATGGAAATTATTACATAACAAAAAGAGATTGAAAAAGAACATACGTTCTGATATCATTTTCTTTAGAACATATGTTCTGTGAAAGGGGTGTGCCAAATGAATAAGGAGAGAACGTATTCCTGTATTGATTTGAAAAGCTTTTATGCTTCTGTCGAGTGCCGGGAAAGAGGTTTAGATCCCATGAAGGCCAACCTGGTTGTGGCTGATCCGGAGCGGACGGAAAAGACTATCTGTCTTGCGGTATCGCCGGCCATGAAAGCACTCGGTGTGCCTGGCAGATGCAGGGTATTTGAGATTCCGGAAGGGATTGAGTATATCATGGCGCCGCCAAGGATGCAGCTTTACATCGACTATTCGGCTGCTGTTTATGGAATTTACCTGAAATATGTCTCAAAGGAAGATATCCATGTTTACAGTATTGATGAAGTGTTTATAGATATGACCGATTACCTGAATTTGTACCAGATGAGTGAAAAGGAACTGAGTCTCCGGATTATGCAGGATATTCTTGACAGTACCGGAATCACGGCAGCGGTCGGAATTGGAACAAATCTGTATCTTGCCAAAGTAGCGCTGGATATCACTGCAAAGCACGCGGCGGATCATATAGGAATACTGGATGAGGAATCTTATTGCCGAACATTGTGGGACCATAAACCTCTTACCGATTTCTGGAGAATCGGCAGGGGAACCGTTGATCGGCTGGGAAGAGCAGGCATCACGACTATGGGCGAGATTGCCCATGCACAGGAAGATGTTCTGTATCGAATGTTTGGTGTGGACGCAGAACTCCTGATCGATCATGCATGGGGACGGGAAAGTACGACCATGGCGGATATTAAATCCTATAAATCAAAAGATAATTCTATTTCAAGCGGACAGGTATTGCCAAGAGACTATCGCTTTGATGAGGCAAGACTGGTGACAAAAGAAATGGCGGATCTCCTGTGCCTGGACCTGGTGGGAAAAGGACTTGCTGCAGACTCCATCACTCTGCATGTCAGTTACGGCTACCGGCTGGAGAAAAAATCAGCACACGGAACAATAAACCTTCCGTCTTTTACAAGTTCTTCACGACAGATTATTGCACATACAGAGAGGTTGTTTGACAGGATTGTGGATCGTTGTGTTCCTGTAAGGCGGATCAGTTTAACCTTCAACCATGTGACGGATGAGCTGTATCGGCAGTATAATCTGTTTACCAGTCCGGAAGAGGAAGAACGGGAACGCAGACTGCAGAAAGCAATTCTCGAGATCAAAGAGAAGTTCGGAAAAAATGCCATCGTCAGGGGAATGGACCTGCAGGAGGGAGCAACAACTATAGAGCGGAACAGTCAGATTGGAGGACACAGAAGTGGAAACCAGAATTAAAATGAGCAGAGAGATGAGAGCAAAGCAGTTTCAGCCTTTTGCAGCGTTAAAAGGATATTCCGAAGCGCTTCGGAGAAAGGAGAAGATTGTTGTTCCCAAAATGGAATTTTCAGAAGAATATCAGGAAGAATTGGATCGAAAATTGAGGCAGGTCCGGCGAAATGATATGATCACAGTTATTTACTTCTGCAAAGGAGAATACCTGGAAGTGACCGGACTGGTAACAGGGATTGATCCAACAGCCAGAAGCATAACTGTAGTAAATACGAAAATACCGTTGGGGGATATTTATGATATTTATTCTATATCAGCAAATCAAGGATCAGATTAAAGATGCCATTTTGAAAGAGAAATTGGTAGAGGGTGATCCGCTTCCGTCCATCCGTACCTTTGCAAATGACCTGTCTGTAAGCGTTCTAACAATACGACGGGTTTATGAGGAACTGGAGCAAGAGGGATTCGTAATCAGCCAAGTCGGTATAGGAACATTCATATCAATGAGCAATCTTGAACTGTTACGGGATTCCAAACGCCGACTGGTGGAACAGAAGATGCAGGATATGATTCAAACAGCAAAATCACTCAAAATCACAAAAGAAGAACTGAACATGATGATGGATATTTTGTACGAGGAGATCTAATATGCAACCGCTTTTAGAGGTGGAAGGTCTTAAAAAGACATACCCCGGTTTTCAGCTGAATGGGGTGTCCTTTTCAATTTATGAAAGAGGAATATTTGAATTACACAATTTCCTGCGCCGCGCCATGCAGGAAAAACACGCTTTTAGAAGTAGCTGCCGGGACTTGTGCCTGCGGCCGCTCCTTTGCGCCATTGGTTCGTACTGTCGTATGTCTGGACGCAACGGTTCCCATGTTGCAGATTGGGCAGCAGGAAGCCGATAAAGAACATTTAAGCAATATGGTTTTTGTGCAAGGATATGCGGAGGAACTTCCTTTTCTGGACAGTAGCTTTGTATTGTATTTTCACGCCTTGCTTTCCACCACTTTACAGATGTAACCGCTGTTTTTCCCGAAATGGTTCGGGTACTAAAACCCAGCGGCAAGTTGGTAATGATAGATATGGAAGCTGCTGATGAACCGCTGCGAAAAACAGAAGATGAAATCGGGCTTTACGCGACCCCTCTCATGTAAAAAATCTAAGCAAGGCAGAAATGCTAAGTCTGTTTGAAACACATGGTCTTGCCGTAGAAAAATGTGAAACAACGGAAATGCCGCAGCGTTTGGAAAATTGGCTTGCCCTAACACAGACACCAGACCCTATTCGTGAAAAAATCAGACAGCGTATGCAGGCAGATATAACCGGCCATGACAAAACCGGCTTTTCTCCATATCTCAAAGATAGCGACATCTTTTTT
>CAKNMY010000106.1 GCA_930989745.1 uncultured Lachnospiraceae bacterium | reverse complement strand
GGGCGGACGGCGCCTAACTGCGGGAGATGATTTCCCGCAGAAGCGCCGCTGTCTCCCGGACCAGATAGTGCAGCTGGAGTATGCTCCCTGAGGGGGCGGCGATTCCGGCTGTATTTTTTATCCCGTTTTTGCGCGCGATCAGACAGGCGCGCCGGACATGGTAATTGTGCGTCAGTATTCCGACCGGCACATCGGAAGCGGGAAGGAGGCGGAGGGAAAACCGCAGGTTCTCCCGCGTGGACGCGGAGCGATCCTCAAGGATCAGGCGCGCCGGAGAAATGCCGCGGGCGGTGAGATATTCGTACATGCACAGAGCTTCGCTGACTGCCTCATCC
Organism: uncultured Lachnospiraceae bacterium; assembly: GCA_930989745.1. Classification (GTDB taxonomy): domain Bacteria; phylum Bacillota; class Clostridia; order Lachnospirales; family Lachnospiraceae; genus Egerieimonas_A; species Egerieimonas_A faecigallinarum. The sequence continues at coordinate 8,770 of CAKNMY010000106.1, read as the reverse complement.
GGTCCGCGCCCGCCTGAGAGAATCGCAGAGGTGCCGGGGTTTGCGCGCAGATAAGAATATGCGGTATCCAGCCGTTCTCTGAGCGCGCGGCTGGGAAGGCTTCCCTTTACTTTTGCGCCGAGCACGATAATATAGGGAAGCCCTTTTCTGCCTTTTTTGAACATTCCGGAGAAAATCATGAGCTCCAGCAGAAGAAAGAGAAGCAGGGCTGCCGCGCAGGCGGTGAGAACCGCGGATTTCAGCGCCGGATGCTGCAGAAGGAAATCCCAGGAGCGCCCGAACCATGCGGGGCAAAGGTATGACAGGAGAGATGCTCCGCCGAAGAGGAAGCCTCCCGCCGGCCAGATCCACAGTCCGGATACACGCGGACCTGCGCGGCGGACACACAATTCGTAATACGCCAGGCAGAAGAGGCACATGCACAGCATCAGCGTACCCGGCAGAGCAGTGCGCGCTGCCGTCAGCATCCCGCCTCCGAAAATACTTCACGCATTGCCTGCAGCAGCCTGTCGTTGTCTTTCGGCATCATCACGCAGAAGCGCACGTAGCTGTTGTCAAGGCCGGGGAAAGAGGAACAGTCGCGGATCATTAGCCCCTTTTTCATACAGCGGTCAAACAGCGTCCCGGCAGTGACACGTTCACAGAGACTGCGCATCAGTATGAAATTTCCGGACGGAGGATAACATGTTACAAAATCCCAGGAATTGAGCACGTTCAGCATCCGCGTCCGCTCAGAAGAGATCAGCGCTTTTGTCCTGGAAATGTACTCCTTATCCGTGAACATCAGCCTGCCCGCGATCTCCGCCAGAGAGTTGATGGTCCACGGATTCTTCCTGGTGTTGACAGCGTTTACCGTATTCCGGTTTCCCGTTACCGCATATCCCAGCCGCAGCCCGGGCGCCGCGAAGAACTTGGAGGTGCCGCGAAGGAGGATGAGGTTCTCATACTCTGCAGTCAGCGGGACCGCTGTGATCGCCGCCTCATCAGGTGCGAATTCCACATACGTCTCGTCGATCATCACGAAAATGCGGTGCTCCCTGCACGCGTCGAGAATCCGGCGAAGCCCGGACCGGGAAATCGCGGAGGAAGTAGGGTTGTTCGGATTGCACAGCACCAGAAGATCAATGGAATCATTGAGAGCGCTGCAGAATTCTTCTGTATCGAGACGGAACTCATCGCGTTCACGCAGCGGATAATACAGTACAGCGCCTCCTCCCAGCGTAATTTCCCGTTCATATTCCGAATAGGTGGGCGCAGGGATGAGGGCCCTTTTCGGACGGAGTGTCTGAATGAACAGAGAAATGAGCTCCGTGGACCCGTTTCCCACGATAATGTGCTCCGGGCGGCTTCCGATATAGGACGCGATACACTCTCTCAGCTTCGTATATTCCCGGTCAGGGTAGGAGGCGATGGCGTCGAGATGTTCGGCAAGCGTCTCACGCAGTTTCTGCGAGATCCCCAGAGGGTTGACGTTGGAAGAAAAACTGACGATTTCCTCCTTTTTTAAATGGTAGATTCTCTCGACTGTTTCCAGGTCACTTCCGTGAAAATGCTCGTTATGCGCTGACATGAAAATCCCTTCTTTCCTGATGCCCCTTGTAAAGTTGCATCATTGTAGTGTATAATCTATTGAGAAAAATTGATTATCCTGATTCAGAGTGCAGGAGTCCGGCTGTTCCGTTCTTCTGCGCTGTGAACTGTTAATACCAGTATACTGATGGAAAGGTTAGAACGCAAGAGATAAGCAGGTGAATGATTTGAAGAGAAGAATGGAACAGCTGGTCAACGGAAGATTTGAATATGAAGTTCCCCGTCTGGCGCTGTCAGTCAGGGAGGTGAATCTCACCACCGGCGTCGGGGAAAACTGCAGAGATGAATTTTATATCGGCGCGAAAAACGGGCGCAGGGTCAAGGGAGTGCTGACAACTACCAACCGGAGGATTGTGCTCGGCAGAGAGAAGTTCTCCGGCGATGTGGTTGGGATACCATACGGAATCGACGTTATGGGACTTAACGACGGAGATACCGTAGAGGGTGAGATCGTCATTCAGAGTGATCTTGAAGAACAGTATATCCCGGTGACTGTAAAAGTACAGGCGGATAATGTACGCTCCTCTTTCGGTGAAGTGTGCACTCTGGATGACTTTACCAGGCTTGCCCAGAGGGATTACAGGGAGGCGTTTTATCTGTTTACCAGTGAGCGGTTTGCCGGCCTGTTAAAGGGGGACGACGCGCGCCGCATGGCGCTGTACCGCGGCATGTCGCAGAATCCTGTCACCTATCAGCATATGGAAGAATTTCTGATCGCGGCAGAGAAGAAGGAAGCGGTGAAGCTGGAGATCCGCAGAAAGGGCAAAGCTTCCTACCGGCTTGAGAGATCTCTCAAGGATACGCTTCCGATTGCGCGCAGCACCTGGGGCTACGTGCGCGCTGAGGTTGAAGTCTGCGGCGATTTCCTTGAAGTGGAAAAGCATGTGATCACCTCAGAGGACTTTATCGGAAGCATATACGGAATGGAATATATTGTGCGCAGAGAGAAGATCGGCGCAGGGCGCCATTACGGAAAAATTATTCTGCGCAGCGTCTACCAGACGCTTGAATATGAGATTGAAGCGTCCATAGACAATGGCATTCAGGAAGTGCGCGGCTTTGTGGCGAGCCATCTGAAAGTGGACATGACACAGGATTACCTTGCGCTCTGCCTGGGAAAGATGGATCAGGAGGAGTGGGGGCGCAGGACCGCGGCGAATCTGAAGCAGTTTGAGGAGTGCGGCAGCAAAGAAGTCATGATGGACCTGTATGCGGCGTATGTGGCGTATAAGCAGGGGGAGTCCTACCGGGCGCTGGAGCTTCTGTTCCCGTACCGTGACTATGAGTTTGGACCCGGAGAGGAAGAAGAACAGGGCGTATATCTGTACCTTGCAAAGTATACGGAGCTGCTCCCGGTGGAAAAGCGGGACATATCCGTAAAGCTTTACTCCCTGCAGAAGCGCCGCCCCGACTCTTTTCTGCTGCTGGAGCTTTTTCTGACAGAGGACGAGGAGTTTAAGAATGCTCCGGCAAAGCAGCTCTACCGCATGGAGAAGCTTTTTGAGATCGGAAGCACGAGTCCGTTTCTCTATCTGGCAGCGTGCGGGATTCTGATCCAGGATGACGGGATGCTCTGCAAGCTGTCCGACTTCATGATCCAGGTGCTGCGGTTCGCTCTGCGCCACGATATTCTGACAGAGGCGCTTGTGGAGCGTGCCGCGTACCTGTCAGGCCATGAGAAGACCTTCCGCAGATCGCTCTACCGGCTGCTGGGAGAAGGATATGAGAAGTTCGGAGGAAATGATGTCCTTGAGGCGGTATGCCGTCTGATCATGCTGGGCCGTCCCACGGACCGTCAGTATTTTAAGTGGTATGCGCTGGCAGTGGAGAAGGAGCTGCGATTGACGCGTCTGTATGAATATTATATAGAGACCATGGGAGAGGACTTCAGCGGCGTCCTGCCGCAGGTCATCCGGATGTATTTTGCCTATAATAATACGCTGGGCAGCAGAAAGCGCGCGTTCATCTATGCAAATGTCATCCGCAACAAAGAGGTGGACAGAACCACTTACCAGAGCTATAAAAAGGCGATGGAGCAGTTTGCCGCAGAACAGCTCAAAAAGCGCAGAATGAACGAGGACTACGCGGTGATTTACCAGGAGTGCATCCCCAGGCTTACGGACGCTGCCGCAGCGGACGCCATGGCGGATGTGATGTTTGTGCACCGCCTGACCTGTCAGGACAGAAGCATCCGCAAGGTTATAGTCTGCCATGAGGCACTGCGTGATGAGGCGGTCTATCCGTGTACGGACGGAGTCGCGTATATTTCCCTGTATACTCCGGGAGCGCAGATCCTTTTTGAGGATGAAAAGCGCCGCCGCTTTGCCTCCACCGTTCCGTATCAGGTGGAAAAGTTAATGGATATCGGTGAATATGTGAAGGAGTGCGCCGCCCTGGATGTGGATAACCCAGGTTTTCTGCTGCATCTGTGCAAGGAGAGCCAGATGAAAGTGGGAATCCGAAGCCTCAATGCCTTCCGCCGTGCTGCGGAAAATGAGATCTTTACGGAGGAATACCGCCAGAAGGTGCGCCGCTGTCTGCTCGATTATTATATGGCGCATGCCGGAGAGGACATGCTTGACGGTTACCTGGCAAAGCTGGATTACGAGGCGTTCGCCCGCGTGGACAAAGTGGCTCTGGTGGAGATCCTTATTGACCGCCGGATGTACGCCCAGGCATTTGATATTATCTGCGACTACGGATATGAGAACGTGCGTGTCGGCTACCTGCTGAGGCTGTGCAGCCGTCAGATTCTGAACGCGGAGTATGAAGAGAATGAAGAGCTGATCTACCTGGCGCATTACGTCTTCTCTCAGGGCAAGTACGACGAGGTAATTCTGACGTATCTGCGGGATCACTACGCAGGTCCGGTAGACGAGATGTGCGCGGTCTGGGAACGCGTGAAGGGATTCGGACTTGAGAGTTACTATCTCGATGAGCGGATTCTGGTGTACTCGATGTTTGTGCGCAGATATCCGAAGCAGGGAGCCAGAGTGCTGGAGAGCTATGTGAGCCAGCAGGGAAGAGAGCTGGTCATTATGGCGTTCCTGACGTATGAGGCATGCGGGTACTTCATGGGTGCGCATACGCCGGATCCTGTTATTTTCGAGTTTCTGGAGGCAGTGTATGACAGAGAGTGGGAGATGGACAGGATCTGCCGCCTGGCGCTGCTGAAGCACGACGCGTCCCTGCCGGAGCTCACGGAAAAGCAGGAGCAGCAGGCGGCGCGGCTGCTGGAGGAATTTATCCAGCAGAATCTGAGGTTTGCCTTTTATCAGAAGCTTCCGGCACAACTGATCAAGTCCTATCAGCTTGAGGATAAGATCTTTGTGGAAGAAAAGCTCCCTGCCGCCGCGAGGGTTACGATTCACTACCGCATGGAGCGCCAGGGCGAGCCGGTGCAGGAATATAAGAGCGAGCCCATGAAGAATATGTACCAGGGGATCTTCGGAAAGGAATTTCTGCTGTTCTACGGCGAGACGCTGCGTTATCACATGACCGTTGAGGTCGGAGAGGACAGTTATGACACTGAGGAGAAGACCGTGACGCTGCAGGAGATTTCCACGGCGGGCGCGAGCCGCTACCAGCTTCTGAATCAGATGCTCTGCGCCTGCGCTCTGGGGCAGAAGGATGATCTGCACCGCGCGATGCAGCGCTATCTGATGCAGGAAAAGCTGACAGAGACTGTGTTCTCGATCCTGGACTGACGGGAGGCTGAAGATAAGAAATGGAAAAGAGAAACATCATTGCAGGATTTGAGCTGGGGGAGAAGAACTCCCAGATCACCATATACGACAGAAAAGAAAATAACGCTTCCTGTGTTCCGGTAAAGGTCGGGGGAAGCGACAGCGAATTCGCCACAGCGCTCAGCAAAAAAGAGGACTCGCAGCAGTGGCATTTCGGGCGCGAAGCGCAGTACTTCGCGGCCCAGCAGCAGGAGATCCTTGTGGATAACCTGTATGAGCTGTGCAGAGACAATAAGGAAGCGGAAGTCGGAACAAAACGCTACAGGGCATCGGAACTTCTTACAGTCTTTCTGCGGGAGGGACTCAGGCTTGCGGGTATCAGCGAACCGTCGCAGGAGCTCTCGGCTCTGATGGTGACGGTTCCCGGAATCACCCGGGAGCTGGTGGAAAACGTACGCGCTGCCTTTCAGGAACTCGGCATCGCGCGGGGCAGGGGATTTTTGCAGGATTATGACGAGAGCTTCTATTACTATACGCTGTATCAGCGCCCCGATATCTGGAGCCGGAAGGTGGGGATGTTCCTGTTCGAAGACAGGGAGGTTTCCTTCAAAAGCCTGGATATGAACGATAAGACCAGGCCCGTGCTGGTGAGCGTGGGACAGGGCGAGCGCATGACGCTTCCGGAGGATCCGAGGGAGAAAGACAGCGCGTTTCAGGGCATGATTGAGCGGGCCTTCGGAGACGAGGTGTATTCTTCCGTTTTCCTGATGGGCGACGGATTTTCCCGCGACTGGGCGAAGAAGTCCGTGCTTTTGCTGTGCCGTCACCGCCGCCATGTATTCATGGGCAACAACCTGTATGTCAAGGGCGCGTGCTACGCGGCAAAGGAGAAGATTGAGGAACGGATGCTGAAGGGATATCTCTTTGTCAGCCGCGACCTCGTGCGCCACAATATCGGTATGGAGATGACCGTAAACGGAAGCAATACGTATTATCTGCTGATCCCGGCCGGAATCAACTGGTATGAGGCAGTGCGGGATGTGGAGATTCTGCTGAATGGGGAGAGGGATCTTACTTTTTCTGTGAGCAGCATGGACGATGGCACAAGAAACCGCTACAGCATGGAACTTCCGGGACTCCCCGAGCGCCCGGACAAGGCGACGCGGCTGCATCTGCATCTGGAATATATTTCCCCAGGAGAATGTACGATCGAAGTGCGCGATGAGGGATTCGGCGAACTGTTCCCTTCGAGCGGACTGGTCTGGAAGGAAATCATGAGGGGATAAGGAGTGAACTATGAGCGGATACATTTTATGTCAGGTGGAGAAGGCGAAGACGCCTTACTATATAGAAAATATCAGCGTGAACATTTATTCCATAGAAGAGCTTTGTTTCTATCTGCGTCACAACATCTATCTTCTGGATGAGACGATCATCAACGAGGAGCTCTGCCACTGGATCCGCGACGAGCTGAAGCTGAAGCGGCTCTATCAGAAGCTCTATGCGATCCTGGACAAGGAGCACACGGTGGGGGATTTTATCCTCCCGATCTTCAAGGAGATCAATTACCTCTCGCTGGCGGAATTCCGCGAGATGAATGAGAAGCTCCAGCAGTTCGCGGAACAGCCGGAGATCGTCCGGCAAAAGAAAAAGGGCGATTATCTCTATGAGAACGGCAAGTTTGTCAATGCGGTGAAGGTATACAGAAAGACGCTGGAGCTAAGAGAGGAGCTTCTGAAGACCGGAGACAGCCTGGACAATCTCGGCGTGCAGTTCCTCGGCAGCATTTACAACAATATGGGCTGCGCCTACGGCAGGATGTTTCAGATGGAGGAGGCCATGGAGTGCTTTGGCAAAGCGCACGACACGCTCGGATCGGAGGCTTCGGTCCGAAGCCTGCTCTATGCCTGCTGGATGTCGCGTTCCCAGGAGGAGTATGAGAAATTTGCCGACACATTGAATATCGATGACCATATCCGCCGTCAGGTGGAGGATACGATCCGTGACGCAAAGCGCGACAGCAGCGGGACAGAGGCGGCGTCAGAGTATGAAAAGATCCGGGAAATCTATGAGAAGGACGGCGAGCAGGCGGGAAACGAGGCGATGGGCAGATTGCTTGAGAGCTGGACGGCGAAGTATCACAGGCAGACAGGATATTAAAAAAACAGATAAAACCGAAGGGCGTTATGGCAAAAGACCACAGCGCCCTTCGGTTTTATCTGGATTTGCACGGAAGAAATGTATATTTTTATTGACATATATAATTTAGTGTGATAGAGTGATACCATGCTAAAAAAGAAGAAATATAAAGCGGAGGGAGTATAAGTTATGAAAAAGAAAGTGATAGCAATGTTATTGACATCCGTGCTTGCCGTATCCATGTTTGCGGGCTGCGGCTCTGACGAGGGGACAGACAGCGCGGCAGATACCCAGAGCAGTTCTCAGGACAGCGCGGATGAGGAGGAAGCTTCCGATGAGGAGAGCGCGGCGCCTGATACGACTTACGGCACTGCCACAGAGGGCAAGTTTGTCGTAGGATTTGACCAGGAGTTCCCGCCCATGGGATTTGTGGGTGAAGACGGAGAATATACGGGCTTTGACCTGGAGCTCGCTGAGGAAGTAGCCAACCGGCTGGGGCTGGAGTTTGTGGCGCAGCCGATTTCGTGGGACGCGAAGGATATGGAATTATCGTCCGGAACCATCGACTGTATATGGAACGGATTTACGATGACGGGAAGAGAGGGGGAGTACACCTTCTCAGAGCCGTACCTGAATAACCGCCAGGTGTTTGTGGTAAATGAAAGTTCAGACATTCAGAGCACAGCGGATCTGGCCGGCAAGATCGTGGAGGTGCAGGCCGACTCCGCAGCGGAGGCGGCGCTCAACGAGAATACGGAGCTTTCCTCCACATTCACAATGCAGGCGGTGCCGGATTATAATACCGCTATGATGGATCTGGAGCAGGGAGCAGTCGACGCGATCGCGATGGATGAGGTAGTTGCCTCTTATCAGATCACTTCCCGCGGCAGCCAGTTCCGCGTCCTGGACGAGGAGATTTCCTCTGAGGAGTACGCGATTGGCTTCCTGAAAGGAAATGACAAGCTCAAGGACAGCGTGGAGGGCGCGCTTCAGGAGATGGCGGACGACGGAACGCTTGCCCAGACTTCTGAGAAGTGGTTCGGCTCCGATATCACCACGTTTGGAAAATAAATGATACAGGGAATTGCAGCGGGCGTCCGGGGAGTTTTGGGACGCCCGCTAAAATGGACTTTAGGAGGAAATCAAAATGTCTCTGATTGATATTTTTCAGCATCTGCTGCCGGGGATCGGCAAGACCATCGGCATTTTTGTCTGCACGCTGGTCTTCTCCATGCCGCTGGGACTGATGATTGCGTTCGGCAGGATGTCAAAGTGCTTTATTGTGAGAAATGTGGTAAAGCTCTACATATCCGTTATGCGCGGCACACCGCTGATGCTGCAGCTCATGGTGGTTT
>CAKNMY010000105.1 GCA_930989745.1 uncultured Lachnospiraceae bacterium | reverse complement strand
TACAAAGCATGCCGACTTTGTAGATATTTGCTTTTCCAAATTTCTTCATAAAGAACGGTGTGATGAACATGATCGCAAACTGTGCGATGGAGATGGCATTGGACATCCATCCGTACCAGCTCATATCACCGTAAATATACTGACAGTAATATACATTTCCCACAGAATACATGATAACGACAAAGAAGATCACAAAGTTTGCAAAGATCATCGTCACCCAGTATCTGTTCTTGATCAGAGATTTAAATGCAGCGATAGGATTTGCCGCATTTTCCTTCTTTTTTTCAGAAACATTCTCAGAGATATCATCTTTCACACGCTCCTTTGTGCTGAAGAAGCAGATCAGAGAAAGGATCACCATGACGACAGAGATCACGATCATGGTCATAGTAAATGCTCTCTGCGTATAAATGTTTTCTGTGTTATCCGTAAACGCTGTCAGCATGACGACAAAAACGGAATTGATGATCACGTTCGCCAGTGTCTGGAAGATCTGCTGTACGTTTCCAAGCATTCCTCTCTCATATGCATTCTTTGTCATAAGAGAGATCATTGAATAATAAGGAACCGCCATAGACGTAAAACATACAGTATTTACCAGGTTGTAAAAGATAAATACGTATACATATTTCGCCATCTCAGGCCAGTTGGACGGAACCGTGAACAGGAGCACTGTCGTGACAGCAAACGGGATGCACATCCTCATCAGCCATACACGTGCTTTACCGAATCTTGATCTTGTACGGTCTACGATGTTTCCCATGATCAGATCGGAAATACCGTCGAACACCTTTGATACCGCAATGATCGATGCGATGATTCCCGCATCGAGCAGCGCCGCATTTGTAAAATAGATCGTCAGGAAAGAACCGATCACAGCGTTGATCGCGTTCATTCCCAGCTGGCCTGATCCATACCCAAGACGTTCGCCCCATCCCAGCCTTGCTTCGGGATCATTATGTTTTGTAGTTAAGCCCTGCATTTTTTCTCCTCCTTAGATAGATACATCATTCATCTAAAAGCTTTACCGGCTGCTTTTGTTGTTGAGTGTATTGTAGCAGAATCATATGCATGGAAATATTCTGATTTTGCTGTTTTTATCCATATTTTGTCCCAACATTATATTGTTCTAAGGAGTAAATAAAAATCCGGACAGTCCAAAGCAATGCCCTGGCTGTCCGGATTTTTACATCTATACAGTTTTATTCTTACAGCAGCTCCAGAATTCCTCTGATATCCTTCACCACGTAATCTGCTCCCGCTTCGCGGAATGTCTGCTCTGCTTTCTCGCACACTGCCTGCTTCTCTGCGTCGCTCAGAGCTTCGTACTCTTCCTGGGTAAGGCCGACTACGGAACTTCCCTCAATCACGCCTACAGATACGGCGCCCGCGTTCTTGCCCTCTTTGATGTCAGCTACTGTGTCGCCCACTTTCATGATTCTTCTGACATCGTTAAGCTTCAGCTCTTCCATATTGCGGAAGATCATGTACGGGTACGGTCTTCCCATCTTATTTGTGGAGTCCGGGCTGTACCAGCAGTCCGGTTTATAGCCTGCCTTTTCAGCGTTCGGCACTACCAGATTCATCATCTCGTCGGTGTAGCCTGTGGTGGAGCCGACTTTAATGCCCATCTCGCGCAGTTTTGCGATGGTTTCCACAACATAGGGCTTCGGGTCCGCATAGTTTTCCACAATCTGCAGGATCTTGTGCTCGCTTAAACGGTATACCGCGTTCACATCATCCTCTGTCCAGTCTCTTCCGTGTTCTTTCTTCCACTCGTTGGAAATACGCTCCATAGAGAGCATTGTGCGCACATGGTCAATCTTGAGCATTCCCATGGGTTTTCTGACTTCTTCCAGTGTCGGGGTGATGCCATACTCCTCAAATGCCTCGATAAACGCTTTCACCGGTGCCATGCATCCGTAATCTACGGTCGTTCCCGCCCAGTCAAAAATAATTCCATCAAATTTCATCTCTGTATACTCCTTTTATCTGTGAAGTTGGGGCCAAACGTATTTTATTTGGACTGTGCCAGAAATTCTGCCACAATGGAGCAGAGCTTCTCAATATCTTCTTTATAAATCTCTCCGATATTTCCGATACGGAACGTATCTGCGTCCGTTACCTTACCCGGATAAATCGCATATCCTCTGTCTTTGATATATTTGTACATCTCCTGGAAAGAGAAGTGATGATTCTCAGGATAGAAGAACGTTGTGATGATCGGTCCCTGATGCTCATTGTCAATATACGGACGGATGCCCATCTCTGCCATCTTCTCGATCAGCAGTTTGTTATTGTCCGCATACCGTTTGGATCTTGCCGGAATACCGCCTTCTTCCTCCATCTCTTTTAATGCCTGCGCGAACGCGAGAACTACGTGTGTCGGGGAGGTAAATCTCCACTTTCCATCCTTGTCCATGGTCTCCCACTGATCATATAAGTCGAGAGACAGGCTTCTCGCCTTGCCCTTGCTTGCGATCAGCTTCTCGCGGTTGCAGATGATGAAGGAAAATCCCGGTACGCCCTGGGTACATTTATTCGCGCTGCTGATGATAAAGTCAATGCCAAGCTCTCCCACCTGGATATCCACGCCGCCGAAGCTGGACATCGCGTCCACGATAAATGTTTTGCCCGCATCCTTTACAACCTTTGCGACAGAAGCGATATCGTTTAAGATACCGGAGGTCATCTCGCTGTGTACCATGGATACGTGTGTGATCGCTGGATCTTCCTTTAAGATCTCAGCAACTTTTTCCGCTGACGGCACCTTTTCATAATGCTCGTTGTAAACCGTATAGTTCAGTCCCGCATGCTCCGCAATATCCGCCATACGCTCGCCGTACGCGCCGTTTGCGCAGATCAGCAGCTTCTCGTCATTTCCAATCACGCTTGTAAGTACAGACTCCACACCGAATGTTCCGCTTCCCTGCATCAGAACTACCGTGTACTCCGGCTCGCTGACATGCGCCAGCTTTAAAAGCTTTTCACGGATAGACAGGGTAATCTTCTTATAATCATCATCCCATGTGCAGTGATCGAACATCATCTCTTTCTTAACAGTCTCTGTGGTCGTCAGCGGACCCGGTGTAAGTAACTTGTAGTTTAACATCGTTTCTTCTCCTATTTCAACTTTTATATTTTACACACAAATTTTCTGGGAATAGCGTTTTGGGCTATTCCCAGCATTCTCTTCCGTCTTTGGAAAAGGAAATTTATTTGCAGCTCTCAGAGAGCTCCTGGTGTTTCTCAAGCAGATCAACAGTCAGCGGTTCCGGGAATGTCTTCGGATATGCGGAGCTGTTCTCTTCATTTGTAGTCTCACCCTCGTAAATCGCGTTCGGATAATTCTTCTGCAGTTCGGCTCTTCCCTTGGTGATAATGCACTCTGCCATTTCCTGTGCCAGCGGGTTGGTATCCTCTCCCTTATCTACCACTGCGATAGACTCTGTCAGAGAGAAGTTGCCCTCGGTCGGATCCACAAAGTCCACCGGAAGTCCTTCTGCCTTGTCAGCCACTGCCTGCTGGCGAAGACCGAAGCCTACTGCAACTTCACCTGCGCGCACCTTTTTCAGCGGAGCGCTGCCGGAAGTCTCGATGTGCGGTCCTGCATTCTCATAGATTCCTGTAAGAACTTCCTTTGCGCCGTCCTCGCCGTACGCGTCCACCAGAGCCTGAATCAGCAGCCATGCTGTAGATGAGCTCTTGATATCTGTAACGGATACAAGATCCTTATATTCCGGATTTGTCAGGTCCTTTAAGCAGGTCGGCATAGTCAGGCCTTCTTCATTCATGACCTCAGTGTTTACAATGATTGTTCCCTCCTGGGAAGTGATCGGAGCGCAGAAATCTCTTTTCTCGTCCGGATTTAACAGTTCATAGTCAAAGTTCAGCGGCTGGAACATGTTCTGCTGCTCCTGCGCGTCGTCCAGATAGAAGGTGCTCAGTGTCAGAACATCCGCCTCGATATCTGTTCCCTCTGCAAGGACTTTTCCGCCCAGCTCGGAAGTTCCGAATGCCTGGAAGATATACTGTCCTTCATAGCCGTTTTCATCCAGTGTCTTTTTCATTGCCTCGATTGCCTCGTCATCCGCATTGGAATAGATTACGACCTGCTCGTCGCTGCTTCCTGCGTTTGCGTCTGTTCCGCATCCCGCGAACGCGAATGAGGACAGGATTGCTGATGCCGCTAAAATGGTTGCCAATACTTTCTTTTTCATAATATTTTACTTTTTCCTTTCTGTCTTTCTTATAATGAGGCTCAATACCCCTTTTACAATGAGATTCGTGAACAGAATCAGAAGAGACAGCACGAATACCTCATTGAATTTTGTGTAATACTGCAATTCCTTGATTTTTGTCGTGATAACCATGGTCCTTGCGCCTGCGATAAAGATTACCGCGCTGACCGTTACCATGGCGTTTACAAAATAGTAGCTGAACACTTCGAGGATGGTGGACGTCATGTTCGGCGTCACGATCCTTACAATAGTTTTAATCCAGTTATCGCCCATCAGCGATGCTGTTGTCTCCCAGGAGTTATTCAGTTTGCTCAGGGAGTTCTTCATCATCAGGTACGGTGTGGAAAAGAAATGCACCACGTTGCACAAGATGATCAGCCAGAATGTATTCTGGAGGGGTGTGCCTGTAAAGATCAGCATGAACGCGATACCGATCACCATTCCGGGAATCGTATTTGTCACAAACGCGATGCTGTCGATTACGGCTTTCAGCTTTCCTCCGAGCGAGCTTCTCGCGGATGCGAGCGCTGCTCCGTATGTCACCAGAAGGCCCAAAATTGCTGTGGCTACTGCCACGAAAATGGAATTCTCATATACTCCGAACAGGCTGTTGTCCTGCAGGACGCTCTGAATATGCTCCAGTGTGAAGCTTGTCTGATACGGCCATTCCTGCACGAGCGGAACCACGAAGATTACTGCGAAGATTGACAGCATCACGAGAAGAATCAGACCTGACAGTGTTCCGAACACGCCGTCTCTGACGCGGTTTCTGCGGAACTCTATGGTTGAAATCTTATTGTACCGCACGTTATAGCGCTCCAGATAGTGAAGCAGCAGGATACTGATCACGGAAGGAATCAGCATCATAACGGCTACGACCGCTCCTCTGTTGAAGTTCGGGATACTTCCGAGCATCTCGTTGTAAAGCACAGTAGCCACCACATCGTACTCGCCTCCGACCGATGCCGGAATACCGTAATCGGTGAAGCACAGGAAGAAACACTGCACCATAGACGCCGCCAGTGTGCCGAGCAGCGGGCGCAGCACGGTCTGAAGGAATGTCGCCATGTTGCTGTCGCCCATCACGCGGGAGACAACCATGAATTTCTTGTCGATGAATCCCATCGTGTTGTGGATCAGCATGAAAGATATCGGAAGCGTGTAGATCACATATCCGAACAGCAGTCCGTTAAATCCGTAAATATCGAAGAGCTGGACTCCGAAAAGCCGTGTCAGCAGTCCCTGTTTTCCAAAGGAATAGATAATCGCAAATCCGTAGGTAATTGTCGGAAGCAGCATCGGAAGGACTGCCAGTGTGCGGATCACACTCTTATATTTCCTGTTCAGGTTCGTATACTGGATACTGTACGCCAGAATGAACGCCAGAACTGTTGAGATCAGCGCGCTTGCAAACGAAACGGCAATACTGTTTGTCAGGGCTTTCATAAAGCCCCTCTCCGTGAGAACTTCCGTGTAATAGGAAAGTCCCACGCCAGCCTCTTCCACAAAAGATTCTATGAGCAGGCGCACCACCGGTATTGCGAGGAATGCCGCAAACAGCGCCAGCACGATCACATAGATGACCTTGATTTCTCTCTCTTTTCTTCTTATCATGACTTTTATACCGCCTGTACAGCCATTTCTCTCTGAAACAGGCTGAAGATATTGTTTTTCTTGATCTCAAGCTGATTCAGAATGAATTCTTTGACAAAATTGTTGCGCGGGCTTGCGATGATCTCCTCCGGCGCTCCGTACTGAGAAATGCCGCCCTCGTTCACAATCAGAACTTTGTCAGACAGTGTCAGAGCTTCCTCCGGGTCGTGCGTTACGATAATCGTCGTCAGATGATAATCTCTGGCAATCTGTTTGATCTTCTGCTTGATGGACTCCTTAATTACGCCGTCCAGCGCGCTTAAAGGCTCATCCAGCAGCAGGATCTTCGGCTTCATCACCATGGTTCTCGCGAGCGCTACTCTCTGCTTCTGTCCTCCGGAGAGCTGCTCGATCTTTTTCTCCAGATGCGGCTTTAATCCCAGAAGTTCAATAAAGTCTTCCACTTCCGCCTGGCTGGAGATATCCGGTTTATTCTTCAGTCCGTATGTAATATTCTTATATACATTCAGATTCGGAAACAGCGCGTAATCCTGGAACAGGATATTGAAGCCTCTCTTCTCCATCGGCACGTTCGTGATGTCCTTTCCGTCAAAGATGATCTCTCCCTGATCCGCGTCTGTGAGTCCCAGAATCAGATTTAAAAGCGTTGTCTTTCCGCATCCGGAGGGTCCGAGGATTGATACGATCTCTCCGTCCTCGATTTTCAGATTAATATCCTTTAAAATAGTCACACCATCATAAGATTTTTTTATATTACGCAGTTCTAACATTAAATGTTTTCCCCTTTCTTTTCTTGACCGTTCTCCTTGATTCCTCGTATTTTAACCCATATCTTTAAAAGTGTTTCTATAACAGTACGGTAATGGTTTTGTTAAAAAAATGAAAAAAGGCAGCCGCACACTGCATGGTATCCAGTGTGCGGCTGCCCGCATAATTCTCTGTTTCTATTTGTCTCTCCAGATAATTCTGCCCTTTGTCAGATCGTACGGGGACAGTTCAATCGTCACCTTGTCGCCCGGTAAGATACGGATAAAGTTCATTCTCAGCTTGCCGCTGATATGCGCAAGCACCACGTGCTTGTTCTCCAGCTCTACCCTGAACATGGCGTTCGGCAGCTTCTCCAGAACGACTCCCTCTACTTCAATTACATCTGCTTTTGACATTTCATACCTCCAACTTTCTCCGGATGGCTCCCCGGATTTCTTCCTCATAAATCACTTTCCCCGCATCCAGCTTCTGTGCCAGAAGTTCATCTCTGGCGTAATCAACCTGAAGATGCAGAAAGTTCTTCTTCTTCGGACAGTCCTGCGTCCGGTTCTTTCCATCCACCAACCAGGCAAACCGCTCGTCTGCCTTCCAGATCACATACAGCTTTCCCTTATCGTGCCCCGCAAGGCTTACAGCGTACATTCCGCTCTCAATCTTTCTCATGGCGCAGTACCCCTAGATCGAGAGCGTGAGAATTTCCGGCTCACCGTCGGTTATCAGTATGGTGTTCTCATAATGTGCAGAAAGAGAACCGTCTTCGGTTACTACTGTCCAGTCGTCGTCCAGCCATGCGACCTCCGGACGTCCCATGTTAATCATCGGCTCAATCGCCAGTGTCATACCCGGCTGCAGACGGATTCCGCGGCTTCTCTGCTTAAAATTCGGAATCTGCGGATCCTCATGAAGATTCGTGCCGATTCCGTGTCCCACGAGATCGCGGACTACACCGTAGCCGAAACTCTCGGCATACGCGCCGATCGCAGCGGAAATCTCATGAAGATGATGTCCCGCCTTCGCATACTTGATGCCTTCAAAAAAGCTCTGTTTCGTTACCTCCATAAGCTTCTGCGCCTCCGGAGAAACTTCTCCCACCGCGTAAGTGCGCGCTGCGTCAGAATGGTATCCTTTGTAGATCAGTCCCGCATCTACCTTGATCAGGTCTCCCTCCTGAATAATCTTATTCTTCGCCGGAATCCCGTGTACCACCTCGTCATTCAGGCAGAGGCAGAAGGATCCGGGGAATCCCTCATAATTCAGAAAGTTCGGGATGCAGCCAAGAGACCGGATCATCTTCTCTCCAATCTGATCCAGCTCCCAGGTGGAGATACCCGGCCGGATATGCTTTGCCAGCTCGTTATGCACCTGCTCCAGCAGCTTGCCCGCGTGTCTCATAAGTTCGATTTCGTGTGACGTTTTAATAGATACAGACATTCTTACGCTCCTAAAATCTTAGTGATGTCATCAAATACATCGTTGATATCCTTGGTTCCGTCAACCTCAGCCAGCACGCCTGCCTTTGTGTAATAATCAATCAGAGGCTGTGTCTGGTCATGGTATACATTGAGACGCTTCTGTACGGTCTCCGGCTTGTCATCGTCGCGCAGCACAAGCTTCGCGCCGCATACGTCGCAGATATCCTCAACCTTCGGCGCATTGTACTCCACATGGTAAGTGCAGCCGCAGGCAAGGCACGCGCGGCGTCCGCCCATGCGGTGAACAATATTGCTGTCCGGAACTTCCACATTGATCGCGTAATCGATCTTGGAATTCAGATTCTCAAGCGCGCGTGTCAGCGCTTCCGCCTGCGGTATGGTTCTCGGGAAACCGTCCAGTACGTAGCCGTTTCTGCAGTCTTCCTGCTGAATACGGTCCACTACAAGATCGCAGGTCAGCTCGTCCGGAACGAGCAGGCCCTGGTCCATATAGGTCTTTGCCTTATTCCCCAGTTCCGTTCCGTTCTTGATATTTGCGCGGAAAATATCACCTGTGGAGATATGCGGAATCTGATACTTCTCGGCAATCTTCTTTGCCTGTGTTCCTTTTCCTGCTCCCGGAGCACCTAACATAATGATTCTCATAAAAATACCCTCCCTGTTTCTTTTTATATGCACTCAAAGGCTGTGGCGAAACCGCCACAACCTTTTAGTCATTCAAGAATCCCCGATAGTTGCGAACCAGCATCATAGACTCAATCTGCTTTAACGTCTCCAGAATTACACTCACGATAATAATGATGGATGTTCCGCCAAAGGATACCGAAGCTCTGAACATACCGTTAAAGAAGAATGGGATCACTGCTACGATCACAAGGCCGGCCGCTCCAATGAAGATCACATAATTTAAAATTTTATTCAGGTACTCTACCGTAGGCTTGCCGGGGCGCACTCCAGGGATGAAACCGCCCTGCTTCTTCATATTGTCAGCCACCTCCAACGGATTAAAGGTGATGGAGGTATAGAAATATGCAAAGAAGATTGTCAGTAAGATATAGAGTACCAGGCCAAGCTGGTAATACCATGGATTGGAGAAATTGAACCAGTTGCTGCTGCTCAGTGTGGCAAGAATCTCTCCGCCAACGCCTCCAATATTGGATTT
>CAKNMY010000104.1 GCA_930989745.1 uncultured Lachnospiraceae bacterium | reverse complement strand
AGCCGTGCAGCCGGACGCTGCACAGCCCTGTATTTTTAAATTTCAGCTCATTCTCAGACTCCGAAGATCGCCATGAACGCGCCGGCGGCAACAGCCGTACCGATAACGCCCGCAACGTTCGGTCCCATAGCATGCATCAGCAGGAAGTTCGTCGGATCTGCCTCAGCTCCGACCTTCTGGGATACACGCGCTGCCATCGGAACGGCAGATACGCCTGCGGAACCGATCAGCGGATTAATCTTTCCTCCGGAGAACTTGCACATCAGCTTTCCGAACCATACACCGCCCGCGGTACCGAACGCAAATGCGATCAGTCCGAGGATTACGATCTTAATAGTATCCATATTCAGGAATGCCTCTGCGCTTGTGGTAGCTCCTACGGAAGTGCCCAGCAAAATAACCACGATATACATTAATGCGTTGGACGCTGTCTCTGTAAGCTGCTTTACAACACCGGATTCACGGAACAGGTTTCCTAACATCAGCATACCTACCAGCGGAGCCGTTGTCGGAAGAATCATACAAACAACAATCGTGATAACGATCGGGAACAGGATCTTCTCCAGCTTGGAAACCGGACGGAGCTGTTCCATCTTGATCTTACGTTCCTTTTCTGTTGTCAGCAGCTTCATGATCGGCGGCTGAATGATCGGAACGAGAGACATATAGGAGTATGCAGCCACGGCGATCGGTCCCATCAGAGATGTCTGTCCCAGCTTTCCGGCAAGGAAGATGGAAGTCGGCCCGTCAGCTCCTCCGATAATGGAGATCGCTGCCGCTGCTTTTCCGGAGAATCCCATGAAGATTGCCAGGAAATACGCAGCATAGATTCCGAGCTGTGCCGCAGCTCCCAGAAGGAAGCTCTTCGGATTCGCGATCAGCGGACCAAAGTCCGTCATCGCCCCGACGCCCATGAAAATCAGGGACGGCAGGATACTCCATTCATCCAGTTGGAAGAAATAGTATAAAAGTCCCCCTGCGTGCTCAATACCGTTCGCGTCAATGCTCGGCTCAGCCATGATATCCGGGTAGATATTGACAAGCAGCATTCCAAATGCAATCGGTACCAGAAGCAACGGCTCAAACCCATGTTTAATTGCCAGATACAGGAATACACATGCAACGGCAATCATTACGTAGTTGCCCCAGGTCAGACTAAAAAACGCCGTCTGGTGAAGCAGGTTTGATAATGTTTCTAACATTGTTTTACCTCCCAGTATTTTGTGTCAATCTGTAAGACTGCAGTTTTTTAGTTCATTGTAGCCAGAACGTCTCCGTTTTCAACGGTATCGCCTGCAGCCACATTGATGCTCGCAACGGTTCCGTCCTGCGGAGCAACAACCGGGATCTCCATCTTCATGGCTTCCAGAAGCACAATGCTGTCTCCGGCTTTTACAGCCTGTCCTACGCTTGCCTCAATCTTTAACACTTTGCCCGGTACGGATGCGGTAACGGTAACCGCGCCCTCTGCCGCTGCCGGAGCTGCTGCTTTCGGAGCTGCTGCCGGTGCCGCTTTCGGAGCCGCCTTCGGTGCTGCCGGAGCTGCCGCGCCTGCGGTTGTTCCCTCTTCTACAGTAACATTATATACATTTCCGTTTACAGTAATTGTATAAGTTTTCATTCTCTATTCCTCCTGAAACTTTAGGCTCTCTGCCATCTGCCCTTATTTACTTTTTTAATAGAACGAACTACGAATCCGTCGGTGGATGTGTTCTCGGACGCTGCAATCGCCGCTGCAATGACAGCTACCAGCTCTGCGTCATCTGTCACATCCTCTTCCTCCTCAGCCGGCACTGCCGCCGGTACCGGTACGCTCGCCGGCTTCTTCTCCTCTGCCGGAGCCGGCTTTTTGCTGCCTGCCGCGCCGGCCACTTTGCCGAACAGCGAAATCACGAAGGTCAGGAAAATCAGGATCACGAATACGGTTCCCAGACCGATGACAAAGTTCATTCCCGCATCCTTCATAAGTGTGCTCACCGGATAATCGACATTAAACGCTATGCTTGTCAGGGCGTCCTGCTCCCCTTTGAGCAGCTCCACCTGGTCAATGATGATCTCCACTTCCGCGTCGTGCTTCTCAAACTGCGCATCCACCGTACAGGTGATCGTCTCGCCGTCGCTCTCCACCGTAACATCGTCGGAACCCACATAACCGCCAAGGTCTTCTTTTGTATCCTCCCAGGTATTGATCGCTCCGTAGATTCCCGGCGCGATATACTGATAATACGTCTTCATCTCCCCGGCTTCCTCATCACTGAGCCCTACGATGGTATCCAGATAGCTCTGCGCGATCTGTTCCACCTGGGTGACCTGATCATCGGTAAGTCCCTCGGTCGCTGCAAACGCCGGAATGGAAGTGGTTATCACACAGGCGCCTGCCGCTGCTGCGGCAAGGAATTTTTTAATTGTCTGCTTCATCTGCTTCACCTCTCTCAGACTGTCCCGTGTTTCTTCGGCGGACGTCCGTCTCTCTTTGTGAATAACATTTCAAAAGCTCCGATCAGATACTTTCTGGTATCCTCCGGTTCAATGATTGTGTCCACGTAACCTCTTCTTGCTGCACTCGTTACATTGGACTGCAGCGCCGCGTACTCAGCTGCCTTCTCATTGATGGTAGCAGCATCTGCGTCCGCATACATAATCTTAGCCGCAAGTTTCGCGTCCATCATTCCAATCTGCGCTGTCGGCCATGCGTATACGATATCAGCGCCGATGGACTTGCTGTTCATCGCCAGATACGCGCTTCCATATGCCTGTCCGACAATAACATTTACTTTCGGAACTGTAGCATTCGCAAACGTATATGTCAGCTTTGCAACCGCTTTGGCGATATTAGCCTCAGAGCATTTTGTTGCCTTGAAGCCTTTTACGTTCGTCAGTGTCAGCACCGGAATGTTGAAAGCATCGCAGAATTCCACGAATTCAGCCGCTTTCTTCGCACCTCTGACGCTCAGCACGTTCTCCATGGATTCAGAGAGCTTGCCCTCCTCGTCATAGATCTCACAGCGGTTTGCCACTGCTCCCACAGTCGCGCCGTTTAATCTGATAAATCCGGTTACCATATCCTTTGCGTAATCTGCCTTCACTTCAAAGAAGAGATTTTCATCTGCTATCTGAGACAGCGCGATGGAGGTATCTCCCGCACAGTTCGCCAGATCCTGGCATACACGGTTGAGATCATCTGTGCACTCCTCATAGGAGTCGTTGTCCTCATTATTGGACGGCAGCAGGGTTACAAGTGTGCGGATCTGTCCAAGAATATCCGCCTCGCTTCCAACATAATCCACCAGGCCCGCTTCCTCACTCTGATACTTCGCGCTGGAGGTATCACATGCGCTCTCGATGTTGCCCTCGATCGCGTTCGGGGAATTTACGAATAATTTTGCTTTTTTCTCCTCCATGAATGTGAAGTCCGTCAGAGCCGGAACCATTGCCAGTCCGCCTCCGCAGGTTCCGAAGATCGCTGTGATCTGCGGGATAACGCCGCTTGCCATGGTCTGGTTCATGTAGAGCTCGCCAAACGCGTTCAGCGCGTCTGTCGCCTCCTGAAGTCTCAGGCCTGCACAGTCGATCAGTCCGATGACCGGTGCTCCTGTCTTCATGGCAAAATCATAGATTCTGGCAATCTTTTTCGCATGCATCTCACCGATGGTTCCGTTCATGACAGACACATCCTGGCTGTATACATATACCAGATTGCCATCGATCACACCGTATCCGGTGATGACACCGTCCGCCGGTGTTTCCTTTGCAGATAAGTTGAAATCTGTGCTGCGCGCAGTAACCTGTCCGCCGATTTCAACAAAACTGTTGGCGTCAAGCAAAGAATTGATTCTCTGGCTTGCTAAGCTTTGTGCTGTGTTACTCATTCTTCAGCCCTCCATTTGATTATTTTATGCATCAGCATGCGGAAAGCCTGAAAAGGACAGACTTTCCGTAATGATAACAAATTTTGCCGTTTTTAATTGTATCTTGTTTCCAGTTTTTTTTCAATAGTTTTTGTTAAAATCGTGACATTCTCGAAACTTTTGTACTGTCTCTTTCTCAATAGAGCACCAGATGCTTCGGAATGCCGTTCTCATATCTCACCGCGTTCTCACCGCGGATCAGCGGACGCAGATAGGAAAGAAGCTCCTCCGTCACATCATTGCCTGCCTCATTCACCCACTCTGCCGGAACCTTTTTCTCCCGGTTGGAAACCTCGCTTACGGGAACGCTCGCAAATTCCACCTCGTAAGGCTCGTCGCTCTTGCGGATAATTGCGGCCATGACAGCATTCCTGCCCTCCAGCGCGCACTGGCAGGCAGTCATGCCGAGCATCCGGGACTCCTGAATATCCACCGCGCTGGCGATATGTCCCGCGCAGCGCTGCATGAGATTGAGCTCAATGGAGCGCACCTTGCAGCCTATCTTCTCCCGCACCAGGTTCTCCAGCACTTTGCCGGAACCGGAAATGTAGCTGTGCCCGAAGTTATCGACTGCGCCGCTCTGTACCTCCTCGGAGATATAGGCGCCGTCTTTATTGCGGATGCCTTCGCTGATGGCCACTACCACAGCGTCCTGTTCCTCCAGCTTGGCACGCACATCGCTGAGGAATCGCTCCGTGTCAAAAGCAGTCTCACACAGGTAGATCAGCGCCGGGCCCGGCTCGCCGTTCCCTCTTGCCAGAGCGGACGCCGCGGTCAGCCATCCCGCGTTTCTTCCCATGACCTCCACAATGGTAACCGCCTTGGTATTATATACATGACAGTCCCGCTCGATCTCGGAAAAAGTCGCCGCAATATACTTTGCAGCTGATCCGAAGCCCGGACAGTGATCCGTTCCCATCAGATCATTGTCGATCGTCTTGGGCGCTCCCACCACGAAGATATCGTCGATTCCCTTTCCCGCACAGTAGGCAGAGAGCTTGTCCACCGTGTCCATGGAGTCGTTTCCGCCTATATATATAAAATAGGAAATCTCATGTTTGCGGAAGATACGGACAATCTCCTCAAACTGTTCCTGATCCTTCTCAAGATCCTTCAGCTTAAACCGGCAGGATCCCAGCGCTGCTGCCGGGGTCTGGGCCAGCAGATCGAGCTGCTCTGCGCCGGAGACCTTCTCCCTCAGATCAATAAAGTTCTCAGCGAAAACTCCCTGAATCCCGTTTACAGCTCCTAATACTTTGTCCACTTTTCCGGAAGTATATGCGCCTGCGATGACGCCTGCCAAAGTGGCGTTGATTGCAGCAGTCGGCCCTCCGGACTGTGCTACCAGTAAATTTTTCATACGTTCTTCTCCTGTTTTTATATTGCTGCTGATCGTGCGGCAAAATCCGCCTTTTCTCTGCATCTATTGTTTATTCTAGCATAAACCTGCGATTCTATACAAGCCCAACCGTAAGAAAGAAGCGCTGCAAGTGGAAAAGCCGATATATCATGCAGCGATATATCGGCTTTTTTACTTGCCAGTCAGCTTACCTTTTCAAACTGGCTGTTATACAGGTTAGCGTAGAATCCTTTCTTTGCGAGCAACTCTTCATGATTGCCCTGTTCAATGATATCTCCGTCCTTCATAACGAGGATCAGATCCGAGTCACGGATTGTGGAGAGCCTGTGAGCAATGACAAAACTTGTTCTGCCTTTCATCAGGTTATCCATCGCTTTCTGGATCTGCACCTCGGTCCTGGTGTCGACGGACGATGTCGCCTCGTCCAGGATCAGAATCCGGTTATCCGCAAGGATCGCGCGCGCAATTGTCAGAAGCTGCTTCTGTCCCTGTGAGATATTGCTGGTCTCCTCGTTCAGAACCGTGTTGTATCCCTCAGGCTGAGTCATAATGAACCGGTGGGCATGCGCCGCCTTCGCCGCTGCGATAACCTCCTCATCCGTGGCATCCAGTCTGCCGTACCGGATATTTTCCATAATCGTTCCGTTATACAGCCAGGTATCCTGAAGCACCATACCGAACATCTCACGAAGCTCACTGCGGTTGAATTCTCTCAGATCGTGTCCGTCCACCCGGATGGAACCGCTGTTCACATCGTAGAAGCGCATCAGCAGTTTGACCATCGTGGTCTTGCCGGCTCCGGTCGGTCCCACGATCGCGATCTTCTGTCCCGAGCGTACCTTGGCGGAAAAATCATGAATGATGATCTGATCCGGATCGTATCCGAAGGATACGTGATCAAACTCCACATTTCCCTCCAGTCCCTGAATGGATACCGGATGCTCAGCAAGCTGATCCTCCTCTTCCTCCTCCAGGAACTCAAATACTCTCTCCGAAGCAGCGGCTGAGGACTGCAGCATATTGCTGACCTGCGCAATCTGCTGAATCGGCTGCGTGAAGTTTCGGATATACTGGAAAAAGGACTGAATATCTCCTACTTCAATTATGCCCTTTATGCTGAGAAATCCGCCGAGAAGAGCCACCATCACATAGCCGATATTTCCTACGAACTGCATGATCGGCATCATCATTCCAGAGAAGAATTGAGAACGCCATGCGGATTCGTACAGCTTCTGGTTCGTCTGTTCAAAGGTTTCCGTCACATCTTTTTCCTTGTTGAATACCTTCACGACATTATGGCCGCTGTAGATTTCCTCCACCTGTCCGTTAACCTCGCCGAGGTATCTCTGCTGCGCCTGGAAATATTTCTGGGAGCGCTTCATAACCTTTCCGATAATGAGCATAGACACGGGCAGGATCAGAAGCGCGACCACGGTCATCCATACATTGATGCTCAGCATCATAACAAAGACACCGATCAGCATGGTAACGGATGTGATCAGCTGGGTGATGCTCTGGTTGAGCCCCATCTGCAGCGTATCGATATCATTGGTGATTCTGGAGAGAATCTCTCCGTACGGCCTGCTCTCATAATACTTCAGCGGCAGACGGTTCATCTTCCCGGAAATTTCTTTTCTCAGGCTGTAGCCGACATCATTGGAAATTCCGGTCATAATCATGCCCTGTACAAAGGAACAGACAGCGCTCACTGCATACAGGCACATCAGAAACGCGAGAATCTCTCCGATTCTTCCGAAATCAATCCCGCCGGTGCCGCTGATTTTTGCCACCAGTCCGTTGAACAGCTCGGTCGTCGCCTTTCCAAGAATCTTGGGCCCCACAATGTTGAAGACTGTTCCGGCAACAGCGAAAATGAGCATCAGGATCAGCCGGAATTTATAGCGGCTTATATATTTTATGATTTTCTTCATGGCGCCCTTGAAGTCTTTTGCCTTTTCTCCGGACATTCTTCCTCCGTGCCCCATGGGTCCTCGTTTATTACTCATGCGCTAATTCCTCCTCTGATAACTGAGAACGGGCGATCTGCTGATATACCTCGCAGCTCTTCAGCAGCTCTCCGTGGGTTCCCATGCCTGCCACGCGTCCTTCATCCAGTACAAGAATCTTATCCGCATGGATGATGGTGCTGATACGCTGTGCCACGATCAGCGTGGTGGCGTCCTTCGTCTCCTTCTTCAGTGTCTGGCGCAGTGTCAGATCCGTCTTAAAGTCCAGTGCGGAGAAGCTGTCGTCGAAGATAAAGATCTCCGGCTTCTTCGCAATCGCCCTGGCGATGGAAAGCCGCTGCTTCTGCCCGCCGGATACGTTCGTACCGCCCTGGGCAATCGGAGACTCGTACTTCTCTTCTTTTTCTTCAATGAAGTCTGCAGCCTGTGCGATGCGCGCTGCATCCTCAATCTCCTCCTGGGTGGCGTCATCTTTGCCGTAGCGAAGGTTGGACGCGATCGTTCCGGAGAACAGCACGCCTTTCTGCGGCACATATCCAAGCTTGCTGCGCAGATCATGAATATCCATGCTGCGGACATCCACGCCGTCGACCAGCACCCTTCCTTCCGTCACATCAAAGAGACGCGGAATCAGATTTACAAGCGTACTCTTCCCGCTTCCGGTGCTTCCGATAAACGCCACAGTTTCACCCTTCTTAGCAGTAAAGCTGATATCTGTCAGCACATTCTCCTCAGCACCCGGATACGCAAAGGATACGTGGTCGAATACCACTTCGCCCTCATGTCCCTTCTGCGCCTGCTCGGGTTCTTTCGGATTGTGGATCTGCGGCTCTGTCTCAAGCACTTCATTGATTCGCTTCGCAGATACGCTCGCTCTCGGCAGCATGATGGAGATCATCGTAATCATCAGGAACGACATAATGATCTGCATTGCGTACTGGATAAATGCCATCATGGATCCCACCTGGATCTTACCGTCGTCGATCGCGTAAGAGCCGTTGTATACGATCAGGACTGTGATACCGTTCATAATCAGCATCATCGCCGGCATCATGAACGTCATGGTGCGGTTTACAAAGAGGTTGGTCCTCGTCAGGCGCCTGTTCGCTTCCTCGAAGCGTTCCTCCTCGTGCTTCTCACGGCTGAAGGCGCGGATAACCGGGATACCGGTCAGAATCTCCCTGGATACAAGATTCAGCCTGTCGATCATGGTCTGCAGCTTCTTAAACTTCGGCATTGCAACCGCCATCAGCACAAGCACAAGAAGCAGAATTAATCCCACGGCAAGCGCCAGGATCCACGTCATTGAGGCTTCTGTCTCCAGCACCTTGATCACTCCTCCGATTCCGAGGATCGGAGCATAGAGCACGATGCGGAAAATCATCGCAAAGAGCATCTGCACCTGCTGGATATCGTTTGTACTTCTGGTGATCAGAGACGCTGTGGAAAACTTATCCATCTCTCCGCTTGAGAACGAGATAACTTTCCCGAAAATCTGATCTCTGAGGTTGCGTCCCAGCGTCGCCGCCACTTTCGCGGAAAGGAAGGTTACGGTGATGGACGCGATCATGATCACAAGCGCCATGCCGAGCATCTGAAGCCCTGAGAAGAGGACGTACTGGATCTGAATCCTGTCCACATCCATGCCCAGCTCTTTGTACTCATTGTAGACAAAGGTTGTCGCAGCCTGCGTGACGACACTCTCATCGCTTCGATCTGCTCCCTGGCAGCGTCAAGCTGTTCCTGCGCAGCCTGTATCTGAGCCTGGGCGGCTGCCATCTGTTCCTCAGACATTCCCTGAGCCGCAGCGGCATCGGCGGAGTTCATCATTGTAGTGAACTGCTCAAGCTCCTCCTCGCTGTACTGCTCCTGCATCTGCGATACAATCATCATGGGAACGCCGAAAATTTCATTTAACTGCTCGCGCTCCCCTTCTGTCACATCGTTTCTCTCATAAATGTCTCCATCTATGGTATAGCTGTCCTCAACGACTGA
>CAKNMY010000103.1 GCA_930989745.1 uncultured Lachnospiraceae bacterium | reverse complement strand
TGTTAAAGGACGCTTTAAAGCCGAACCTGGTACAGACGCTCGAGGGCGTTCCGGCAATCGTACACGGCGGACCGTTCGCGAATATCGCACACGGCTGCAACTCTGTGACAGCTACCAAAATGGCGTTAAAGCTTTCTGATTACGCGATCACAGAGGCTGGTTTCGGCGCTGACCTCGGAGCTGAGAAGTTCCTCGATATCAAGTGCCGTATGGCTGGCTTAAAGCCGGATGCGGTTGTCATCGTAGCGACTGTCCGCGCGCTGAAATATAACGGCGGCGTTCCGAAGGCTGAGCTGAACAATGAGAACCTGGAAGCTCTGGAAAAAGGACTTCCGAACCTGTTAAAGCATGTAAGCAACATCCGCAACGTATACAAACTCCCATGTGTTGTTGCCATCAATGCGTTCCCGACCGACACCAAGGCAGAGCTGGATCTCGTTGAGGCAAAATGTAAGGAACTCGGCGTAAACGTAGCGCTGTCCGAGGTATGGGCAAAAGGCGGCGAGGGCGGTATCAAACTGGCTGAGGAAGTAATCCGCCTTGTAGAGGAGCCGAATGACTTTACGTACTCCTATGAGCTGGAAGGAAGCATTGAGGACAAGCTGAACGCGATCGTACAGAAGATCTACGGCGGCAAGCGCGTAGTCCTGACCGCAAATGCTCAGAAGCAGGCAAAGCAGCTTGAGGCTCTGGGCTTCGGCAACTGCCCGATCTGTGTTGCCAAGACTCAGTACAGCTTAACAGACGACCAGACGAAGCTGGGCGCACCTACAGACTTCGAGGTAACGGTGCGCAACCTGAAGATCTCCGCAGGAGCAGGATTTATCGTGGCTCTGACCGGAGAGATCATGACCATGCCGGGTCTTCCGAAGGTTCCTGCAGCTGAGAAAATCAATGTGGACGAGACAGGAAAGATTACCGGACTGTTCTAAAGTATTCGTTCGGATAAAAGACGAAAATACGGGGGGAGCCAGGGGGCGGGAATCCGCCTCCGAAAGCTCCCTGAAGTTATTGGGAGGATAAGACTATGGGATTTTCAACCGTACCATGCAATGAATTTGTGGAAGTGCTGGCTTCCAAGGCACCGGTTCCGGGCGGAGGCGGAGCTTCCGCACTTGTAGGAGCAGTCGGAACTGCACTTGGAAATATGGTCGGAAGCCTGACAGTGGGCAAAAAGAAATATGCTGATGTCGAGGAGGAGATGTGGGAGTTAAAGGCAAAGTCCGACGCTCTCCAGAAAGATCTTTTAAGACTGATCGAGCGGGACGCTGAGGTATTCGAGCCGCTCTCAAAGGCATATGGAATGCCCAGAGAAACAGAGGAAGAGAAGGCGGAGAAGGCGCGTGTGATGGAGATCGTGCTCAAGGATGCCTGTTCTGTACCTATGGAGATCATGGAGAAATGCTGTGAAGCGATCGAAATTATCAAAGAGTTCGCAGCAAAGGGTTCCGCACTGGCGATCAGTGACGCAGGTGTGGGCGCGGCGTTCTGCAAAGCGGCGCTGGAGGGCGCGAGCCTGAACGTGTATATCAACACGAAATCCATGAAGAACCGCGAGTACGCAGAAGAACTGAATGCAAAATGTGACGCAATGCTGGAGAAATATACGAAGATGGCGGATGAGATCTTTGCAGGCGTACTGGGAAGACTGAAATAGGGAGGAATAAAAACCATGGCAAAACAATTATTAGGAAAAGAAGTAAACGCTGCTCTGAACGAGCGCATCAAGGCAAATGTGGCGAAGCTCGAGGAAAAGGGAGTAAAACCGACCCTGGGAATTATCCGTGTAGGTGAGAACGGAAGCGATATTTCCTATGAGAAGGGAGCTACAAAACGCTGCGAAACGCTCGGCGTGGCATGCGAAAAATTTCTGCTTCCCGAAGATGTTTCCCAGGAGGAGCTGCTGTCCGTTATAGATAAAGTGAATAAGGACGAGAACATTCACGGCGTTCTGCTGTTCCGTCCTCTGCCGAAGCACCTGGATCAGTCTGTGGTTGAGAATGCGCTTGATCCGGCAAAGGACGTAGACTGCATGACAGACGGCTCCATGGCAGGCGTATTTACCGGCAAGCCGCTGGGATTCCCGCCGTGCACGCCGCAGGCATGTATGGAGATTCTGGATCACTATGGAATCGACTGCACCGGAAAGAAGGCGGTTGTAATCGGCAGAAGCCTCGTAGTAGGCAAACCGGCAGCAATGATGCTGATCAAGAAGAATGCGACTGTGACTGTATGCCATACAAAGACTGTAGACATGCCGTCTGTTGTAAAAGAGGCGGATATCGTAATTGTAGCTGCCGGAAGAGCAGGCGTTGTGGGTGCTGATTATGTCAGAGAAGGACAGGTAATCATCGACGTTGGAATCAATGTCAATGCCGAGGGCAAGCTCTGCGGAGATGTAGACTACGCCGCAGTAGAGCCGATCGTAGACGCGATCACCCCGGTACCGGGCGGCGTCGGAAGCGTAACGACCTCCGTGCTCGTAGGGCACGTGGTAGAGGCTGCCATGCGCAAATATATGTAATAGACAGTAAAAAAGGAGCTGGCGTTCCGGGAAGGGCGCCAGCTCCTTTTTATGAATAAAGGTGTCATTCCTCTGTAAGTAAAGCGGAAGCGCGGTACACGATGTCCGTTCTGACATAGGTGGTCCGGTAGGGCATTGTCCGCATATGAATACGGGAGAGAAGCAGATCTGCAGCAATGATTCCCATTTCAGAACTGGGTATACGCACGGTGGTTAGCGGTGGATCTACGATTTTAGATTCTTTGGAATCATCGAAACCGCAGATGCGCACGTCGTCAGGTATCCGGTAAGAGCATTTTTTCAGAGCGCGTATCAAATCGATTGCGATAAAATCATTTGCGCAGATAAAAATCTCAGGAAGCCGGTCAAGAGCTGAAATCAGCCCGCAGAGGTTCTGTGAATTGAGGAATGCATTTTTGGTCTGAAACAGAGTGGTCGCAGCGGTCAGATCGGCATCCTGAAGCGCTTTGGAAAATCCGCAGTAGCGCTCGTAGAAGGACTGGCAGTTATAGATATCGCCAGCAAACGCAAGACTTCTGTATCCGTTTCTGATAAAGGAGTCTGTAAGGTTGTAAACGCTTCCGCTGTTTTCCATGAGCAGAAAATCCGCACAAAACTGCGTGAAATCAATCCCGGCAGCGGCATCAATATACAGTACGGGAAGATCAAGGCTGCAGAGCATCCGGCTGTAAGCGCAGTGGAATAATTCAATGCAGACAATTCCCTCGCATTTTTCGGCGTCAAAGCCAAGAGGGAGACGCAGGTCGGTAATTTCCTGATCTCTAATAAGAAAAATGGAGAGCTTAAACCGTTCCCGGCTGATCTTCTCCTGAAAAGTATTTAATAACTGAGAGGCAAAATGTGAGCTGTTGGGCATATTTTGCGTAAACAGCGCGATCTCCCTTACAGGGGCATCGGCTGCCGCCTCCTGTGCGGGAGTGTAGAGAAATTGTTTGTAACCCATTTCCTTCGCCCGCTCCAGGATTTTAATCCTGGTAGATTCCGCGAGTACGCCGGTGTTGTTTAATGCTTTTGACACTGTATTGCGTGAGATCCCTAAAGAATCCGCTATATTCTGAATCGTAACCCGTTTTCCCATGATTATCTCCTTGTTCATGTATCTGTGTTACTCTCTACTTTAATGTAAAACGTTAGATTTGTCAAATGCAAAAACGTAAAAGCCAAGAGTGTATTTCTTACAGCTTTAGTATGTGGCTTGTTGTGCAAAAGGTGCAAAAATGAAACAAAAAATGGTGTAAATATAAAAATATATATTGACATTTCGACGGATAATTGCTATTATAACCATAACAAATAACTTAAATGCACAAAATGCTGGACGTGACTACTTTTTGAATTGTGCAAATGCAAAATAAGGAGGAATGCATATGAAAACTCAAAGCAGGAAAGCCGCTGTGGGCGTGAAAAGAACGCCGGGGGAAAAACTGCGGTATGTAAGAAAGAACTGGCAGTTGTATCTGATCTTTCTGCTTCCGGCGCTGGCGCTTACAATCATCTTTAAGTACTTTCCGATGGGAGGCGTACTGATTGCCTTCGAGGATTATAATGTCATCGAAGGCGTGCTGGGAAGCCCGTGGGTGGGGCTCGAATACTTCCGGCGGTTTTTATCTTCGCCGGACTTTATGGATTACCTGATGAACACCCTGAAACTGAGCGTATACGGTCTTTTGTGGGGGTTTCCGATACCGATTATACTGGCGCTGCTGCTGAACCGCATCAGGAAGACCGGTATTAAGAAAAAGATTCAGCTTTTGGTCTATGCGCCGAATTTTATCTCGGTCATAGTCCTGTGCGGTATGGTGCGCATGTTCCTCTCGCCGGTCGGACCGATCAATTCGGCGCTGGGTATCAACGCGAACTGGATGACGATGCCGGAAGCTTTCCGAAGTATCTATATTGTCAGCGGGATCTGGCAGACAGCCGGGTGGTCGTCTATTATGTATACGGCGGCGCTTGCCAACGCGAGCAAAGATCTGGAAGAGGCGGCGATCATAGACGGCGCGAATATTCTCCAGCAGATCCGTTATGTAGAACTCCCTGCGATTAAGAATATCATTGTGATTCAGTTTATTCTTCAGGCAGGAAATATCATGAGTATCGGATTTGAGAAGGCATATGCGCTGCAGACGGATATGAATCTCGCCACTTCTGAAATCCTGTCCACATATACATATAAGATAGGTCTTCTGAACGGAGATTACGGATATTCTACGGCTGTAGGATTGTTTAACTCTGTGATTAATGTAATTCTCCTGATTCTGGTAAACTGGATCGTGAAAAAACTCAATGAAGGAGAAGGGTTATAGGAGGTAAGATCATGGAAAGCAGAATGAAAATAAAATTAGGGGTATCGGACAGGATCATACTGACGGTTGGATATATCCTGCTTGGGCTTTTCGCGCTGGCGATTTTTGTGCCGCTGGTTTATGTGGTGGCCGCATCCTTTATGGATCCCAATGTGCTGAATAACCAGGGAATCAGCCTGAATCTGAAAGACTGGACGCTGGACGCTTACCGCAGAGTTCTGGATAACGCGATGATCTGGAGAGGATTTGCAAATTCTTTCTTCTACTCTATAGCGTTTACGGTAATATCTGTATTTGTTACCCTGCTTGCGGCATATCCCATGTCCAAAAAGGAATTTGTGGGAAGAAAGTTTTTTAACGCTATTTTTATCATCACCATGTTTTTTGGAGGCGGATTGATCCCGACGTTCATTTTGATTAATAATCTGAGAATGGTAAATACTATTTGGGCGATCCTGATTCCGGGAGCGTTCAATGTCTGGAATATGATCCTTGCGAGAACGTATTATCAGTCAATCCCCGGAGAATTAAGAGAGGCGTCTGCCATCGACGGCGCGGACGAAGTGCGCCACTTCTTTAAAATTATGCTCCCGGTCTGCAAGCCGATCATCGCGGTACTCGCGCTGTGGACCTTTGTGGGGATGTGGAACAGCTACTTTGACGCCATGATTTATTTAAACGACGCGGAGCTTCAGCCTCTGCAGCTCGTCCTTCGCTCTATTCTGGTACAGAACACGCCGGAGCCGGGCATGATCGCGGATATTCAGAGCACGGCTGAGATGGCGAAGGTGGCGGAACTGTTAAAGTATGCGACGATCGTGGTATCCAGCCTTCCGCTGCTGGTGATGTATCCGTTTTTCCAGAAATATTTTGACCAGGGCATTATGGTTGGTTCTATCAAGGGATAAGGAGGCAGGAGAAGATGAAAAAAAAATATAAACGATTACTCAGCGCCGGCATTGCCGCAGCGTGCGTACTGTCCGCAGCGGGATGCGGCGGCAGGGAAAATGCCCAGAGGGCTGATGTGAATCCAGATACGCCGGTTGAGGAAGTTACGTTTCCTTTGAAAGAGAAAAAAGAGCTTTCCTTTATTACGAGCGCGCCTGCAACCACAACGCAGGATCCGAATGAAAGGCTGATTTTCCAGCGCCTGGAGGAGCAGACGAACGTATATATCGACTGGACCTGTTTTGTGAGCGATCAGTTTGCGGATAAGAAAAACCTGGCTCTGGCGCAGTTCGGGAATCTGCCGGACGGACTTTTTACGGCGGGGATGAGCGATTACGACCTGCTCAGATATGCAAAACAGGGAATCATCATTCCGCTGGAAAATTTAATCGATAAATACATGCCGAACCTGACGGCAGTATTTGAAAAATATCCGGAATATCGGACAATGAGTACGGCGCCTGACGGACATATCTATGCGTTTCCATGGATAGAGCAGCTTGGCGAGGGAAAAGAGGCGATCCAGGCGATAGGAGATATACCGTATATTAATAAAAAATGGCTGGATTATCTGGGACTGGAAGTGCCTGAGACGGTAGACGAGCTGGAGACGGTACTGATTGCCTTCAGGGATCACGCGGAGGAGATTCAGCAGGAGTTTGATATCGAGGGAGATATAATCCCCATGTCGTTCATCATCAATAACGGCGACCAGGATCCGGCGTTTCTGATCAACGGTTTTGGAGAAGGGTACGGAGACACGCCCGACCATTTCGCGGTTACGGATGAGGGAGAGGTCATCTATACGCCTGTACAGGAAGGATATAAAGAAGGAATCGAATGGCTCCACAAGCTGGTGGAAGAAGACCTCGTGGATCCGGAAGCCTTTACCCAGGTCTGGTCGACGTATGTGGCGAAGGGAAAGAATCACAGATACGGATTGTTCTTTACATGGGACCCGGCAAATATTGATAACTATGACGATTATGTTATGGTGCCGGCGCTTGCCGGTCCGGACGGGCTGGTCAATATCACGCGCCAGAATGCAAGTGAAACGAGCGGATATGACCGCGGGCGCTGCGTTCTGACCACAAGCTGCAGAGATACGGCGCTTGCGGCAGCGTGGATTGATCAGATGTACGCTCCGCTGCAGTCCCCACAGAACAACTGGGGAACGTACGGGGAAGAAGATGCGCCGAATATATTTGAACTCAGTACAAACGCTGAGGGCGGAGAGATGCTGAAGCATCTGCCCCTGGGGGATGAGTCGCCGGTAGAAGTCAGGGAAGCGCAGTCTGTCAACGGGCCGCTCGCGGTTCTGAATGAGTATTATGACGTCTACGTGACAATGCCTGACGATGCGAAATGGAGGCTTGACAACATGCATGAGACGTATCTGAAAGATATGAACAGCAAGTATGTATATCCCAATGTATTCATGAGCATAGAGGATACGAATAAAGTCTCCCAGTACGATACGGATATTAAGAAATATGTGCAGCAGAAGAAAGCCGACTGGATCTTAAACGGCGGCGTCGAAGAAGAGTGGGAGGAGTATCTGACAAAGCTGGAGGAATATGGCCTGTCAGATTACCTTGAAATTAAACAGAGATATTTTGACGATTATCAGCAATCTTTAGAGGAAGACACAGCAGGAGGAAATTGAGTATGGAAGAACTTCTGAAGGTATATCAGGATGCGTATGACCGCTATCAGGATGAAATGGCAAAATAATTTTTAAGGAGATAAAATCAATGAGTCAGGCTTTACGCGATGCAAGAAAATACGAAGAGACGAGAGAAAGACAGACCTTGGGGGAAGCTCGCCCGAAATTTCACCTCTCTGCCAGGGTCGGCTGGATGAATGATCCGAATGGTTTTTCCTGCCGAAATGGAGAATACCATCTGTTTTATCAGTATCATCCGTATAATTCACATTGGGGACCAATGCACTGGGGGCATGCGGTCAGCAGCGATTTGCTGCACTGGAAGTATCTCCCGGCAGCGCTTGCTCCGGACCGTGACTTTGACAGGGACGGCTGCTTCTCAGGAAGCGCCGTCACCCTGGATGACGGCAGGCAGCTTCTGATGTATACGGGCGTCGTCAATGAGACACAGCCCGACGGGAGCAGCCTCGGCGTGCAGACGCAGTGCATTGCGTTTGGAGACGGGATGGATTATGTAAAGTATAAGAATAATCCGGTTTTGGACAGCGGTGATTTGCCGGAGAACAGCAGCCGGTATGACTTCCGTGATCCGAGGCTGTGGCGGATGGAGGATGGGAGCTTCCGCTGCGTAGTGGGAAGCTGCACTCCTGAAAAGGACGGACAAATTCTGCTGTTTAGCAGCCCCGATGGTATGCAGTGGAAATTTGAGAAAGTCCTGGTACAAAATAAAGGACGCTTCGGCAGAATGTGGGAGTGCCCGGATTTCTTTGAACTGGACGGAAAGCAGGTGCTGCTTGTCAGTCCGCAGGATATGCTGCCGCAGGGTTTTGAGTATCATAATGGAAATGGAACGCTCTGCCTGATCGGGAAGTATGAAAAAGAGACGGATACATTTACAGAGGAAAAGAATCAGGCGGTTGATTACGGAATTGATTTCTATGCGCCGCAGACGGTTCTGGCTCCGGACGGAAGGCGGATTATGATCGGATGGATGCAAAACTGGGATACCTGCAATCTGCATTCCCCGGAACAGCCGTGGTTTGGGCAGATGAGCCTGCCCAGAGAATTATCTGTACGGGACGGACGTTTGATCCAGAAGCCGGTTCGTGAACTGGACGCCATGAGGAGGAATAAGATCAGCTATGCGAATGTGGTATTTCGGGATACCATGCGTCTGGACGGCGTCAGAGGACGCCGGGCGGATATCGAACTGACGCTTCGCCCTGCGGACAAAGGAGAGCTATACAGGAAATTTGCCGTGAGATTTGCACAAAATGATAAGTACCACACGGCGGTAAGCTACCGGCCGCATGAGTCTATATTGAAAATTGACCGGAAATTCTCCGGTTCCAGAAGAGCGATCATTCATCAGCGCCGAAGCCTGGTGAGGGGAGAGGCGGGGAGCATTAAGCTGAGAATCATTCTGGATAATTTTAGCGCGGAAGTGTTCGTCAATGACGGTGAGTACGTGCTGACCGCAACCATATATACCGATCTGACGGCGGACGGGATCTCCTTCTTCGCGGATGGAGCGGTGTCGATGGATGTCGTGAAATACGACCTGTAACGGATAAATGCCGAAAGCCGGAAAGGACGGAAGAATCTTTCAGAATCCGGTCAGAGAACTGCAGCAGTATTACGCGAATCCTGTGGTATATGAAGATGTGATATGGAAGAACAGCACCCGTCTGGAAGGAATCAAGGGACGGATGATGGATCTGTGCGTGGAGAATCAGGAAGGGAAGATAAAAAAATCTCACCACAATAAATGAAAACTGGATACTGGCTATAATTTATATAGTGGTATACTTAAGTTGCCGAATAAAGCCGGAAGGGGATTGGTGCTTACAAGCCCGTCCGACAGACTGATTTTCAGCTCCTTA
>CAKNMY010000102.1 GCA_930989745.1 uncultured Lachnospiraceae bacterium | reverse complement strand
CCCACGTATCCAGCTTGGAAGGCTGGTGTTCTACCATTGAACTACACCCGCGTATTTTGTTTTTTACTGTTGTTCCCTTGGAACATGTATGATTATATTATAGGTTGCGAAAAAAGTCAACACCTTTTTTGAAATTTTTTCATTTTTTGCTTTTTTATGTCTTTTCAGAAAGTTTGAGCCGCTGTTTCCGTATATCCGGAAAGCGGCGGCTCTCTATCTCTGCATATTTGCGAACTTCGTATACTCCGGCAGCCAGACCAGCTCCACCGTTCCGATAGAGCCATTTCTCTGCTTCGCGATAATAATCTCCGCGATATTCTGACGCTCCGTATCCTTATTATAATAATCGTCGCGGTAAATAAACATAACCATATCGGCATCCTGCTCAATCGCTCCCGACTCACGCAGGTCCGAGAGCATCGGACGGTGGTCCGTTCTCTGCTCCACGGCACGGCTGAGCTGGGACAGCGCGATAACCGGCACATTCAGCTCACGCGCCAGCGCTTTGAGCGACCGGGATATCTCGGAGATTTCCTGCTGTCTCGACTCTGACCTTCCGCTGCCGCTCATAAGCTGCAGATAGTCGATGATAATAATATCCAGCCCGTACTCGAGCTTGTACTTTCTGCACTTGGAACGCATCTCGGCAATGGATATGCCCGGCGTGGCGTCAATCAGAAGCCTTGTATCGCCAATTACACCCGCTGCTTCGATCAGCTTGGCCCACTCCTCGTCCTGAAGGTCTCCGACACGGATATTATTCGCCTTCACCTTGGACTCCAGGGAAAGCATACGGTTGACGAGCTGTTCCTCAGACATCTCAAGGCTGAAGATTGCCACAGCCTTCTCCTTCTTCACCGCCATATACTCGGCGATATTCAGGACAAACGCCGTCTTCCCCATAGAAGGACGCGCAGCCACCAGGATAAAGTCTGAATTCTGAAATCCCGCGGTCATACTGTCCAGATCCGTAAAACCGCTCGGAATTCCCGTGACTCTTCCCTTTGTCTTCGACGCCTTCTCTATGTTTTCCAGAGAGTTCATCACTACCTGGCGGATCGGTATAAAGTCCCCGGTATTGCGCTTCTGAAGCAGAGCAAACATCTTCTTCTCCGTCTCCTCCAGAATCACCTCGACCTTTTCCTTCGCCAGATAGCACTCGTTGGAAATTTCCTCGTTCAGCTTGATCAGGCGGCGGAGCACCGCCTTCTCGCTGACGATCGTAGCGTAATACTTAACATTTGCGGAGGTTGGAACCGCATTCACCAGATCCCTCACAAACTCCATGCTGCTGATCTCCGGCGGTACGTCCTTCTCCCGAAGACGGTTCTGCAGCGTAATCAGGTCTACCGGCTTGCCCTCATTGTGCAGTTCCACCATGGCGTCAAAAATCACACCGTACTGCTGCTGGTAAAAATCATCGCCGGTCAGCATCTCGGAAGCGGTCAGTATAGCCTCTCTGCCCATGAGCATGGAGCCGATAACAGACTGCTCCGCCTCTATGCTGTGCGGCAGGATCCTTTTGATAATGGCCTCCTCCATGAACCTTCTCCTCCTACGCTTCTCTTACAACCACCTTCAGATTCGCCGTCACCTTTGTGTGCAAGCGCACCGGAACGATCGTGGTTCCCAGCTCCCGGATCGGGCTCGGAAGCTGCATCTTCTTCTTGTCAATATCATAGCCGAGCTGCTGCTTTGCGGCCTCCGCGATCTCCTTGGCAGAAACGGAACCAAAGGTTCTTCCGCCCTCTCCCACTTTAATCGCCACTGTCACCTGCTTTTCTTCCAGATCCTTCGCAAATGCCTGCGCTGCTTCCAGGTTCTCTTTAGCCACCTTTTCCTCATGCGCCTTCTGAAGCTTCAGATCATTCAGATTCTTCGCATTTGCCTCCACGCCCAGCTTTTTGGGCAGGATCATGTTTCTTGCGTATCCGTCGCTGACATTTACCATATCGCCCTTTTTTCCAAGGGATTTCACATCCTGTAATAAAATAATCTTCATAATCAGATCTCTCCTCCATCCATCATCTCTGCGAGCAGATCCTTGAGAATACGCTTCACCTCATCCATGGACTTGCCTTCCATCTGTGCGCCGGCGATATTCAGATGTCCGCCGCCTCCCAGACGCTCCATGACGATCTGCACATTCACCTCATCGATTGCCCGCGCGCTGATATATATTTTATTTTTGTAATCGGTCAGAACAAAGGAAGCTTTCACTCCCACAATGTTCAGAAGTTCATTCGCCGCCTGCGCTCCCACGATGGTGGGACTCGCAAGCCCGCCGCTCGGGCATACGGAGATGGCAAAGCAGCCGCGGAACAGCTCCGCGTTGCTGATCGTCTCGCCGCGCGCCTGATAGTCCTTCATGTTCTCGCGGAACATCTTGCGGACTCTCGTGACATCCGCCCCGCATCTTCTCAGAAATGCGGCTGCCTCAAATGTGCGCACGCCTGTCTTCTGCAGGAAGTTATCCGTATCCACCATAATACCGGCGTATATGCTGTCCGCTTCGATATTGCGGATGCGCACGCCATCCACAAAATACTGCAGAATCTCCGCTACCATCTCGCAGGCAGAGGAGGCGTACGGCTCAATATACGACAGCACCGCATTGCGGATCGCCTCACTTCCCTGACGGTGATGGTCCAGCACCACAACGGTCTTCGTCATATGCAGCAGCGATTCACACTCTGTATAGCTCGGTTTGTTGACATCCACAACAACGACCATGGTGTTCTCGTTCACGAGATCCTCAGCGTCGCTGCAGCTCACAAACATATCTTCCTCATAATCCTGATTGTGCAGGAAATTATCGATCAGAGGACGAATGGATGTGGTAATGCTGTCAATGACAATGTGCGTTCTCTTGTTCAGCGTCTTGGCCGCCCGGTAAATTCCGATGGCCGCGCCGAAGGAATCGACGTCTGTCATCTTATGCCCCATGACCACAACCCTGTCCGAATTGCTCATAAACTCCCGCAGCGCCTGCGCCTTCACACGCGCTTTGACACGGGTATTCTTCTCAACCGCCTGGCTCTTGCCGCCGTAATAGGAAATCTTCTCTCCGTCTCTCACTACTACCTGATCGCCGCCGCGCCCGAGCGCAAGCTCAATCGCGATCCGGGAATACTCGGCATCCTTGGCATAAGTGGGAGCGTTCACACCGATTCCCATACTGATCGTGACCGCCATCTGGTTGCCGATATTGACAGTCTTGATCTCCTCCAGCAGAGAGAATCTGGTTGCCTTGAGAGTCTCCAGGGATTTTCTGCGCATCACCAGAAAATACTTATCCTTCTCCAGCTTCTTGACCAGACCGTCCACATTCGCAAAATACTGATTGATCTTACGGTCCAGAAGGGCTCCCAGAAGCGAACGGCGCACATCTTCAACGCTCTCCATCGCTTCCTCATAGTTATCCAGATACAGCAGCCCCGTCACCATGATCTCATCTTCGTATTTGCGGATATACTCGTTAATCTCCGTCTCATCGAAGACGTACAGCGTATACAGCGTACTGTCATCCTCCACCTCCGAATCCAGAAGCTCTGTGTTCTGGAACAATTCCCTTATCGGGATCTGCTTTAAAGAGCATCTGTAATTCCGTTCGTTATACACTGTGTGGATATCCGTGACCTTCTCACCCTTCGGAAGCTTTTCCAGTGTCACCTCCGGAAAGATCGTGGTCACTGACTTGCGGTACTTCTTATCCTTTCCGGTCAGCTCCGTGAACTTATCATTCGTCCACATGAATCTTCCCTGGGCATCCAGCAGCGCATACGGAATCAGAAACTCTCTCATCAGGTTCTTCTGAACCTGCCCGTACTGAACAGCAAAAGAAATCAGCTCATTCAGCACCAGCGGCCGGTTATGGTAATACAGAAGCACGACAATAGCGATATAGATCGCCACGAACATTGTCACGATGGCTCCCGCTTTCCGGCTTGCGAAGTACACTGCGATATTCATCACGACAAGAAGCGATGTCAGGATGATCGGCCAGCTCATGTACTTCTTGAGTTGTCCCTGTAATTTGATTCTGTTCTTATTCATAATACCTACCTGCTGTAACAGCCGCCGTCTGCTTTTTGCTTCCGGCAGCACACTTTGCGATGCACACAAATTTACAAATACGATTATATCATCATTTGCGGGATTACAAAAGAGGAAATATTTATATTTCCCCGCCAAAAAGCAAAAACCGCCGCATCCCCGGGGGATACGGCGGCACACCTTCACGAATTAATCCTGAACGTACGGCATTAAAGCAAGATGTCTTGCTCTCTTGATCTCTACAGTCAGAGCTCTCTGATGCTTTGCACAGTTTCCTGTGATTCTTCTCGGAAGAATTTTTCCTCTCTCAGAGACATATCTTTTTAATTTATTTACATCTTTGTAGCTGATTTCGTTATTTTCCTTACCGCAGAATACACAAACTTTTTTTCTTCTGCGTCCGCCTCTTCTCTTCATCGGAGAGTCCGGTCTTTCGCTCTTTGTATAAGCCATGAGTTGTTCCTCCTTACAAAAATTATTCAAAGACTAAACGATACATTCTAATTAAACGGCAGTTCCTCATCAATTCCATCCGGAATATTCATAAAACCGTCCGCTGACACTGCACTCGGTGCAGGCGCTGTTGCCGGCGCCGGACTGGAATAATTCTGATGATAAGACGCTGCATGGCTGTCGCTCACGCTCTTGCTCTCGGCAAACTCCTGGTCCTCCACCACTACATCCGTGGTATAAACCTTCACACCGTCGCGGTTTGTATAGCTTCCGGTCTGGATGCGGCCCGTGATCACGATGCGCATACCCTGACGCAGATACTTCTCCGCAAACTCGGCGCTTCGTCCGAATGCCACGCATCCGATGAAATCTGCCGTCGCCTCGCCGTCCCGCTTAAATCTGCGGTCTACCGCTAATGTATAACGTGCCACCGCCAGTGAACTGTCCCCTGCAGAATATCTGATATCAGGGTCCCTTGTCAATCTTCCCATTAAAATTACTTTATTCATACTAAATACCTCTCTGGCTCTCTTCAACCTCAGCCATTGGATTTACCGGTGACCTTAATGGGTACTGGCGAAATCCTTACCCTGATTACGCCTCTTTTTTCACTACTAAATATCTCAGAACGTTGTCCATGATACGAACGTGTCTCTCAACTTCTGCCGGACATGTCGCATCTGCTTCGAACTGGATGAAGTAGTAGAAGCCTTCTCTCATTTTCTGAATCTCGTAAGCTAATCTCTTCTTACCCCATTCTTCAACTTCTGTCACGTTTCCGCCGTAACGGGTAACATAACCTTTTGCTTTCTCTACTACGGCTGCACGCTCTTCGTCCTCAATTTTTGCACTTACAACTAATGCTAATTCGTACTTGTTCATGCGTATTTTACCTCCTTTTGGTCTCTGGCTCCCTGACTTTTAGCGGGGAACAAGGAATTATGATTTCATATCACGAATACATATGTTACCATAAAAATACGCACATTGCAAGCACTTTTTTCTCAGCTTTTTCAGGCTTTATTGCTGGTCACGTCTGCGCAGCCCTCTGGCGTTCTTCTCCACAAGCTTTCTCGCCACCATGATCTGGTGGCCGCATCCCAGACATTTCAGCCTGAAGTCAGCCCCCACGCGCAGGATCTCCCATTCGCTGCTCCCACAGGGGTGCTGCTTTTTTAATTTTACAATATCTCCTACTTCATACTGTGTCATTTGGCTTCTCCTGTTCTGATCTTCGATAATACTTCGCCGATGGGTTCCTGTATCACGAGATCCGCGTTTCTGTCCGCGCTTGTAGCTCCCTTGTTGATGACCACCAGCTTCTCGCCGCGGAAGTACTGCAGAAGCCCCGCAGCCGGATAGACCACCAGTGACGTCCCTCCGACAATCAGCATCTGGGCTCTGGAAATGGCGCTGATGGATTCTGAGATCACGGCATCGTCAAGGCATTCCTCATACAGCACCACATCCGGCTTAATCATCCCGCCGCAGCGGCTGCAGCGGGCGACCCCTGTCGTATGCAGCATATACTGCGCGTCATAAAACGCGTGACATTTGGTACAGAAATTCCTGTGCACGCTGCCGTGAAGTTCGAGTACCTTTCTGCTTCCCGCCTTCTGATGCAGCCCATCGATATTCTGCGTCACCACTGCCTTCAGCTTTCCCGCCTCCTCAAGCTCGGC
This sequence comes from uncultured Lachnospiraceae bacterium, assembly GCA_930989745.1. Classification (GTDB taxonomy): domain Bacteria; phylum Bacillota; class Clostridia; order Lachnospirales; family Lachnospiraceae; genus Egerieimonas_A; species Egerieimonas_A faecigallinarum. Next base: position 3,184 of record CAKNMY010000102.1, on the reverse strand, counting down.
AAGCTTTTTGTGCGCGGCATTGGGCTGCGCGTCCAGGCAGAGCATCTTGGCTCTGTAGAACCGGTAGAACTCCTCAGGGTTTTTTAAAAAAAATGTATGGCTCAAAATCGTCTCCGGCGGATAGTCATACTCCTGATGATACAGCCCGTCCGTACTCCTGAAGTCCGGAATCCCGCTCTCGGTGGAAACTCCGGCTCCCCCGAAAAATACGATATTGTCATACCTGTCAATCATTTTCTGAAGCTCTTCTGCTCCCTGCATGAATATCCCTCCCGTTCTTATACTCTCTTCCCCTGCACTACGAAGCGGTTGGCGCTGTTCGCGGTACAGGTGGAAAGCGTCACGACTTTATCATTTCCGGTCAGCGGTATCGTGATCTGCGGAAGCGCGGACTTTTCCTTCATGGCATCGAGATACGCCTTAAATTCTTCGCCCGGCTCCGAGAACAGCGTGTACGTTTCTCCGTCCGCCGGCGTCTCGTATGCTGAGAAAATCTCATAGCGGTACTTTCCCTCCGGCGTACAGATCCAGAAATAACGGCTCTTTGAGTAGACCGCCTCCTCAAGGATCTTATTCAGGCTTCCAAACATGGAGCCGTTTTTCATATTGTGGCCGTAAATAAGTGTGTTGCAGTCATTAAAATCCGGCTGATTGGTATGCTCCATAAAAATTGCCCCCGCGCCGTTCTTCTTGCCTTCAAAGGTAGTTCCCAGATATTTGTCATTGTCCTCCGCTTTCACAATAGGATAACTGATATCAATGGATTCCATGACGATCCATCCCACTACCTCGCTGTTGATCTCCCGAAGCGCGTCGAAATTGATGTCAGGCGCCTCGAAATCTCCGGAAGTCTGCGCCGCGACCTCATCGCCCTCCACAGGGGTATTGTCCTGCGGCGTCTCCTCGGGCTCCTCCGCCTCCGGCGTGGGTGTTGCCTCCGGCGTCGTCTCCATCGCGATTTCTCTCAGGCTGTCGTACTCTTCCGTGCCCGCTTTATATTCCAGCTGGATGGCTATCAGTCTGTACGCGCAGAACACAAAGACACACAGGGATACGACAAGCGCCGCGCGCCAGGCAATTTCCCGGATCTTCTTCTTTGTCTTCCTATCTTTCATACCTTCACCTGTCTTTGGCGAGCTCCCTGACACGGTCTGCCCACCAGAACACAACATGGGCGATGCAGTCCAGTTCCGACTGCCTGCTGACACTCCGCCACAGATTCTTATAATGCATGAACCAGTTCTCAAGCTCTGCCGCGGCGCGCTTCATCTCCTCTGCGCTGAAGCAGCCCAGCATTGCCAGGCCGATGCGGTTCCAGGTAAGAATACCGTCCGCCGCCGTCTGATACGCCTGTACTTTTCCGCGCATCGAAGAATCCATACGGCGCGTGCACAGTGCCATCTCCCGTTTCAGCTGCGCTAATTCCTCATTGGCGCGGAGAAGCTTTTCCTCCAGCTCGGGCTGAAACTCGAGAAGTCCCCTGTCGCTGTCGTAAATCTCCGCGTTATCCTGCGTCACTTCCTGATATACGACCGCTCTGCGCCATGTGAACACGTCCTTCTTCGCCATCTGAGCCGCGATCCCTGTGATCTTCTCCGTCGGATCCATAAATTCCAGCACGGAAACCGCGCGGTTCAGTTCCTCAAAGGACAGCTCGCGGCTGTTCCAGGAGAAGCATGCCCCGCAGATCATTCCCGGAATGCTGAATTCCGGATGATTGATATGGCCGAAATCGCCCCAGTCCGTATTCAGTACACCGACAGCGCCGTACTTGCGTCCGTAGCTGCACATTCTGCGGATATTCTCATAGGCATCCTCCATCTGATTGATCATCTGATTCCATCCGCTCACTCCGGGGCAGACGTACTGTACGGCACCGGCCTCAGCCAGCTTCCTCGTGCTCTCCTCGTTCTGATCAGGCGCGTATCCCCAGTTCAGGCAGATCGTTTCCTCGGGAAGCTCCCCGATATATTCCGGAAATCCGCAGATTACATCGCCCCAGAACATCGGCGTCTTCCCCTTCGACACTACGTATTCGCACAGTTCCTTCACAAAGTCAATGTACATGCGCTTAACGCCGGTCCGCTCCGCCTCTTCTGCAGACTTGCCCTTTCCGAGGTCAAACGTCTCATCCGCTCCGATATTGAAGTATTTCGATGAGAACAGCGGCATATACTCATCGATCATCTGCCGGACAAGCTCCATGCTCCTGCCGTCTGTGACATTCAGCGTGTGATGGCACTGTCTGGCATACAGTCCGAACGGCTCCTTATCCGGATCCGGAAGTTCACACAGATCCCGGAAGCTCTTGGTTCTCAGAAGCTTATAGAGATGGCCGAAACAGGACAGCGACGGCACAAGATCAATCCCAAGGCTGCGGCAGTACCTGTCAAGCTCCAGGATATCGGCAGCCGTCAGCGGCGTATCATCCCTCCACATCTCGCTGAGCCCCTCGAACAGATAGGTATGCTCAATATACAGCTGAAGCTGATTTATCTTATAGAAACTGAGCGTGTCCGCCAGATGCTTCAGATAGGAAAGCGTCGGGATTCTTCCTCTCGTCACATCATGGTAATAACCTCTGTTCGGGATCTCAGGCGCGTCTTCAATCTCCAGGCACGGCAGCACCGCTCCCTCCTGCCGGATGATCTGGCGCAGAGTCTGGATGCCCCAGAGAAGTCCCCGGCTGCTGTTTCCCGTAATGTGAACTGCATCCTCGGAAATGGAAAGGCGGTAACCCTCCTCGCATTCTGCCGGCTCAATGTCCAGGATGATCGCCTCATGCACAGACGCTCCTCTTACAATCTGCATCTTGCATCCGGCGTACTGCTCGATCTCCTTCTGCAGAAGCTCCGCGTGGTACAGGCTCTCCTGCGGGCAGGATACGGACAGCCGGATCGTTCTGCAGTATTCCAGCTCAAAGCTTCCGCTCCTCTCACTTATATGGTTTGGCTGCGGTAAAAGATACATATGTATATACCTCCTTTATCTCTTTTCGTTTCTCTGTCCTTATTATAGATTATCTGAATTTTTTATACAACAAAAAAAGATAGCTGACAGTATTATTCTTTTTTATTTTTATAAAGGGGTTCAATAGAAAAAATAATAAGATATGAAAAAATGAATAAAAAAAATTGCGGGAGCAGGATTTGAACCTGCGACCTTCGGGTTATGAGCCCGACGA
>CAKNMY010000101.1 GCA_930989745.1 uncultured Lachnospiraceae bacterium | reverse complement strand
AAGGAGCGGAAGAAGCCGATCCATAATATACAGTCGAGGATAAAGAAGAAGCAGAGCATAGAAGAGAAGCTGATGCGGGACGGCAGGGCGCCGAGCGTGTCAAGCGCCAAGGATTATCTGCAGGATATTGCGGGAATCCGCGTGATCTGCTATTTTGTCAGGGATGTAGAACTTCTGATGAAGAATCTGAAGAGCCAGTCAGAGCTGATCGTGATCAAGGAAAAGGATTACATCAACCATCCGAAGCCCAATGGCTACCGCAGTCACCACATTGTACTGGGAGTTCCGGTCTGCTATCTGGATTCTCAGGAGTATTACCCGGTGGAAATTCAGATCCGCACGCTGGGAATGGATTTCTGGGCAAGCATGGAGCACAGGATCTGCTATAAGCGGGAGAGAGACGACAAGGAAGAGATTCAGAAGGTGCTGCTGCGCTATGCGGCACAGTTAAAGGAGATGGAGGACGATTTCGAACAATAAATATAATGAGACGAGGGAGTTCTATCAAAAGTAGACAGGCGTTTGGCCGGAGAGAGGGGGCGCAGTTATGGCAGAAAAGAAGAGTGCCGTTGTCTGGGAGGACAGGAGACATATCCTGTGGTTTCCCATCACATTTGACAAATATCGGATAGCGAACGGGAGGATTTACTGTTCCCACGGGCTTTTGAGACAGGAGGAGCATGAATGCCTGATTTACCGCATTCTGGATATCTCCCATGTGCGGACGATCAGCAACCGCATCTGCGGGACCGGAACGATCGTGCTGCGGACAAAAGACGCCTCCGATCCGGTACTGACGATTAAGAATGTAAAGGACAGTCAGAGGATCAAGGCCATGATCAGCGATCTGGTGGAGGCGGAGCGCGAGCTGCGAAATGTTGCGGGACGCGAGATGTTCGGCGCGGGCGGAGGCCCGGGGGATGCGATGTATCACGACGCCATTGACGATGACTGATCAGGACATGAAGGAGGAAGACAGATGGAGACGATCAGAAATTATCTGGAGAGCGTATTCTGCAGATTTCCCGCGACGCCGGAATATGCTGCGGTGAAGCAGGAGCTTCTTCAGAAGATGCAGGAGCGGTATACGGCGCTTCTTGAGAGCGGATATTCGCAGAATGAGGCCGTCGGAACCGTAATCGCGGAGTGCGGCAACGCCGAGGAACTGCTCGAGCAGCGCGGACTGCTGGCTGTGAGCGGGGATGCGGCGGATCAGAAGATGGTGTATCTGTCCGCAAAGGAAGCGGAGAAGTATTATGCGGAGCGCAAGTCCAAGGGAGTGCTGACAGGCGTCGGCGTCCTGTTCGTGCTGATGGGCGCGGGACTTATGACCGGGATCGAGGGCGTCAGGGAATATTTCGATCTTTCAGACAAGGTGGATATTGTGGCAGTGGTCGCGTTTTTTATGCTGCTGCTTCCGGCGGTCTTCATGCTTGTCTATTCCGGGATGAGCGGAGGAGAGTATGGATTCATCCAGAAGGGGAACTTCTATCTCGACCAGGAGACAAAGGCGCAGATAGAGCAGCTTCGCCGCAGCCTGAAGGCCAATCGCGCGGGCTGCATTGCCCTCGGTGTGGGCGCGTGCATCCTCGGAGTGATGGCAGTGCTCATCGGAGAGTTCTTCGGAGGCGATGTGGGCGCGGAGTTCGGCGCGTGCGTGATGATGCATCTCGTCGGCATCGGAGTACTGCTCTTTGTGTATTCGGCATATCGCAGCGGGGCTCTGGACAGGCTTTTAAAGGATGAAAATGATAAGGACAATTAAGCATAAGAAAGCAGCGGGAAGCGCGTTGAAGCGCATCCGCTGCTTTTAAGTATCCGCTATCTTGCTTCCCACCGTCCGGACGCGCCGCACGGGAGTACAAGTCCGGTCTGTGTTACCGGAAGCCCGATTTCCTGGGATTCCACAGAGCCGCGGTATTTTTTCAGCTCCAGGGAGATCATATAGGTGAGGACTGCGGGCGCAAGTCCGGTCGTGTAGGAGTTTACGAGGAAGAAGAGCGGATCGTCGCTCAAAATCTGTGTGCACAGCTGAATGAACGGGTGAATGGAATCCTCAATCTTCCAGATCTCTCCTTTGGGGCCCCTGCCGTAGGACGGCGGGTCCATGATAATCGCGTCATATCGGTTGCCGCGGCGGATCTCACGCTCCACAAACTTTACGCAGTCGTCGACAAGCCAGCGGATCGGGGCGTCTTTTAAGCCGGACGCCGCGGCGTTTTCCTTTGCCCAGGCAACCATGCCCTTGGAGGCGTCCACATGGGTTACAGAAGCGCCGGCAGCGGCTGCGGCCAGCGTGGCGCCTCCGGTGTACGCGAAGAGGTTCAGGACCTTGATGGGGCGCCCTGCATTTCGGATCTTCTCGGAGAACCAGTCCCAGTTAGTCGCCTGTTCCGGAAACAGTCCGGTGTGCTTGAAGCTGAACGGTTTCAGGTGAAAGGTCAGCTCCTTATAGTGAATGGACCACTGCTCCGGGAGGCTGAAGAATTCCCATTCGCCGCCTCCCTTTTTGCTTCTGTGGTAATGCCCGTTTTTGCGCCGCCAGCCTGCGTGCTCGCGCTTTGTATCCCAGATCACCTGCGGGTCGGGACGCACAAGGATATAGTCTCCCCAGCGTTCCAGCTTCTCACCGCGGGAGGTATCCAGTACTTCATAATCTTTCCAGCCATCAGCTATCCACATATATTATAATCCTCCATAAATAAATTCGGTCTTTCCTGATGATTATACCATAAGAGGGCCGAGAACGGAAAGAGACAAGTAGAAAGATATTTCTTAGACAGGGTCAGTACACCCGGGAAGCGGCCAGTCCATATGGAGGCAGTCAGAGCTGAATATGCAAGTCAAAAACACAAAAATTGCATGTGAAAACGCCGAATTCCGCATGGAACAGAAAAAATATAAAGAATTATGCAAGTTTTCCTTGACAATGAATCAAATCAGGTAATACAATAGCACATAAGTGAGAAAAACAAGGAGGAAGTGCGGATGAAAGCGTACAGCGAGTTAAGCAGAGAAGAATTGCTGGCGTTAAAGAGCCAGTTGGAAGCGCAGTATGAAGAGGTAAAAGGCAAAGGTTTGAAGATGGATATGTCCAGAGGAAAGCCGAGCCAGGCGCAGTTGGACATCAGCGAGGGACTTCTGGGAATTATTAAGACAAATGAGGACGCGATCGCGGAGGACGGTCTCGATTGCAGAAATTACGGTATTCTGACAGGTATTCCGGAAGCGCGCAGGCTGCTCGCGGATATGTCCGAGGTTCCAGAGAAAGATATTCTGATCTACGGAAACTCCAGTCTGAACGTAATGTTTGATGCCATTTCCCGTTCCTATACTCATGGTGTGATGGGGAACACTCCGTGGTGCAAGCTGGATAAGGTGAAGTTTCTCTGTCCGGTACCGGGATACGACAGACATTTCGCGATTACGGAATATTTCGGTATTGAGATGATCAATGTGCCGATGCTGCCGACAGGCCCGGATATGGATATTGTGGAGAAGCTGGTGGCAGAGGATGAGGCAGTCAAGGGTATCTGGTGTGTTCCGAAATACTCTAATCCGCAGGGTATCTCCTACTCGGATGAGACTGTGAGAAGATTCGCTCATTTAAAGCCGGCTGCAAAGGACTTCCGCATTTACTGGGATAATGCGTACTCCATTCATCATCTGTATGATGAGCCGGAGAAGCAGGATGTGATTCTGGAGCTGATGCATGAGTGTGAGAAGGCAGGCAATCCGGATATGGTGCTGAAATTTATCTCCACCTCCAAGGTGAGCTTCCCGGGTTCCGGTATCGCGGCTCTCGCATGTTCTGAGAACAACATGAAGGACGCGCTGCGCCACATGAACTATCAGATCATCAGCCACGACAAACTGAATCAGCTTCGCCATGTGAGATTCTTCAAGGACATCAACGGCATGCGCGAACACATGAAGCTTCACGCCGCTATTATGCGTCCGAAGTTCGAGGCTGTTCTCGATACGCTGGACAGAGAACTGGGCGGACTTGGAATTGGAGAGTGGACCAGACCGAGAGGCGGATACTTTATCTCCTTTGACGCCATGGAGGGATGCGCGAAGAAGATTGTGGCAAAGGCGAAGGAGGCAGGCCTTACGATGACCGGAGCCGGCGCGACATACCCGTACGGCAAGGACCCGAAGGACAGCAATATCCGTATCGCGCCTTCCTATCCGACGGAGGAGGAGCTGAAGGCGGCAGCGGAGATCTTCGTTCTGAGCGTAAAGCTTGTGAGTGTGGAAAAGCTGCTGGAACAGGCGTAAAATACAGAAAACAAAAGCATACAGGAATACGAAGTGCCGCTGTGCACCGGAGGATTTCCCCGGCTGCCGGCGGCATTTTTCGCGGTACAGGGATAGCAATGTGCGTTTGATGCCGGAAGATCTGCATTCTGTGCCGGGTTCGTCAAAATGGTTTGCCCTGGCACATGTTTAGTGATACAATAAGGCAGACACAGGAAAAACTGTTGCAGAATATCAAAGGAAAACGAGGTGGCAGATGAGCGGAAAAAAGAAAATTGCCCTGATCGGGCTGGGACTTTGCCTTGTGCTGGTCCTGGGAATATATATTGGAGCTGCGCTTTATTTTTCGGGACATTTTTATTCAGGAACATCGATTAATGGGTTAGACTGCGGAATGATGACCGCGCAGCAGGCGAAGAAGCAGATGCAGGATAAAGTGAGAGAGTATGTACTCACAATTCAGGAGCGGGACGGGAAGACAGAGACGATCACGGCCGCGCAGTTTGAGATGGATTACATGGATGACGGTCAGATTGAAGATCTTCTGGAAGGGCAGAATGCGTGGATGTGGATCGCGTCGCTGGCACAGGATAAGAATTACACCGTGGAGGCGGGGCGGACATATAATGAATCTGTCATCGATACGCTGGTGGATCAGCTTGACTGCATGAATGCGGAGACGATGGTACAGCCTCAGGACGCGAAGCTGGAATGGACGGACACCGGATTTGCGGTCGTTCCCGAGGTGGAGGGAAACGCCCTGGACGGCGCTGTTGTGAAGGAGGCTGTCCGCCAGGCGGTCAAGGAACTGAAGACAGAGATTTCGCTGGAAGAGCTCGGGCTTTACTTAAAGCCGGCCGTTTACAGCAGTGATGAGGCGCTGAGCGCACGGGCTGACGAGCTGAACCGCATGCTGACCGCTCAGATTACCTATGACTTTAAGGACCGCACGATTGTGGCGGACAAAGATGCGATCAGCACCTGGATTGTGGACGACGGACAGGGCGGTTTTGTGCTGGATGAAAATGCCGCGGCGCGTTTTGTCTATAACATGGCGTACGACACGGATACCTTCGGCCAGCGCAGAGAGTTCACGACATTTCATGGAAATACCGTCTCCCTGAAGGGCGGAGATTACGGATGGGTCATTGATAAGGAAGCCACCACACAGGCGCTGATCGAGGCAGTGCGAAGCGGCGCGGTGGAGACGCGCGAGCCCGTTTACCTGTATGAGGGCAAGGAGCGCGCGGTAAATGACATCGGAGGAACGTATGTGGAGGTCAGCATCAGCGAGCAGCGGATGTGGTGCTATAAGGACGGACAGGTGATCGTGGACACTCCGGTCGTGACCGGCCTGGAGAGCGATCCTGACCGCATGACGCCGCGCGGAGGCGTGTGGGCGATCGACGCGATGAAGAGCCCGTCAGTGCTCACGAGCGATGTCTATGGCTATCGCCAGCCTGTGACTTTCTGGATGCCGTTTAACGGGGATGTGGGAATCCACGATCTGGAGCGCAGCGACTGGGGCGGAGACGTCTATATGACAAACGGATCTCACGGCTGCGTCAACACTCCGTATGACAAAGCGGAGATCATTTACAATACCGTGGAGATCGGAACGCCTGTAGTCGTATACTGACAGGGCGGATCATGAATACTTTTGGGATTCCGGGAAACCGGAATCCGCAGTATATAGAGAAAGGAAAAGGGGAAAATGAAGATTGTCGTATTAGCAGGAGGATGCAGCACAGAGAGAGAGGTATCCATTGTATCCGGATTGAACGTATGCAAAGCACTCAGAAGCAGAGGCCACAGGGCAGTGCTGGCGGATGTGTTCTTTGAGGCGGATGTGAGCGGGGAGCTTTTCCCTGAGGAGTATGACGTGGACGCGAAAGCGGCGCAGATCAGCGCGAGAAACGGCGAGGTGGAAGAGACGAAGAAGAACAGAAGAGAGTTCTTCGGGGAAAATGTGCTTACCCTCTGCCGGGCGGCCGATATGGTATTTCTGGCGCTGCACGGGGAAAACGGCGAGAACGGAAAGGTTCAGGCAGCTTTCGATCTTCTGGGAATCCGCTATACCGGAACGGGATATCTGAGCAGCGCGCTCGCAATGGATAAGGGACTGACGAAGACGCTCTTTGAGGCCGGCGGCGTACCTACGCCGCGGGGAACGGTGCACACGAAGGCACAGGGCATCTGCACGCCGAAGGACCTTGGCATGGAGCTGCCGCTGGTAGTCAAGACGTGCTGCGGAGGATCCAGTGTGGGCGTATATATCGCGAATACGGAGGAGGAATTTACATCAGCTCTGGAGCAGGCATTCGCCTATGAGGAGGAAGCGGTTATAGAAGAGTACATCAAGGGACGCGAGTTTTCCGTGGCCGTTGTGGATGGGAAGGCGTATCCGGTCATCGAGATCGCGCCGCTGCACGGTTTCTATGACTATAAGAATAAGTATCAGCCGGGAGCTACCGTGGAGACGTGTCCGGCAGAGCTCTCGGAGGAGCTGACGCAGAAGATGCAGCATTACGCGGAGCTTGGAGCAAAGGTATTGTTCATGGAGGGATACTGCCGTCTGGACTTCATGATGCGTGAGGACGGCTCCATGTACTGTCTTGAGGCAAACACGCTCCCGGGCATGACCCCCACAAGCCTGATTCCGCAGGAGGCGAAGGTTTTGGGAATGGATTATCCGGAACTCTGCGAGAAGCTCATTGAAGTTTCCATGAAAAAATATGAAAAATAACAGCGCGGTCAAAGCATGCCCCAGGAAGCGGCATGACTACAGGATTCGCGTAAAAATTGAAATTGGGAAGTGCAGAACATGAAAAATTTGACACTGGAACATATCGCGCGCGCCTGCGGAGGAACGTATATCGGCGCTGAGGATAAAAAAGAAGCCTGTGTGGACAATATTTCCACAGACAGCCGCCAGGCGGGGAAGGGAACCCTTTTTGTGGCGATCAAAGGCGCGCGCGTGGACGGACATAACTTCATTCCTCAGGTTGCTGAGCAGGGCGCGCTTGCAGCGCTCTCAGAGAGAGAGCTGCCGGACTGCCCGATCCCGTATATCCGCGTGGAGTCCACGCTGCAGGCAGTCAAGGACATCGCGGAATACTATCTGGAGCAGCTGAAAATCCCGGTGGTTGGGATCACCGGAAGCGTGGGAAAGACGAGTACCAAGGAGATGATCGCCGCAGTGCTCGCTCAGAAGTACAACGTGCTCAAGACGCTCGGCAATTTCAACAATGAGCTGGGCCTGCCTCTGACAGTGTTCCGTCTGAGAGAGGAGCATGAGATCGCGGTTCTGGAGATGGGCATCAATCATTTCGGGGAGATGCACCGTCTGGCAAAGATTGCGAAGCCGGACACCTGCGTGATCACCAATATCGGCTACTGCCATCTTGAGAATCTGATTGACCGCGACGGCGTCCTGCGGGCAAAGACAGAGATCTTTGACCATATGAAAACGGGCGGCACCGCGATTTTAAACGGCGACGACGACAAGCTGGCGACCGTGAAGGAAGTTCACGGAAGGAAGGCAGTATACTTCGGGCTGAATCCGGAAAATGAGATCTATGCTGATGAGATTGAGCCGAGGGGCTTAAAGGGCATCTCCTGCCGTATTCATACAGCAGAAGGAAGCTTTTCCGTGCTGGTTCCGATTCCGGGCCGTCACATGGTCTACAACGCACTGGCGGGAACTGCCGTAGGACTGCAATACGGACTGACGCTCGAGCAGATTCAGAAGGGTATCGAGAGCCTTCAGTCCCTGAGCGGCAGATTCCACATTATTGAGGCGAACGGCATGACGATCGTCGATGACTGCTACAACGCAAACCCGATGTCCATGAAGGCATCCCTCGACGTGTTAAAGGACGCTCTGGGAAGAAAAGTGGCGATCCTCGGAGATATGGGAGAGCTCGGAGAGAACGAGGCCGCCCTGCACGCGGAGGTGGGCAAACATGCGGCGCACTCCGGCATCGACTGCCTGATCTGCGCGGGAACGCTCAGCGAACATATGGCGCAGGCTGCCAAAGAGGCGAATCCGGAGCTGCGCGTAATCCGTTACGCGCAGAGAGAGGAACTCGTGGAGCATCTGAAGGAGCTGGTAAAGCCGGGCGACACTGTGCTTGTGAAAGCGTCCCATGCAATGCAGTTTGAAAAGATTGTGGAAGCGCTGCAGAAGTAGAACTGTTTGAAAAGAGCGTAGAGGATAAAAATGATTGTATTAATTACAGGAGCGTCTCACACAGGAAAGACTCTGTTAGCGCAGAGAATGCTCGAAAAATATAAATATCCGTGTTTGTCTCTTGACCTTCTGAAAATGGGGCTGATTCGGAGCAAAAACACGGATCTGACACCTGAGGACGATGATAAGCTTACGGATTATCTGTGGCCCATTGTTCGGGAAATGATAAAAACCGCTGTTGAGAATCAGCAGAACCTTATCATCGAGGGCTGTTATATTCCATGTGGGTGGGAAAAAGATTTTTCGGAAAGATATCTGAAGGAAATCCGCTACTATTGCCTTGTAATGAGCAGAGAGTATATTGAACGGCACTTTTCGGATATAAAGGAACACGCCGATGAGATTGAGAAGCGCATCGACGACACATGGTGCACGAAGGAATCTGTGCTTGAAGATAATGAGTACTATTTCAGAATGTGTAAAGAACAGGGGTATCATTACATCCTGATTGACAGGGAATATAAAGTTGAAATTGATTTGCAGTAAAGTCCGCCGGAGCAGTCAGCGTCAGAGGAAAGGAGTCTTTCGTGAGTGACGTTGACAGTCATGGCTGTCTTTGCGGATGAGAAATAGGCGGGAAGGACCGAGAGGACCTCCCGCCTGTTTCAGTGAAAACTGTCCCAAAAGGTCTTTGGTAAAAGCCCAGTGTCAGCAGAGATTCTGTAAATTTGAAAAATAATATCCCCCCAGGGAGCTTGTACAAAAATAAGCAGGAGAGTAAAATGATCAAAAATGCAGGAGAGATACAGAATGAATAAGAAAATGATGGTGGATTAATATCGATATTTGCCGGAAAATATAAAGCGGCTCTATACGCGATAAATCTTTTGGATCTGCAGGAAGAAAAAATTGAAGGCCAGACAGTGGGGATTTCATCAG
>CAKNMY010000100.1 GCA_930989745.1 uncultured Lachnospiraceae bacterium | reverse complement strand
TTGTGAAAAAGATCCTGGTCTTTTTCTCAGTGAACAATACGCTGCTGCTCGTGTGTGTGACCGTGGGATGTTATCTCATATTTGCGGTATTCTACGTGCTCGTCTATCTGGCGACCTCGAGGGTATATTACCGAATCGTAAGCGGAGGAGAAGAGGAGAAGGAACGGTAAAAAAATACTGCAAAGCCGCGTGGTCAGCTGTCAGCTGGCTCGGCTTTGCAGTGTTTCGTGTTATTTTACACGCTCATATTTTGTGAAGGCAAATTCCAGGTCAAAGCAGGTCTGCTCCTCGCTGGAATCCGTCATCTCCCAGTCGGGAAGTTCATCCAGGTTGGGGAAGAAGGTATCCGCCTGGTAGGTAAAATCAATCTTCGTGACGTAGGCGGTGTCGCAGTAGGGGAGGAGCTGCTCGTATACGGTTCCGCCTCCTACGACAAAAATATCTTCGGAATTATATTTTTTGAGTTCCTCGAGAAGCTCCGGGATGGAGTGCACGATGACAGCGCCCTTTGCCTCGTAGGAGGTGTCTCCGGTGAGGACGATATTGGTGCGCTTCGCAAGAGGAAGCCCGTTGGGGAAGCTTTCAAGTGTCTTTCTGCCCATAACAATGACCTTTCCGGTTGTGGTCTGGCGGAAGAACTTCATGTCGGACGGGATGCTGACGAGCAGCTTATTGTTCAGGCCGATGCCCCAGTTGGCGTCGGCGGCTACGATTAGATTCATATGCAATACTCCTTTGTGTATAATCTGTTCAATTAAATTGCCACGGGAATGTTCCGGATCTGCGGCCCTGTCTGATAATTTTCCACAGTCAAGTCATCTGTGGTGAAGGCATAGAAGTCCGTGACATCCGGATTCAGGCGCACGATGGGCGCGTCATAAACGGGGCGGGAGATCAGCTCCCGAACCAGCGGAATGTGACGGTCGTAAATATGCGCGTCCGCGATGACGTGCACAAGCTCTCCGACCTCCATGCCGCATACCTGTGCCATCATATGTACGAGGAGCGCGTACTGGCAGACATTCCAGTTATTTGCGGTCAGCACGTCCTGGGAGCGCTGGTTTAAGATGGCGTTCAGCGTCAGCTTCTCACTTCCCGGCTTCTTCGTCACGTTGAAAGTCATGGAATACGCGCAGGGATACAGATTCATCTCGTGAAGGTCCTGATGGACATAGAGATTGGTCATGATGCGGCGGCTGTACGGATTGTGCTTCAGATCGTAGATGACGCGGTCCACCTGATCCATCATTCCCTCCCGGTACTGGTGCTTCACGCCGAGCTGATAGCCGTATGCCTTTCCGATGGAGCCGTTTTCGTCCGCCCAGCTGTCCCAGATGTGGCTGTTAAGGTCCCGGATATTATTTGACTTCTTCTGCCAGATCCAGAGCAGCTCGTCAAACGCGCTCTTGATGGCGGTGCGGCGCAGCGTGAGAGCGGGGAATTCCTTCGATAAGTCGTAGCGGTTCACCACGCCGAAACGCTTGATGGTGTAGGCGTAAGAGCCGTCCTCCCATTTGGGGCGTACCTTCTCTCCTTCGGTGCTGCAGCCGTTGTCCAGGATGTCCTGGCACATATGGATAAATACCTGATCTGCATAGCTCATATATGATATCTCCTTTTTTTGTTCATTTCTCATTTTGCTACCGTTTCATTATACAGGAAAAAGGGGAAAATGGAAATATGCGTGCAGCAGAAAGTGGAAGTTTGTGATAGAAAAAGAAAGTGAGGAAAACGATGAGAGAACAATTCATGCATAGATTAAAACCGCTGACATTCCTTCCGGCAATTCTGATGATGTGCCTGATTTTTTCATTCTCCGGGCAGAACGGGGAGCAGTCCTCGGGGCTGAGCGAGCGGGTGGCGCGCGGCGTGATTTCCGTCACGGAGCAGGCGCTCGATGAGGACTGGGAGGAGGACGCGGTGAACCGGTACGTTGAGATGCTGCAGTTCCCGATCCGGAAGGCCGCGCATATGGGAGAATATTTTCTTCTGGCATGCCTTATATCCTTTCCGCTGTATGTATACGGGATGCGGGGCTGGAGACTGGCAGCGGCAGCCGTGCTGTTCTGTATGGTGTTTGCCGCCACGGATGAATTCCACCAGTCCTTTGTGGGCGGCAGGTCGCCGGCAGTCAGGGACGTGTGCATCGACACAGCGGGGGCGCTGATCGGAAGCGGCGCCGTGCGGCTCGTATGCGTCCTTATGGAAAAGAAAAAGAGAGCAAAACAGCTGCCCGGCGGACCGGGGAGCTGTACCGACACTTACGGCGCGCAGCCGTGACACAGAGAAAGCCCCGAAATCCGGGGCTTTCTCTGCGCTGTAAGGACAGCGGTATAAATCGTTATCTGCGGATCTCCAGCAGCTTGTTCTTCAGGTCGTCCTCCATCTTGCGAAGCTCTGCCTCTGCGGCCTGACGCTTTGCGCGGCCGTCCTCCTGAATCTTCATCACTTCGTCCAGTGTCGAGATCAGGCTGGCGTTCGTCTGCTTGAGCGTCTCGATCTCCACAATGCCGCGCTCGGACTCTTTGACAGTCTCAACGGTTGCCTGCTTGAGTGTCTCCGCGTTTTTGCGCAGCAGTTCATTGGTCATATCCGTTACCTGCCGCTGCGCCTGCGCCGCCTGGGTGGAGTGCGTGACTCCGAGGGCGAGCACCATCTGGTTCTTCCAGAGAGGAATCGTATTTACGATCGTGGACTGGATTTTCTCCACCATCAGCGTGTCGCTGGACTGCACCATGCGGATCTGCGGAGCGGTCTGGATGGAAATCATACGGGTCAGGTCAAGGTCGTGGATCTTCTTTTCAAAGCGGTTGCACATCGCGTCGAGATCCTTCGCCTCCTGTGCGTCCTCGGGAAGGCCGCTGAGACGCGCTTTCTCCATGAGACGGGGCAGCTCCTGGGAGCGCACCTGCTCGAGCTTCTTCTTGCCTGCCATGATGTACATGGTCAGTTCTTTAAAATACGTCTTATTCAGCTCATACATCTTATCCAGCACAGCCACATCCTTCATGAGCTGTATCTGGTGGCCCTCCAGTGCCTGGCAGATCTTTTCCACATTGACTTCCGCCTTCTCATAGCGGGTCTTCATGTTGGTGAGCTTGTCGCTGGTCTTGCGGAAAAAGCCGAAGAATCCGCCCTTTTCTTCTTCGCTGACATCGAAATTCTTGAGCTCTGTCACGACATTGGAGATCATCTCTCCGACCTCGCCGAGATCCTTGGTGCGCACGTTGTTGAGAGCAGCCTCAGAAAAATCTGCCATCTTCTTCTGCGTTCCCGCGCCGTACTGCAGAATAGCGCCGGAATTCTTCAGGTCAATCTTGGTAACAAAGTCGTCGACCATCCTGCGCTCATCATCATTTAAGATAGAGTCGTTCAGCTCTGCTGCTGCGGGAGCTTCCGCAACAGCGGTTTCCTGCCCGAAGCTTAAGTCCGGCTCAGGTGTCGGCGCATCAAAGCTCAGTGTAGGTGCGGTATCGAAATCTTTGAACTCATCAGACATAAGAAGTACCTCTCTTTTCTTTATTTTTTATTATCAAAATCCTTTTTGGTAAGCCCGTCCTGTGCCATCATTGTCTGCATCACAGAGATATCGGAGGATATATCCCACGCTGTGTCCTGATAGAAGCTGTCCAGCAGGTTCTCGAACGCGGTGCTGATCGTATCGAGCGTC
Organism: uncultured Lachnospiraceae bacterium; assembly: GCA_930989745.1. GTDB lineage: Bacteria > Bacillota > Clostridia > Lachnospirales > Lachnospiraceae > Egerieimonas_A > Egerieimonas_A faecigallinarum. Next base: position 5,805 of record CAKNMY010000100.1, on the reverse strand, counting down.
TGCTCGATCTCGCGCTTCGTGGCGGCAATATTCGGACCGTCGATCTCCTGATTCTCCATATCCCGGTAAGCGTCGATAAGCTTCCAGGTGGTGGGCAGATAATACTTCATAAACCGGTGAAGCTCCGGAGCGAGCTGCGGCTGCTTCTTGACACGGTCAAAAATCTTTGTGATCACAAGCTCCAGGCGGTACAGCTTCGCGGAGATCACCTCTCCCGGCAGATCGTCGTTGCACTGGCGGATGCGCCGGATATAGGCGTTGCCCTCGTCGATGATCTTCTGCTGCTCTTCGGTGAGTCCGGATGAGGCCTGCTCACGGGCCTGTTCCTGCCGCTGATCCTGCTGCGCCTCCCATGCTTTCTGGGTATCGCAGTACTGCTGGTACGATTCGTCCGTCACCATCAGGCAAGTGTCCTGCTTGTCCAGATGGCCCTCCAGAAACATATTCCGGGAGAGCATGACGTGAAGATCCTTCTTCACCTGGCTGACCGAGCGTCCGCATCCGTTCGCAAGATCTGTGAGAGCACAGTAGGAGCGATTGCCGATTGCGCGGCAGTAGCGGCGGAAGCGGGATACCAGCTTCAGATTATAGATGCCGCGTCCCAGGATACCTGCGCTCACTCCGGTAAATACGGCAAAGAGGATGACCAGTGCTGTCAGGATCGCGAAGAATTCCGATGAGCCGGGCGCCAGAAGTCCGATCAGGCATCCGATTGCCGCGAAGAAGAAGGAAAAAGTGAAAATTCCGCCAAATGTCGTCTGCAGGATACCGGCAATCTGTCCCGCGGGAAAAACTGCCACGGGAAAGGCGGACTTCTTCGTCCGGGGAGCGGTGTACGCGCGCGTCTGCGCGGAAGACGAACGGCCGGCGGAAGCGGAATTCTGCTGTCCTCCCGGCGTCACATAGCGTCCGCGGCTGCGGTCCAGAGGTGAACCGAAGGGGTCGTAACCGCCCCTTTTAGCGCCGTTCAGAAGATCCGCAGAGCGGTCAATCGCCTGGGAGATATTTTTGTTCAGTTCGGAAAAATTCTGGGAGCTGATCGCCTTGTCGACAGCGTTCTCAATAAAATCTCCCAGGTCAAAAATGTCAAAGTTCTTCATGTGTAATCCCTCGAATCACAGTTCAGCCGTCCGTCCCCGCGAAAACAGGCGAAGACCGGGCTGCTGTTAAAATATGGCTGCAGTCTGCCCGCAGCGAATGTTCTTTCTATTCTGAACTAAATTGTATATGAAAAACCGGAAAATTGCAATGGTTTGCGCCAAGCAATTACTTCATTTTATAAAAAATTTGTGCTATACTGATGTTTAACAACCGCCGGGCGGGAGAATGCCCGGTACAAGAAAAGAGGAGAATACTATGTGCCGGAAAAAGACGAGAGTAGTGCAAATCGGAAACCGCTTCATCGGAGGCGGCAATACCATATTGATTCAGTCCATGACCAACACGAAGACAGAGGATGTGAAGGCGACCGTGGCGCAGATCAGAGCGCTCACAGCAGCCGGCTGTGAGATTATCCGCTGCGCGGTTCCGACCATGGAAGCCGCGGAGGCACTCGAGAGCATCAAGCGCCAGATATCGATTCCGCTGGTGGCGGATATTCATTTTGATTACCGCCTTGCGATTGCGGCGATCGAGCACGGCGCGGACAAGATCCGCATCAATCCGGGCAATATCGGAAGCAGAGAGCGCATTCAGGCAGTGGTGGACGCTGCAAAAGAGCGCAATATTCCCATAAGAGTAGGAGTCAACAGCGGCTCCCTGGAGAAAGAGCTGGTGGCAAAGTACAGAGGGGTGACCGCCGAGGGGCTTGTGGAGAGCGCCCTGCATAAAGTACGCCTCATCGAGAAGATGGGCTATGACAACCTGGTCATCAGCATCAAGTCCTCCGACGTTCTGATGTGCGTAAGAGCCCATGAGCTTCTGGCCGAGCATACGGACCATCCGCTCCATGTGGGCATCACGGAGGCTGGTACGCTCTTCTCGGGAAATATCAAGTCCGCGATTGGCCTGGGTCTGATCCTGCACCAGGGCATCGGGGATACGATCCGCGTGTCGCTGACCGGAGATCCCCTCGAGGAGATCAAGTCGGCAAAGCAGATCTTGAAGACGCTGGGACTCAGAAAAGGCGGCATTGAGGTCGTATCGTGCCCGACCTGCGGAAGAACGCAGATCGATCTGATCTCTCTTGCAAATCAGGTCGAGGATATGGTACAGGACATTGACCTGGACATCAAAGTGGCAGTTATGGGCTGCCCGGTAAACGGCCCGGGTGAGGCGAAGGAAGCCGACATCGGCATTGCCGGCGGCAAGGGTGTCGGCCTGCTGATCAAGAAGGGCGAGATTGTGAAAAAGGTTCCCGAGAACGAGCTGCTCGGCTGTCTGCGGGAAGAGCTTCTCAACTGGAAGGAATAAGATGGAAAAAGATTTTTTAGACGTATTTCCGAATCTGGAGGTAGACGAAGAACTCCGTGAGCTTCTGCCCGTGGTGAAGGTGGAGCGTGTCGCCATCAACCGCCGGAAGGATCTGCTGAGGGTCTATATTGTCAGCCGCCAGTGGATTCATAAGAAGCATATTTACAAGCTGGAGCGGGCGATCCGCACCCAGTTTTTTTCCAATGTCAGGATACGGATAAAGATTATCGAGAAGTTTAATCTCTCCGCCCAGTATACCCCGGAGAATCTGATGGAAGTATATTCGCCGAGTATCCGCATGGAACTGAAGGAGTACAGCATTTTCCTCTACAATATGTTCTCCACCGCGAAGATGGAGTTCGAGGACGAGGACACGCTGCACATCACATTTGCGGATACTGCGATCGCGCGGGAGAAGTCCGGGGAGCTGCTGCGGATTCTCGAGAAGATTTTCTGTGAGCGCTGCGGCGTCTCCCTGATCCTCCATCCGGATTATGTGAAGGTGGGAGAGAGCCGCGCGCATAAGAACAGTGAACTGCAGATCCAGGCGCGGGTGCAGCAGGTTATGGAGCACAGCGGCATCCATATCCGCCCCGAGGATAAGATTGCGGCAGCGCCGGAGGAAGAGGAGAAGAGGGAATCCACAGCAGGAACCCGCCAGCGCGGCGGTCGCCGGAATCTGCGCAGGGGAAAGGCTGAGGAAGAACCCAGGAAGCCGAAGCGCCCGCAGAATCCCGACGTGGTCTACGGAAGGGATTTCGAGGACAACAGCGTGCCGATCGAGTCCATTGACGGGGATATGGCGGATATTACGATCCGGGGCAAGGTGCTTGCCGTTGACAGCAGAGAGATCCGCGGAGAGCGCACGATTTTTATTTTTCAGATCACGGACTTTACGGATACGATTGTCACGAAGATCTTTCTGAAGAATGAACAGGTGCCGGAGGTGAGCGGCGCGATCACAAAGGGAGCGTTTCTGAAGGTGAAGGGCAAGACCATCATCGATACGTTTGACCATGACCTGACGATCGGCTCAGTGTGGGGAATCAAGAAGATCCCCGACTTTACGACCAGCCGCATGGATACGAGCCCGCAGAAGAGAGTGGAGCTCCACTGTCACACGAAGATGAGCGATATGGACGGCGTGACCGACGCGAAGGTGCTCGTAAAGCGCGCCTATGAGTGGGGACACCGGGCGATTGCGATCACGGACCACGGAGTCGTGCAGTCCTTTCCGGAGGCGAATCACGCGTACGAGGATCTGAAGCTTGACGCGGACGCGGATTTCAAGGTGATCTACGGCATGGAGGCGTATCTCGTCGATGATTTAAAGGGAATTGTCAACAATACGAAGGGGCAGAGCCTCGACGCGCCGTACGTGGTCTTCGACATTGAGACTACGGGATTCAGCCCCATTATGAACCGGATTATAGAGATCGGCGCGGTGCGTGTCGAGAACGGCAAGATCACGGAAAAATTTTCGTCCTTTGTCAATCCGCAGGTGCCGATTCCGTATAAGATAGAGAATCTGACCGGAATCAGCGACAATATGGTGCTCGACGCGCCCGTGATTGAGGAAGTGCTTCCGAAGTTCATCGAGTTCTGCGAGGGAGCCGTGATGGTTGCGCACAACGCGGACTTTGATATGAGCTTTATCAAACATAACTGTGAACTGCAGGGTATTGAGCGGGAATTCACCTATGTGGACACTGTGGCAATGGCGCGTTTCCTGCTGCCCGGCCTGAACCGCTTTAAGCTGGATACGGTTGCGAAAGCGGTAAACGTCTCCCTGGAGAATCATCACCGTGCGGTCGACGACGCGGGCTGTACGGCGGAGATTTTTGTGAAGTTCGTGAAAATGCTCAAAGACAGGGATATTTTTGATCTGGACGCGCTGAACGAGGAGGGCAGTGTGTCGGAGAACACCATAAAAAAGCTGCCGACCTACCATGCCATTATCCTTGCGACGAGCGAGACGGGCAGAGTGAACCTCTACCGGCTGGTATCGCTGTCGCACCTGCAATACTATAACCGCCGGCCCCGCGTGCCGAAGAGCGCGTACTTAAAGTATAAGGAGGGGCTGATCATCGGAACCGCCTGCGAGGCGGGAGAGCTGTACCGGGCGATCGTGGGCGGAAGGCCGGATACGGAGATTGCGCGTATTGTGGATTTCTATGACTATCTGGAGGTTCAGCCGATCGGAAATAACGCGTTTATGATCCGGGATGAGGATTCCGCCGTGGAGTCCGAGGAGGATCTGCGGGAGATCAACCGCAGGATCGTAAAGCTCGGGGAGCAGTTCAATAAGCCGGTGGTGGCGACGTGCGACGTACATTTTATTGATCCCGAGGACGAGATTTACCGCCGCATCATCATGGCGGGCAAGGGCTTCGGAGACGCCGACGATCAGGCGCCGCTGTATCTGCACACCACTGAGGAGATGCTCGAGGAATTTTCCTATCTGGGCGCTGAGAAGGCGGAGGAGATCGTGATCACGAATCCGAATAAGATCGCGGATATGTGCGATAAGGTCTGCCCGATCCGGGACGGAAAGTTCCCGCCGGTCATCGAGAATTCCGACAAGATGCTCCGGGAGATCTGCTATAACCGGGCGCACGAGATGTACGGGGAGAAGCTGCCGCCCATCGTGGAGGCAAGGCTGGAGAGGGAGTTGAATTCGATTATATCCAACGGATATGCCGTGATGTATATCATTGCGCAGAAGCTGGTGTGGAAGTCCAACGAGGACGGATATCTTGTGGGTTCCCGTGGATCAGTCGGCTCCTCCTTTGTGGCGACCATGGCAGGAATCACGGAGGTAAACCCGTTAAGCCCTCACTATTACTGTGAGAAATGTCATTATTACGACTTTGACTCCCCGGAGGTGAAGGCCTACGCCGGGCGGGCGGGCTGCGATATGCCGGACAAGACGTGTCCTGACTGCGGCGCTCCGCTCAAGAAGGGCGGATTTGACATCCCCTTCGAGACCTTCCTGGGATTTAAGGGAAATAAGGAGCCCGATATCGACCTCAATTTCTCCGGCGATTACCAGAGTAAAGCGCATAAGTACACGGAGGTTATCTTCGGCTACGGCCAGACCTTCCGCGCCGGGACCATCGGTACGCTGGCGGACAAGACCGCGTTCGGATATGTGAAGAATTACTTTGAGGAGCGCGGCGTTCACAAGCGAAACTGCGAGATTGACCGTATTGTGCAGGGGTGTACGGGAATCCGGCGCACGACCGGACAGCATCCTGGAGGCATTATTGTGCTTCCGATCGGCGAGGATATCAATTCCTTCACGCCGGTGCAGCACCCTGCAAACGACGTCAATACGGACATTATAACTACGCATTTTGACTACCACTCCATCGACGCGAACCTGCTGAAGCT
>CAKNMY010000099.1 GCA_930989745.1 uncultured Lachnospiraceae bacterium | reverse complement strand
ACCCCTGTTTCCGCCGTGAGAGGGCGGCGTCTTAACCGCTTGACCAACGAACCGTGCTCGTCTATATTACAATAAGTTCCAGGAAAATGCAAGTGTTTTTTTGAATTTTTTTTATTTTTTTAATTGTATCTCAAAAGCCCTGATTTTCCGCCGCTTTTCGCCCTTCTTTTCCCCTTTCGGGGATTGGCAGATGAGGCAAAGATGTTTATAATCTTATTTATACAACACAAACTTACATAAGAGAGGCGAAATACCTATGCTATTTTCAAAAAAAGATCTTACAAAACTGCTGATCCCCCTGATCATCGAACAGCTCCTGGCCGTAGCCGTCGGTATGGTGGATGTGGCCATGGTCTCCGTGGTCGGGGAAAACGCCGTATCCGGCGTTTCGCTCGTGGACTCTATCACCATTCTGATCATCCAGCTTCTGTCTGCGCTGGCGACGGGAGGCGCTGTCGTCTCCTCCCAGTACCTGGGGCAGAAAAACACCCGGAAGGCATGCCAGTCGGCCGGACAGCTTATTCTCGTCACGACAGTTGCCTCAGCGGCGCTGGCTCTTATTTCTCTCCTCTTCAATTACCAGATCTTAAGCCTGGTATTCGGAAATGTTGAAGCCGAGGTCATGACTGACGCCATGATCTACTTCAGAATTACAGCTGTCTCCTATCCCTTCCTTGCAGTTTACAACTCCTGCGCAGCGCTGTACAGATCCATGGGGAACTCCAAGGTATCCATGTTTGTCTCCCTGATCATGAACGGCATTAATATTGCCGGAAACAGCATCTGTATTTTTGCGCTGCATATGGGTGTGGAGGGAGTCGCGTATCCGACTCTGATCTCCCGCGTCGCAGCTGCTGTGATCATGATGTTTCTGATCCAGTCCCCGAAAAATGTCATCCGCATAAATTCTCTGAAGGATTTTGCTCCGCACAGAAAGATGATCGGCAGCATTCTCGGCGTTGGAATTCCCAATGGACTGGAAAACAGCATCTTTCAGATCGGAAAGCTGACGCTGCAGAGCCTTGTCTCTTCTCTTGGAACCACTGCCATCGCCGGATATGCCGTAGCGTGCAACCTAGCGACGCTGGAGTATCTTCCCGGCAACGCCATCGGCCTCGGCCTCATCACAGTAGTCGGACGCTGTGTGGGCGCCGGGGAATATCAGCAGGCAAAGCAGTATACGAAGAAGCTGATCCTGCTGAACTACGCATTCCTGGCTGTAATCTGTACAGCAATGTTTTTCGGCAGCAATCTCTTCGTGGGCATCTACAGTCTCTCCCCGGAAGCAGCTGCCGGAGCCTGCGAAATGATCATGGCGCACTCCGTGGCAATGATCATCTGGCCAATTGCCTTCACGCTTGCCAATACGCTTCGCGCAAGCTTTGACGCAAAATTTACCATGTGTATCTCTGTGGGATCCATGTGGATCTTCCGCGTCTTCCTTGCATACATCTTCGTGACAAAGCTGAACATGGGCATCATGGGTGTTTGGTATGGCATGTTTCTCGACTGGATCTTCCGAGCGGCTGCCTTTCTGCTGCGTTTCAGAACGTACGGAAAGCGGAGGCTGCCGGATTTGAACTGACCGGAAAAGCTACTTTTTCCTGAGAGGATTCAGCAGTGCTCCCGAGAGCGCTATGAATCCTCCTGAGAGAATCAGCTGGATCCCCGCCGCAAAAACCGAAAAATGATTCACAACAAAGCTCTGGGAATAATCACCGAAGGCATTGCAGATATCCAGCATCTCGCGGCCGTTTCCTACCTGACCGGAGAGCAGGGAAAAGAAGCTCGCAAAAGGATTTAAAAGGAGCAGATAGACAAGCCCTCCGATATCCGACCTTCCGTCATACAGACCGGCCGCTTCGTTCTGCAGTACATTGATATGGGAGGCAATCATCACGATCGCCGCTGTTCCTGCGACAAAAAATATGAGCAGTACGTAAGCCATCAAAGTCGCAAGCGTTGTGCGTTTAAACAACGCCGAGCAGAGAATCCCCAGGCTTCCGATGAATATCCCCGAAATCACAAGCAGCGCCACCAGCGCAATCAGATCCAAAAATCCCACCCCGCCAAATACCATGACGAGCGCCACGGCAGGCATCGCGGAGACGGCGAGCAGGAATACCATGCTCAAAGACGCCTCCAGTTTTCCGGTGATAATTTTCCATGGATTCAGGTTTGTAGTCAGCAGCACATCCAGTGTCTGCTTCTCCCGCTCCAGCGAGATGCTCCCGGCAGTAATTCCCGGAATCAGCAGCGCCACCATCAGAAAGAGCGCATAGCTCATCATCATATAGCACCGAATCGGCATGCGGTATCTGTCGGTCTGCATGTATCCGTGGATCACCCCTTCTCCAAAGAAAGAAATCACTGCAATCGTTCCCAATACCAGATTACACCCAAAGACAATCCAGGAAATCTTCATGGAACGGCAGTTTCTCTTAATCTCTTTATCAAATACCGGATTCAAATTCAAAGACTGACACCTCCTGTTCATGCTCCGTCAGGTGGAAAAACAGTGTTTCCAGACTCGTCTGTTCCCGCACAAAGGATGTAACCGGGATCCCTGCTTCCACCAATTCTCTCAGCAGCTCCGCTTCTTCCTCCCGGCTTCCGGTGAAATGCGCGGCAATCTTATTCTTTTCTATGGAAATCCGCGTCACCAGCGGGTTTCTTCTCAGCAGCTCCGCTGCCCGGTCCGTGTCTCTGAACACGGTGATCAGAAGCGGGTTCGACGCCTCTATGGACAGCATAATCTCATCAATCTGCCCCTGCAGCACCATCTTTCCCATGTCAATGATTCCAATGCTCGTACAGATATCAGACAGCTCTGTGAGAATGTGGGAACTTATGAGAATCGTATACCCTTCCTCACACAGGTCTTTCAAGGTTCTGCGGAATGCCCTTCTTGTACGGGGATCCAGTCCTGTCCCCGGCTCATCCAGAACCAGAAGCTCCGGACGGTGAATCAGCGCCCGCGCCAGGCAGAGCCTCTGCTGCATTCCTCTCGAGAGCGTATCCACCATCATCTCTCTCTGCTCCAGAAGCCCTACCTTTTCCAGCACCTCATCCCTGCGGGAGGATGCCTTCTTTCCGTAAATTCCGTATGCGGCGGCAAAAAACTCCAGATATTCACTGACCTTAAGGTTGTCGTATACCCCAAAAGTATCCGGCACATACCCGATGGATTCCTTGAGCTTCTTTGTATTCCGGCTGGTACGCATTCCATTGACCCAGACCTCTCCGGATGTGGCGCGCAGAAGCCCGCTGATAATCCGGATGGTTGTGGTCTTCCCTGCTCCGTTAGGCCCCACAAAGCCGAACAGTTCACCTTTATCTACCTGCATATTCAGATGATCCAGAGCGGTAAAATCCCCAAACCGTTTGCACAGATTCTCAATTTTCAGCATTTTCCGTCACCACCCCCGATAGATTGATACTTGGAATGATCATCTGATCATTCTCACTGCGCTTCGGTTCAACCAAAAACGCGCTTTCGTATTTTACAGTCAGAATTCCGTCATCGCCGAGATACGGCTCCAGCATCTCCTCTGTCATCGTCTCCTGCCACTGGGCAATCTGATCATACCGCTTCTTCTCCCTGTTAAAGAACGAGATCGTCCCCTTCCACGCAATCTGACCTTCGCTCTCCGCATAATCCGGTGTGTACATAGAAAGTCCGGTCACCTTCACCTCTTCTCCGGAAAGCTGCTCCAGCGTGCCTTCCAGATCATAGTAAATCGTCATCTCCCCATCTGTAGTCATATAAGAAGCTGGCCACTGCTGATCGACATAGTCTCCTTCTGAGAGCTTCATCCTATACTGACCGAATGGGCAGAAAATCTCATCACCGTTTCGGTATCGGATATCCGCCGACGCACGGTACAGACTGTATCCGTAAGCCTCGTATCCGGAATCCAGCTGGAAATCCAGCTCGTCCTTCTGCATAATTCCAAACACATAGCTTTTCAGCGAACCGCTCTGGTACAGCTCAAAGACTTCATTCATCAGGATTTCCTGCAGGTATGCAGTCTCCTCCCGATTGGAAAATTCGGGAACTTTAGCAAAGAACTTGTTAAGCCCGCCGATGCTGTAAGTGAAACGGATACAATCTTCCAGCTGCACTTCCTTTCCGCTCGGCAGATTTCCAACGTAGACGATGCTCTCAGGCATCAGCACGAATACATCTTTCATGTCATAGGGCGCATTGTTCCTCACACTTCCGACCAGTCCTTTTTCGGTAAAAATACCCTGAGCCGTAATGCCTCCCATGATCTTTTCCTGGCAGTGTATGGTAAAATATTCCGGTGAAAATGCCGAGTTCTGCGATATGGTAATCTTATATTGGTCCTCCTGATATTCAATATCAACGAGCTCTCCGTGGAACCTTCCGGCCTCCTTCGACGTTACTCCCATATCATTGATATCCATTGCGGGAACCAGGTCAAAACTGCTGTCCACATAAAGGCTGTATTCCTGATTATACGGTGCCTGTATCCCGAAATCCACCTGGCGCACTACACTTTCCCCGGACTGCACATACGTCTCCGCGTAAGAGATAAAAGGCGCCCGCATCCTTGTCTGGCTTCCCAGCACTCCGATGATCACGGTAAACCCGGCTGCCGCAGCCGTTATGCCTACCCACAGGTAGTAGCGCTTCTTCAGCCTCTTCAGAATCAGATACAGGCCCGGTCCCGCGAACACCGCATAGAGAATCAGCACAGCCCCGTACAGCCACAGAGAGGGCTGCTGCTTTACCGGAATCTGAGCCAGGTCGTTCTGTATGGACGAGGAATACATAATGACTCCCGCCTCCTCGATACGCTCATCCGTAAAGTATTCCTTCAGCTGTCCCACTGCATCATCGGCGCTGGTCGCCTGAATCAGCGCGCCGTCATCCCCCTGCTCCCATTCGGAAAGGCGTGTCTGTATATCCGCGGACAGACTCTGTTCCGTGACGCCTATAAGCACCAGAGCGTCCATCTGGCTGAGCAGCCGCATATCCGTGGGAATCTCCTCCGCCGTCATCTCCACCACATCGCTGACACACCGCAGCGTCTCACCATACTGCTGGGCCTCAATCGCCTCTGTGGCTCCCGCCTCCGACGATACTACTCCAATGATAATGCGCTGATTATATCGGTTCTCATCCAGCGGCGATACCTGTTCCTTCAAAATTCTGCCGCTTTCATCCAGAAGCTGGATTGTAAGATGCTGTATATCATCAGGAACCGCCAGATTAAAATTCAGATGCGCGCTTTCTCCGGCATCCAGTTCTACTTTCTGACGATATGTATAGTCTCTCTCCTTTGCGCTGTCCATACCCTCTGTACTGATATCCGGCAGCAGTGAATCTATGATCACACTCAATATATTTCTGTTCCACGGGCGCACCTGGCAGGGAATCTGTATGCTCCCTTTAAAGTCCTCCTCAGCGGTAAGCTCGATCTGTACCGGAAGATATCCCGTATCCCGTATAACGCCTTTCAGGCCGCTCTCCACCTTGATGGTGTACGCGCTGCCGTCCGTCTGTGTCTCTGCCGCCTGCACCGGAACACTCCCCAGCAGCAGGAACGCCGCAAGCACACAGGTGCCTGTCATTCTCCATCTCTTCATTGCTCTACCTGCCCTTCTTCCTGCCTCAGGGGCAGAGTTACCTTGAATACCGTTCCCCTCAAGTCACTGCTGACCCTGACGCTTCCCCCGTGAAGCTGAGCGATCTGCTGTACAATGGCAAGCCCCAGTCCTGTGCCGCCTGTATCCTGGGAACGCGACTGTTCAATCCGGTAAAACTTACGGAAAATAAGGTCCAGTTCCTCGCGCGGTATCACATGTCCGTAATTGATTACCCGTGTAACGGCATTCTCCTCATCCGCTTCCATTTCGATGCGCAGAAGCTTTCCCTCTTTTCCATATTTCACGGCGTTGCTGATGAGATTCGCGAACATGCGTGCAAGCAGATCGCCGTCCGCCTGTATTTGAATTGCCGACTCCTTGCAGACGAACTGAACTTTCATCTGGTTCTGCACAAAACTGTAGGTGCTCTCATCGAGCATCTGCTCCATGAGCTGCACAAGATTGAGCGTTATCAGATGCAGCGCCATCTCCCTGTGCTCCAGCTTCACAAAGCCAAACAGTTCATTTGTGAGCTTCTCCAGGCGGCGCGCCTTGCTGTAGGCGATATCGATATACTTCTGCCGCGTTTCGTCATCCAGGTCACTCTGTTCTCTGACCCAGCCCAGATATCCTATCACGGAGGTCAGCGGCGTGCGCAGATCATGAGCAACGCTGGATACCAGATCGTTCTTCGTGTGCTCCGCAATACGTTCCCGCTCCATGATCTCACGGATGTTCTGCTGAAGTGTATTGAGGCTTTTTGCCATGCCTGTAAACTCATCATTTCCCTCTACCGGAACTTCAATCTCCAGATCACCCTGCGCAATCTGTTCAATACATGTCAGCAGCACTTTAACGTAGCGCATCCTGCTGCGGATCTGCAGATAGCACAGCAGGGAGAACAGAACAATCCCGCTGACCGCAATAAAGATGACCAGCGACGACGACCGGATACCGTCGGGACCGATGTTGGAACTGCGGTATCCCTTTCTGCGCAGAGCTTCTCCGGCCTCCTGCAGAATCACCCAGAGTATCAGTTCCACTGCTACGGTCACGAGGGCGCTGCCTGCAAAGGCAAAAATTACTTTCTGCTGAAATGTTTTCAGTATCTTAAGCTTCAATTTTATATCCAACCCCCCAGACCGTACTGATAATCTTATCCGTACGGGCGTCATCTTTCATCTTGGCGCGAAGGCGGCGGATATGCACCATGACCGTATTATTCGCCTCATACACCTTTTCATGCCAAACGCGTTCAAAAATCTCATCTGTACTGAACACCTGTCCCGGATGTGACGCAAGAAGATAAAGAATATCAAATTCTATAGGAGTCAGCTTAATATTTTCTCCATGCACTTTCACCTGATGGCTGTCGCGGTTGATCTCCAGCTGGCGCAGGATAATCGTCTGCTGCTGGGAGCGCTTCTCCTGCTGAGCCGGATTCAGTTCCCGATAGCGGCGCAGCTGTGACTTCACGCGCGCCATCAGCTCCAGCGGGTTAAATGGCTTGGAGACATAATCATCGGCGCCGCTGGACAGCCCCACGATCTTGTCTATCTCCTCCGTCTTGGCGCTGACAATTATGATCGGAATATTATTTGTCTCCCGAATCTTCCGGCACATCTCAAGCCCGTCCATATTCGGCATCATGATATCCAAAAGCACCAGATCCACGTGTCCTGTGTGGATAATATCAAGGCCTTCCTGGGCGCTGTAAGCCTTCTGCACCTGGAAGCCGTCACTGATTAGATAAATCTCAAGCAAATCTGCAATTTCTTTTTCATCATCTACTACAAGTATAGTTGTATCCTGCATTTGTCTCTCCTCTTACTTTCTGTCGCTATATTACCTAAATTTTATCACGAATCGGCCGGGAAGTCTTTACTTTCTTCTTAACTTTTGTGCCGGAGCAAAAAAACAACAGGCAGCACGCCTGTGCGAACTGCCTATTGTGATGAATGATATTTTATTTTGCCGGCATGTAATCTTTGCCAGCCCGGCGCGGCTACTCTCTTGCCATTTTTTTAAGCTGCTCCGCCAGACGCTCTGTCTGCTGCAGCTCCTCGCCTTCAAGCACGGTAATCGTAAGTTCCATCTCCTCGCACGCCTGGGGTGCCAGTGTATGCAGCGTGTCTCTCTCCACATGATATCCTCTTCCGTATACACTGGAATTTGCCGGCTCCAGGCCAATCACGTAATCGCCGCTTGCCAGAGCTTTCCACTGCATAAAGTACGGCAGATTCTTCTTAGAGAAGGACAGGCGGATTCCAAGTCCAAGTTTTTCATTGATGAGCGCCGCAAATGTATTGCCGTCCTCATCCGCAGCGAGCTCATGAAGAAATACACATTCCGGCTCCTCGTCCACAGGCGCTTCCATCACGCCGTACTGCTCCGTATGAGGCGCAGCGGCTTCGTCTCTCGGAGTAACTTTGCAGGTCGGAAGCACAATCTTAGCGCCCTCATCCAGCAGCGGATAGCCCATATTGAAATGATACAAAATCATCATCGGTTCCTCACGGAATCCCTGATTTTCTATGATATCATGGATTCTAATTTCTTTTCCCGGCCATTCCGTGGTAATCTCACGACGCAGCACCAGGTTCTCCCCGAAAAGCTCTGCCTCCCGCATGGTTCCGTGGATGCGTATCTGATAAGTGTCGCCCTCCCAGTACGTCTCCGCACCTGCATGTTCTGCCGGTGTCGTGCGGATTCTGCCGTGCATGGGATACTCTTTTCCGTCTATCTCACACGGCGCACAGACATTTTCCAGACCGCAGGTAAAAAGCATTCCTCCCATAATGCTTCTCTGTGCCTCATCTCCGTTCGTATCATAATGGTTCCTGCCCTGCAGTCCCGGCTTTGTCAGAAAGCTCATCTGAACACCGCGGTAGGAAAGCTCTGCGAGGTCAAGGCACTTATCCTTCATGACTGTAAACTGCAGCGGGCCGTTTTTAACCTGATACGCTCCCATTCCCTTTGCTCTGCCTTCGCAGTACGCAATTTCGCGAATCTCCGCCACCTGGCTCATATGGCCTGTGCGGCGCATGATATCTTCTCTCTTTATTGTTTCTGTACCCGTCTTTTCCATTTTCGTTCCTTTCTGCCTTTCAGCATGCAGTCTCTCCGCCTGCTGAGGCGGGAAATTCCTGCTTATTCCCTTAAACAATAGCACGCGGCAGACGCTATGGCAAGACTAAAACGGGCAACTTTTTCCCTCAGGCGGAATATTGCATATTTTATAACAAAAATATGTACCTGGAGTAATATTGTCATCATCATAATACAGCAGCCCCAGCCTGCTGAACCGGAATGTCCGCTTATAGTCACTCTTTATCAGCTCATCATAAGTCTTTTGATAAGATTCATAGTCTGCACCACCGATAGCAAACGTCATATGAAAAACATAGTTATCGTCATGTTCTGCCGGACACGACCCAAAGAATTTGACTAATTCTTCATTTAACCTTTTTTGAGCCTCTATAAGCTGCGGCGTTTCTTTTACACGCAGACTCATACATCCGGATTCAGCTCCACCCAGTACATTGGATGGGAATACATCCATGCGTACAAATTCAATCTCAAACGGACGTAATCCCTTTACAAATCCATCAAAAAATGTTTCCATTTTTTCTAAAGACGGAATCGAAAATGGCTGTTTTAAGGAAACATGCTGCGGCAGTCTTGCCATCTCAAATCCCATCTTTCCATACCTGTGTGCTTTCAGCATCAATTTTCTGCCATAATTCTCTGCATCATTGTCTGCAAGTAAAACTATCGTTGCTTTCATTTTTGAATGCCTCCCAAATTCCGATTGAACAAAATCGCTGCGCGATGGCCTGCGGAGGCTGTGGTGTAGCGATTTTT
>CAKNMY010000098.1 GCA_930989745.1 uncultured Lachnospiraceae bacterium | reverse complement strand
AATTGGAATTTTATGTGCCAGCGACACAGAACTGGCGCCTTTTCTGCCGCGGATACAATCCCCGGATATCACGGAAAAAGCCATGCTGAAATTTTACGCCGGGCGTATCGGAGAGATGGATACGATTGCGGTATACAGCGGCGTCTGCAAAGTAAACGCTGCCGTAGCCGCGCAGCTTCTGATTGATACATTTCATGTGGACGGCATCATCAACGTCGGCACTGCGGGGGGAATGGCTGAAAGCGTTCAGCTCTTCGACACGGTCATTTCGGACCGGATCGTTTACCATGATGTGGCGGAGGATATTCTGACAGAGTTTCATCCGTGGCTGAAGGAAAATTATTTTGAGTCTGACAGGAAACTGTTTGCCGCCGCGCAGAGGTACAGTGAGAAGATTCCGTATCCCGTGTTGTTCGGAATGATGGCGACAGGCGAACAGTTTATCGAGGATGAAAAAAGAGGGGAAATCAACGAAAAGTATGCGCCGCTTTCAGTCGACATGGAGACGGCCGCCGCGGCTCACGTCTGCTATGTAAACAGCGTGCCGTTCCTGAGCGTGCGGACAATTACGGACACGGCGGAACATAAGGGCGCGGAAAATTTTGAAAAAAACTGCGAGACTGCATCTGAGAGGGCTGCCGGGATTGTAATCGGCATACTGGAGGAGCTGCGCGGGGAAACAGCAGAAGTTGGTTAACAGGGAGGCAAATTTTATGGAGTGGACACCGCTGCCGATCGGAGTCGATAATTTTGAGAAGCTGATCACAAAGGGATATTATTATGTAGATAAGACACTGCTGATAAAGGAACTGATTGACCGAAAAGGAGAGGTGAATCTGTTTACCCGTCCGCGCCGCTTCGGCAAGACTTTGAATATGAGTATGCTCCGCTACTTTTTTGGAAACGGAGAAACGGATCATGCGCAGCTCTTCAAAGGGACCAGAATCATGACTGCGGGAGAAAAATATTTAAGTGAAATGGGCCGCTATCCGGTAATCGCGCTGTCCCTCAAATCCATGAAACAGGATACTTACAAAGAGGCATTTCACTGTCTGAAGGAAGAAATTGCCAGGGAATTCAAAAAGCATCCGGAAGTTGCCGGAAGTCTTGCGCTGGATGATGACCGGGAGAAGTATACCCGCCTGATGAACCGGAGAGCGGACGAGGAAGAGTATCTCACATCCCTGAAATTTCTGTCCGAATGCTTAGCTTCGTTTTATGGAGAAAAAACAGTGATTCTTGTCGATGAATATGATGTGCCGCTGGAGAACGCATACTTCAGGGGATTTTATGACAAAATGATTGTTCTGATCCGTTCGCTGTTTGAATCAGCATTCAAGACAAACGACACGCTGGAGTTTGCGGCAGTGACAGGCTGCCTGAGAATCAGCAGAGAATCGATTTTTACAGGTCTCAACAATTTGAATATTATTTCGATAACAGACAGTTCGTATGCGGAACACTTTGGATTTACGCAGAAAGAGGTGGATTCCATACTGAAGGATTATGGGCTGGAGGAAAATTGCCAGACCGTAAAAGCATGGTATGACGGTTATCAGTTTGGAGATACAGAGGTGTATAATCCGTGGAGTGTTATTAACTATGTGAATTCATGCTGCGGGAATAGAAATGCACTGCCAAGACCGTACTGGTCCAATACCAGTTCCAACAGCATTGTCCGCACGCTTGTGGAGAAAGCCGATATTTCCGTAAAGCAGGAGATTGAAGCTCTGATTGGGGGAGGGACGGTCACAAAAGCGGTTCACGAGGATATAACGTATGAGGATATGGACTCCACACAGGAGAATCTGTGGAATTTTCTGTTTTTTACAGGTTATCTGAAGAAAGTCCGTGAATATCCGGACGGAGAAGACATTTTTATCGAGATGGCAATCCCCAACAGCGAGGTACGTTACATTTATAAAAATACTGTACTGAGATGGTTTGAGGAGAGAACAAAGGAAAAAAATCTGACGCCGCTGTATGAGAGCATTCTGCAGGGAGATGCGGAGAAAGCGGCGGAGATTTTATCCCAAAATCTGATGGATACCATCAGTTTCTACGATTACCAGGAGAGTTATTACCATGGATTTCTTGCCGGTATGCTGAAAAATATTGGAAACTATATTGTGGTTTCCAATCGGGAATCCGGGAACGGACGCCCGGATCTGCTGCTGAAATATCCCAGCGTCAGAGGGAAAGCGGTGATTCTGGAAGTTAAGGTCGCAGGAACGTATCAGGAACTGGAGCAAAAGTGTGCGGAAGCCCTGCAGCAGATCGAACATCAGAAGTATGAGGAATCGCTGAGACGGGAGGGGTATCAGGATATTCTGAAGTACGGAGTCGCCTTCTATAAAAAAGAGTGCATGATGAAGGAAGGATGATAACAGTGACAGTTGTAAAATTTTATGACGAAGTCAAGAAGCTCCAGGAGGACACAGAGAACCGGGAGAGGAGATTGGGGAGACAGCTGGGAGAAGGGGATATGGCGTATGACAGCAGCGCAGAAAATGAACAAGGGAGGCAATATATATGAAAAATATAGAAAGAATCGCGGAATTTTTAAAACAGGCACAGACGTATTATCTCGCGACAATAGAGGGCGATCAGCCGAGAGTGCGCCCGTTTGGAACGATACATATTTTTGAGGGAAAGCTCTATATCCAGACCGGAAAGGTAAAGGACGTTTCAAAACAGCTGACGGCAAATCCCAAAGCTGAGATCTGCGCGTTCAAAGACGGCGAGTGGATCCGCGTTGCGGGCACTCTTGTGGAGGATGACCGGGTCGAGGCAAGGCAGTCCATGCTGGACGCTTATCCATCGCTTCAGTCCATGTATGCCGCAGATGACGGAAACACACAGGTATTCTGCTTTGAGAACGGAACGGCGACAATCAGCTCTTTCACTCACGCGCCGGAAGTGCTGGAGTTCTGACAAAGGAGATTCGTTCATGAAGATCATTGACAAAAACATAGACCGCGGAACCCCCTTTGACTGGGGAAGGACTTCGCGGGATTACGCGAAATTCCGCGATATCTATCCGCCGGCTTTTTACGAAAGGATTATAAGCCGCGGACTGTGTACCCGGGGGCAGCGCGTCCTTGATCTGGGAACCGGAACCGGAGTGCTGCCGAGAAATCTGTATCAGTATGGTGCAAAGTGGACAGGAACCGATATTTCAGAAAATCAGATTGAGCAGGCAAGAGTTCTGTCAGAGGGCATGGATATCGATTATCTTGCCGTACCGGCCGAAGAACTGAAGTTTCCCGACGAATATTTTCATACAGCTACAGCCTGTCAGTGCTTCTGGTATTTTAATCACAGCCGTCTGATGCCGAATCTTGCCCGCATGCTGAAGAACCGCGGCAGTATTCTGGTGCTGTACATGGCATGGCTGCCGTATGAGGACGAGATTGCAGGGGCAAGCGAAGAACTTGCCCTGAAGTATAACTCCAACTGGAGCGGCGCCGGAGAAACCATGCATCCGATAGCGATCCCGGACTGCTATCAGGAACAGTTTGACCTTGTCGACCATGAGGAATACAGAATCAGCGTGCCGTTTACCAGAGAGAGCTGGAACGGAAGAATGAAGACCTGCCGCGGAATCGGCGCTTCACTCACGGAAAAAGAAATTTCCATGTGGGAAAAGGAGCATAGGGAACTTCTGGCGCGGATCGCGCCGGAGAAGTTTGAAATTCAGCATTACGGCGCGCTTGCAGAGCTTAGGAAACGATGAAAAGCAAAGAATATGCGGCGGCGGGATATCCCGCCGCCGTTGTTTATCGTGGAATTGTGAGTGGGAATAGGGACAAGGATTATAAATGCTTTAGAGATTTGATGAAAAGACTTGAAGTATGGAATACAAGGTGATATGATTACATCGAAAGCAATTACCTCTGCATGAATGAGAACATCAAAAATTGCAAAAAACGTCACAATAAAAAGGAGAATGATGATTGAAGAAGAATATCGGATACCTGCCGAGATTTGACCAGGCAAGAGAAACTATAACCAAAATCCTGGAATTTTTTGAAGAAGAAAAAAGCATATATCATTTTACACAGTTTTTTGAAGAAAATTACGGCTCAAAAAGTGACAGCACGATAAGGCTTACGGTCAATACTCTGGTAAATTATGGATTGCTGGTTGAGACGGAGGATTACGTCTATAAAGTGTCAGCGACAGGCACAGAATGGATGAAAGACCCGGCGCCAATGAAGTTAATTAAGATTCTCGATGAACATGTGGAGTTTATCGGTGAGCTGATGCTGGAACTGAGAGGAACCGCCCATACCGCGGAGGAACTGATTGCTATTGCAAAGCAGAAATATGAAGTCTATCTCGGCAGTTCCGATTTTTCAAGACGATGCCAGGTATTGAAAAGCGAGAATCTGATAAAAATGAACAGAAGAAGGCAGTATAGTCTCACAGCAGAGGGGGAAAAATTTCTAAAAATTCTGGATGGCTGTGAAGAACCGAAGGTTCCCATTCGAAAAGAACTCCCCAAAAGAGCAACTGCTGAAAATATCTCAAATACTAAAAAAAGGGATATACAATTCAGGCAGACTGTGAAAAAAATTATGGAGTTCCTGCTGATGGCCAAGAGCAAGCCTTACATTTACCAGGGAGGCGTCCTGGTAAGAGAAGTCTACGGGATGCTGGATGAATTCTATCCGGACGATTATGAGAATATGGAAAAGGATACACAGGATGCGTTCGAGCTTCTGGCTGCTCCGGGAATTGAGGCAGTCATACGCGGGGAAGAGGGGAAGTATCGAGCGGCAAAAACATGGAAAGAGGCAGAAGAGAGAATAGAATTTTACGCAAAGCTGATAGGAAGATGGAGAATGACTTAATCGTTTCGGGAGGTGCTGGATATGAAGATCAAGACTATAAAAATAGAGAATTTCACAGTTTTTTCTGAGCTGACGCTCAAATTTGGAAGAGGAATCCATGTATTCATTGGAGAAAATGCGACAGGAAAGACACATTTGATGAAATTGCTGTACGCCGCCTGCCGGTCAAACCGCGTGGATGTGGGATTTGGAGAAAAAATTGTCCGCACCATGATGCCGGATGGGTTTCAACTCGGAAGGCTTGTCTCCCGGAACGCAGGAAATCAGCGGTCATATGTCAGAGTGAGTGCTGTTGATGATGCCGTGGGAGCGGAGCATACGTTATCTGTCGCTTTTGACCGCAAAACCAAGAAATGGGAGGGCGAGATAAGAGGAAAGGAAGGGTGGGAGAACGCATTTTCCAAAGACACAAGCGTCTTTATTCCTGCAAAAGAAATTTTATCAGACAGTTACAATCTTCCGGCTGCGACAAGTATGGGAAATGTGCGGTTTGATGACACATATATTGATGTGATTCATGCGGCAAAAATCAATATTACAGAGGGAAAACCATCAGAAAACAGGAATGTGATGCTCCGGCAGATCGAAAAAATAACAAACGGTCAGATCGTGTACAATGCAGAGAAGGATGAGTTCTATCTCAAGCAGGGAAATGTAAGACAGGAATTTCAGCTGGTTGCAGAAGGAATAAAAAAAATGGGGCTTTTATGGATCCTTGCCAAAAACGGAACGCTGGAACCGGGTTCGGTTTTGTTCTGGGATGAACCGGAGGCCAACATAAATCCGTCCAATCTTTCTGCTGTCGCGGAACTGCTGTTGGAACTTCAGAGAAACGGGGTGCAGATATTCCTGTCCACGCATAATTATTTTCTGGCAAAATATATAGACATCAGGAAAACATCTCTGGATGAAGTGTGTTACTATTCGCTTTTCCGTGATTCAGATGGAGACGGAGTACACTGTGAGAGCTGTGACGAATTTACTTTGCTTGAGAATAACCCGATCACAAAAACATTTCTTCAAATATATCGGGATGAAATAGGGGTGAAGTTATGACAGAGGCTGTTGTAATTGAGGAGTCGGGAGTTCGATTTGGACCTTTTGACAGAGAGAGGCTGTTTCAGATTGAACATTCGGATATTCATAAAAGAGCAGGAAAAGGAATCAAAACGGTTGAGTTCATTTATCTCACAGAGAGAAAAAATTTACTGTTTGTTGAAGCGAAAAATACATGTCCCAACATTTTGAACAGAGAGGAAAGCAAGGCAAAACATAAAAAATATGAAGACTATTATACAGATATTACAGATAAGTTTATTGACTCTGTAAATATGTTTGCAGCGACTGCTATGGGCAGAAACGGAAAAGACTTAAATATAGGTTCGCAAATAGTATCCAGTACATATGGAGAGATAGGATTTAAACTTATACTTGTCATATCTGAAGCAGAGGAGGCATGGCTGAGCGGCCCGAAGGCAGAGTTGGAAAGCAGGCTGCTCCGACTGCGAAAAATATGGCGAGCTGACGTTCTCGTATTAAATGCAGAGATGGCAAAAACGCTTGGGATAGCAAAAGAGAATTTTGCATGACGCTGCTCAAATATTTTGACAGTGCCGAGGATGAGAGGATAACAGCGATACCGAAACAGCAAAACAAATAGGAGGAATGCCCTGATGAAAAGAACAATTCATATTACAGCAAAAGAACCCCAGTATATTGTAAACACGAGCGTCACATTTGCCCAGGTCTCCGATTGGTTCGGACATATGACGAGAGACCTGAAGCTCGATATCGTGTATCCGGAGCAGGGGGAGAAGAAAAGCCCCTGTATTGTGTGGATCTGCGGAGGGGCGTGGCAGCAGATGAGCACCAGCGCGCATCTCGCGTATCTGTGTGACCTGGCGCGCCGGGGCTTCACAGCCGCGAGCGTGGAGTACCGTACCAGCAATGAGGTGACGTTTCCAGGGCAGCTTGAGGACGTCAAAGCTGCGATTCGATATCTGCGCGCGCATGCCGGACAGTACGGGATCGACACGGAGCGTTTCGGAGTGATGGGTGAATCCGCGGGTGCGCATCTGGCAGCGATGGCGGCGTGTACCGGAGATCTGCCGGAGTATGACAAAGGTCAATATCTGGAATATTCCAGCAGGGTACAGGCGGCATGCTGCTGGTATCTTCCTGCTGATCTGGGCAGTATGATTTCCCGGACTCCGAAAGAGCGCCAGGCAGCGTCGCCGGAAGCGCTGCTGATCGGGGCGAATCCCGCGCAGGATGGAGAGCGTGCGCGTGCGGCGTCGCCCTGCGGATGGGTGACGGAGCAGGCGCCCCCGTTTCTGCTTCTGCACGGCACAGCGGATCAGACAGTGCCTTTCAGTCAGAGCGAGCAGATGTATGATGCACTGAAACGTGCGGGAGTGGATGCGGAGCTGATTGCAATAGAGGGAGCGCAGCACGCGGGAATTGAGTTTTTCCAGAGAGAGGTCTGGGATATTATAAGTGAGTTTTTTGAGAAAAAACTGAAATAACAGAGAATACATAAGGAGATGGATATGGAAGAAAAACAGCATAAGCGCCGTGTCCGTTATTCGGGCACGCATCCAAAGACGTATAAAGAAAAATATAAGGAGCTGAATCCGGAAAAGTATGCCGATACGGTCGCAAGGGTAATCCAGAAGGGAGGCACCCCGGCGGGGATGCATATTCCGATCATGGTGAAAGAAATTCTGGATTTCCTGCAGATACAGCCCGGGCAGCAGGGGCTGGACGCTACGCTGGGATACGGCGGGCATACAGGGGAGATGCTCAAATGCCTGGAAAACCAGGGGCATCTCTATGCGCTTGATGTGGATCCCATTGAGTCTGAGAAGACAAGAGAGCGGCTGGAAAAGCTCGGATACGGACCTGAGATCCTGACCGTCCGCCTTCAGAACTTTGCGGAGATCGACAAGGTCTGTGAGGAGACAGGACTTTTTGATTTCGTCCTGGCGGATCTGGGCGTATCCTCCATGCAGATTGACAATCCGGACAGAGGATTTACCTATAAGGCGGACGGCCCTCTGGATCTGCGGCTCAATCCGCAGCAGGGAATCAGCGCCGCCCAGAGGCTTGCGGATATCAGCAGGGAAGAGCTGGAGGGAATGCTGATAGAAAATTCGGACGAACCGTATGCGCATGAGATTGCGGCAAAGGTGATCGCGGAGCAGAGGCGCGGGAAGAAGATCGACACCACCTTTGGACTTCGCAGCGTGATTGAGAGCGCGCTCGCATTTCTGCCGGAGGAAGAACGCGCGGAGGCGGTGAAGAAGTCCTGCCAGAGGACATTTCAGGCGCTGCGCATTGATGTAAACCGCGAGTTTGAAGTCCTGTACGAATTTCTGGAAAAGCTTCCGGGCGTGTTGAAGCCGGGCGGAAGGGCGGCAATCCTGACATTCCACTCGGGGGAGGACCGACTGGTGAAGAAATCCTTCCGGCAGCTCTGCAGGCAGGGCGTTTACCGTGAGGTGTCCGGCGACGTGATCCGTCCGACCGCTGAGGAATGCCGCAGGAACAGCCGCGCGCGTTCCACAAAGCTGAGGTGGGCGATCAAAGCATAAAAAATGAAAATACGGCAGTTCAGGCTGTACACTTGATGGCATATGGTGTATAATAGGAATAAGTTTAACGCAACACCTAGAAACGGATATGGAGGTACAATGTATGGCAGAGAGAAACAAATGGTGGAAGCATGCGGTCATTTATCAGATCTATCCCCGCAGCTTTCAGGACAGTAACGGCGATGGAATCGGGGATCTGCAGGGAATCATCCGGAGACTGGATTACCTGGCGGATCTGGGCATTGATGCGATCTGGCTCTCCCCGGTGTGCAAATCCCCGCAGGACGACAACGGATATGATATTTCCGACTATCAGGACATTGACCCGATGTTCGGAAGCCTGGACGATATGGAACGCCTGATTGCTGAGGCAAAGAAGCGGAACATCCGCATCATTATGGATCTGGTGCTGAATCATTCGTCGGATGAACATCGCTGGTTTTTGGAAGCGAAGAAGAGCCGCGAGAATCCGTACCATGATTATTACGTATGGCGCGACGGCGAGGAGGGAACGCCTCCGAACGATATGCGCGCGAGCTTCGGCGGCTCGGCATGGGAGTGGGTGCCGGAAGTGCAGCAGTATTATTTTCACCAGTTTTCCGTAAAGCAGCCGGATCTGAACTGGGAGAACCCGAAGCTGCGCCGGGAAATTTATGATATGATCCTCTGGTGGATGGATAAGGGCGTAGGCGGCTTCCGACTCGATGTGATTGACCAGATTGCCAAAGAGCCGGATCTGCAGATCACGGGCAACGGTCCGCGCCTGCATGAGTTTATCCGGGAGCTGAGCAAGGAGACGTTCCAGAAGGGCGACCTGATCACTGTGGGCGAGGCATGGGGAGCCAATACGGAGCGCGCGAAGCTCTACAGCAATCCGGATGGAAGCGAATTTTCCATGGTCTTCCAGTTTGAGCATATCATGCTGGATCAGCAGGAGGGAAAGGAAAAATGGGATCTCGCGCCGCTGCCGTTTCTGAAGCTCAAGGAGATCTTAAACCGCTGGCAGTGCGAGCTGCACGGCTGCGGCTGGAACAGCCTGTTCTGGGATAATCATGACCTGCCGCGCATCGTCTCCCGATGGGGGGATGACGGCAGATACCGTGTGGAATCAGCCAAAATGTTCGCAATCCTGCTCCACGGCATGCAGGGAACGCCGTATATTTACCAGGGCGAGGAGCTCGG
>CAKNMY010000097.1 GCA_930989745.1 uncultured Lachnospiraceae bacterium | reverse complement strand
AAATATTCTGAATTGCGTCCGCGCCGCATATTTGATACAATAAAAAAGAAGGTAAGTACAAACAAAGCGGCATAACTGCAAAGGGGGACACAATATGCAGAAAAAACTGACAAAGGGCGCGCTCCTCGATGAGCGCGGGCAGCTTGCGGAAGCGGGGTATTCCACAAGCCTGGTAAAGGATTACAGCCGTGCGGCGATTCGTGCGGGGCGGATGAGGATTAAGGAGTGGGACTATTATCTGATCTACAATAACAGATTCGGGGTAGCTCTGACAGTGGCGGATAACAGCTACATGGGACTTCTGAGTATTTCTTTTCTCGATTTTGAGCGTGGGGCAGAGCATACGGAGAGCCCGATTCTTCCGTTTACAATGGGAAGGCTGAATCTCCCGGAGAGTTCAGAGGAGGGAAGCGTTCACGTTCGGAACAGACGTTCCAGATTTTCTTTCGTCAAGACGGATACGGAACGCATTCTCACTGCCAGTATGGAGAAGTTCGACGCAGGGCTTCCGATCCGGATGAAGATCATCCTGACGGAAGAACCGCAGGACAGCGTGGTGATAGCGACTCCCTTTGCAGAGAAGAAGACCGCTTTTTATTATAATCAGAAGATTGTCGGTATGAAAGCCAGAGGGATGGTGGAATACAAAGGAAGAAAGTATTATTTCCGCCCGGAGGACAGCTTCGGCCTGCTCGACTGGGGAAGAGGGGTGTGGACGTATGATAATACATGGTACTGGAGCGCGCTGCAGGGAAAGATCGGAGCAGAGACCTTCGGTTTCAATCTGGGATACGGATTCGGAAATAATACGGCTGCAACGGAAAATATGCTTTTTTACGGCGGCAAAGCGCATAAGCTGGAAGAAGTGCGCTTTGAGATACCCGGAGAGGAAGAGGGAAAGATCCGCTACATGGATCCCTGGAAAGTTACGGACAGCGAGGGCAGGCTCGACCTTGCGTTTACGCCTGTGCTGGATCGCAGCGCCTTCACGTCTCTGGGAGCGCTGATGAGCGATCAGCACCAGGTCTTCGGCTGGTTCGACGGCACAGCGGCGCTTGACGACGGAACTGTGCTTCCCGTCCGGCATATGCTGGGATTTGCGGAAAAAGTCCGGAATAAGTGGTGATTACGGCAGGAATACCGCACGGGACAACGAAGGCTGAGCCGTTACAGGGGGAAGCTGCTGCAGAAGCGAAAAGGCGAATTTCCTTTTGCAACAGCTTCCTTCTTATGTTATAATGCCAGACGGCGTAAGAAGAAATGACGGAAGAAAGGAACAGATTCATGGCAAAGAAAGATGTATATGATGCCAGCAGCATATCGGTGCTGGAAGGCCTGGAAGCCGTGCGAAAACGGCCTGGAATGTATATCGGAAGTGTTTCCAGGAAAGGTCTGAACCATTTAATATATGAGATCGTAGATAATTCTGTGGACGAGCATCTCGCAGGACACTGCAGTCATATCCATGTGGTGCTGGAGGCGGACGGCTCCTGTACGGTGGAGGATGACGGGCGCGGAATCCCCGTGGGAATGCATGCGAAGGGCGTATCCGCAGAGCGGGTGGTATTCACAACGCTTCACGCGGGCGGCAAGTTTGACGACTCCGCCTACAAGACAAGCGGCGGTCTGCACGGCGTAGGTTCCTCCGTGGTGAACGCGCTCTCCACCTATCTGGACGTGAAGATCAGTCTGGGAGGCTACATTCACCATGACCGCTATGAGCGCGGGATTCCGACGGTTGAGCTGGTCGACGGGCTTTTGCCCACGCTGGGCCGCACGAAGGAGACGGGAACATGCATCAATTTCCTGCCGGATCCGGAGATTTTTGAGAAGACCCGGTTTTCGTCCACGGATGTAAAAAGCCGTCTCCATGAGACCGCGTATCTGAACCCGAACCTCACGATCGTGTTTGAGGACCGCAGGGACGGGCGTTCAGAGAAGATTACATATCATGAGCCGGAGGGCATCGTAGGCTTTGTCCGGGATCTGAATAAAAAGTCTGAGGCGCTCCATGATCCGATTTACTTTAAAGGTGAGACGGACGGCATTACGGTGGAGTGCGCAATTCAGTATGTCAATGAATTTCACGAGAACGTGCTGGGGTTCTGCAACAATATCTACAACGCGGAGGGCGGAACGCATCTGACGGGCTTTAAGAGCACATTTACCACAGTGATGAACAGTTACGCGAGAGAACTCGGAATCTTAAAGGAGAAGGACGACAATTTCACCGGCGCGGACATCAGAAACGGCATGACGGCGGTAGTTTCGATCAAGCACCCCGCGCCGCGTTTTGAGGGTCAGACGAAGACGAAGCTCGACAATCAGGACGCGTCGAAAGCGACGGGCAAGGTGACCGGGGAAGAGATCACACTGTTTTTTGACCGCAATCTCGAAACATTAAAAACCGTACTCTCCTGCGCGGAGCGTTCCGCGAAGATCCGCCGCACCGAGGAGAAGGCAAAGACAAATATGCTCACGCGGCAGAAGTATTCTTTTGATTCAAACGGAAAGCTTGCCAACTGCGAGAAGCGCGACCCGTCCGTATGCGAGATCTTCATCGTGGAGGGAGATTCCGCCGGCGGCTCCGCAAAGACTGCCCGTGACAGAAGTTTTCAGGCGATTCTGCCGATCCGCGGAAAGATCTTAAATGTGGAGAAGGCAACGATCGACAAGGTGCTCGCCAACGCGGAGATCAAGGCTATGATCAACGCGTTCGGCTGCGGATTCTCGGAAGGGTACGGAAATGATTTTGACATCACAAAGCTGCGCTATGACAAGATCATCATCATGGCGGATGCCGATGTGGACGGAGCGCACATTTCCACCCTGCTGCTGACGCTGTTTTACCGCTTTATGCCGGAACTGATTTATGAGGGGCACGTCTATGTGGCAATGCCGCCGCTGTATAAGGCGATGCCGGCAAAGGGAAAGGAAGAGTACCTTTACGACGATAAGGCGCTGGAGAGGTACCGCAGGACACATAAAGGATCCTTCACGCTTCAGAGGTATAAGGGACTCGGGGAGATGGACCCGCAGCAGCTCTGGGATACCACGCTGAACCCGAAGACGCGTATGCTCAAGCGCATTGAGATCGAGGATGCCCGCATGGCGTCCGAAGTCACGGAAGTGCTTATGGGAACGGAAGTGCCGCCGCGCAAAGCGTTTATCTATGAGCGGGCAAAAGAAGCAGAGCTGGATATCTGACAGGAGGGTGACGGAACATGGAACAGATGGAAGAACAACGGATTATTGCGACGGAATACTCCGAGCTGATGCAGAAATCATATATTGACTACGCGATGAGCGTCATCATTTCCCGCGCCCTGCCGGATGTGAGGGACGGGTTAAAGCCGGTGCAGCGCCGGACGCTGTACGATATGTATGAACTCGGAATTCGATATGACCGGCCGTACCGAAAATGCGCGCGTATTGTCGGAGACACGATGGGTAAGTATCACCCACACGGGGACAGCTCTATTTATGAGGCGCTGGTCGTGATGGCGCAGGAGTTTAAGAAGGGTCAGGTGCTCGTGGACGGGCATGGAAATTTCGGCTCCATCGAGGGCGACGGAGCCGCGGCGATGCGATACACAGAGGCGCGTCTTGAGAAGATTACGCAGGAAGTGTTTCTCGGGGATCTGGACAAGGACGTGGTGGATTTTGTGCCGAACTTTGATCAGACGGAGAAGGAGCCGGCGGTGCTTCCGGTGCGTGTGCCGAATCTGCTGTTAAACGGAGCGGACGGTATTGCGGTCGGAATGGCGACGAGCATTCCGCCGCACAATCTGGGCGAACTGGTGGACGGCGTCAAGGCGTATATGAAGAATAATGAGATCTCCACCAAGAGCCTGATGCGATATATCAAGGGACCTGATTTTCCGACCGGAGGCCTGGTAGTCAATAAGGACGACCTGCTGAAAATCTATGAGACAGGCAGCGGCAAGATTAAGCTGCGCGGGAAAGTGGAGATCGAGCAGGGCAAAGGCGGAAGGACAAATCTCGTGATTACGGAGATTCCCTACACTATGGTGGGAGCCAATATCGGAAAGTTTTTAAATGATGTGGCATCACTGGTGGAGAGCAAGAAAACGACGGATATTGTGGATATTTCCAACCAGTCCTCCAAGGAGGGAATCCGTATTGTCCTGGAGCTGAAAAAGGGCGCGGATGTCGAAAATCTCACAAATATGCTCTATAAGAAGACGCGTCTGGAGGATACCTTCGGCGTCAACATGCTCGCTGTGGCGGACGGAAAGCCCGAGACGCTGAGCTTAAAGCAGGTGCTGGAGCACCATGTGGACTTCCAGTTTGAGGTGGCGACCCGCAAGTATCAGAATCTTCTGAGCAAAGAGCTGGACAAAAAGGAAGTTCAGGAAGGACTGATCCGCGCCTGCGATGTCATTGACCTGATTATTGAGATTCTGAGAGGAAGCAAGAATCAGACGCAGGTGAAGAACTGCCTGACCATGGGTATCACGGAGGGCATCAAGTTCAAGTCAAAGAAGAGTGAGAAGGCGGCGCAGCAGCTCTGCTTCACCCAGCGCCAGGCAACCGCGATTCTGGAGATGCGCCTTTATAAGCTGATCGGCCTGGAGATTGACGCTCTGATGAAGGAACACGAGGAGACGCTCGCGCGCATTGCCAGATATGAGGATATTCTGGGAAATTATGACTCCATGGCGGCGGTCATTATGGAGGATCTGGATAAGATCAAGAAGGAATACGGCAGGAAAAGAAGAACCGTGATTGAGAACGCCGAGGAGGCAGTGTACGAAGAGAAGAAGATTGAGGAAATGGACGTCGTCTTTCTCATGGACCGCTTCGGATACGCGAAGACTGTGGATAAAGCGGTATATGAGCGAAATAAGGACGCGGTTCACGCGGAATTTAAGTATATTATTCACTGCAAAAATACGGACCGCATCTGCCTGTTCACGGACAGCGGAAGGATGCATCTGGTAAAGGTGCTCGATCTGCCGTATGGAAAATTCAGGGATAAGGGAACGCCGATCGACAATGTTTCCAATTATGTCAGCGCGCAGGAGCAGATCCTGTTTGCGGGCAGCCTGGAGACTGTGAAAAAAAGTAACTTGCTTTTTGCCGCCGCAAGCGGTATGCTTAAACAGGTGGAGGGCCTGGAGTTCGACGTGTCAAAGCGGACGATCGCGTCCACAAAGCTCGCCGAAGGCGACCGCCTTGTACTGGTGGGAATTGCCGATGAGAGCGACTATGTGGTGCTGCAGAGCAAAAACGGCTTCTTCCTGCGCTTCCTGAAGGAAGAGGTTCCGGTCAAGAAGAAGACTGCTGTGGGCGTGCGGGGTATCCGCATGGCAGAGGGAGACGAGCTTGCGCACGCGTACCTGCTTGAGAGCCGCATGGAATACGAGATTGAATACAGAGAGAAGAAGATGAGCCTCAACAAGCTGAAGCTCTCCAAAAGAGATACAAAGGGCACGAAAGTGCGCGTATAAGATGATTCATCCTTTGGCTCCGGTTCAAGGCCCGGTGCTGAAGATGAGATAGATGATCTGCCGTTTCCTGCCGGGAGGCAGAAGCGGAGAAGAAAATACATGACAGGAGGAAATGGATTATTATGGAAAAAATCAGAGTAGGAATCGCCGGATACGGCAATCTTGGAAAGGGTGTCGAGATGGCAATCCGCCAGAACCCGGATATGGAGCTGGCGGGTGTGTTCACCAGAAGAGATCCCGCGAGCGTGAAGCTGGCAACAGAAGGCGTGAAGGCATATACCATGGAGGATGTGAAGGAAAAGGCGTCTGAGATCGACATCATGATTCTCTGCGGAGGAAGCGCGACAGACCTTCCGCATCAGACACCGGAGCTGGCGCAGTACGTTTCCGTGATCGACAGCTTTGACACTCACGCAAAGATTCCGGAGCATTTTGCGGCTGTGGACGCAGCGTGCAGAGAGAGCGGCAATATTGGAATTATTTCAGTAGGCTGGGATCCGGGACTGTTTTCTCTGAACCGCATCTATGCGGAGTCTATCCTGCCGAACGGAAAGACGTATACCTTCTGGGGAAAAGGCGTAAGCCAGGGCCATTCTGACGCGATCCGCCGTGTAGCAGGCGTAAAGCGCGGAATCCAGTACACGGTTCCCGTGGAGGAAGCAATGCAGGCGGTGCGCGACTGCAAGCAGCCGGAACTGACTACCCGCCAGAAGCACACGAGAGAGTGCTACGTGGTTGCTGAGGAAGGCGCGGACTTAAAGAAGATCGAGGAAGAGATCAAGACCATGCCGAACTACTTCGATGAGTATGACACAACAGTAACCTTTATCACAGAGGAAGAGTTCGACGCTGTACACAACAAGATGCCGCACGGCGGATTTGTAATGAGAAGCGGAAAGACCGGCCTGAACGAGGAGACCGACCAGATGATTGAGTATTCTCTGAAGCTGGGCTCCAATCCGGAGTTCACATCCAGCGTTTTGGTGGCATACGCGAGAGCGGCTTATCGTCTGAAAAAAGAGGGCGTAACCGGATGCAAGACCGTATTTGACATTGCTCCGGCATATCTCTCCCCGTTAAGCGCAGAGGAGATCAGAGCGCACTTATTATAAAAATAAAACACTCTGCAGCAGGCAGCCCGCATGACGGGCTGCCTGTTGTGTTATGGAAGAAAATGGAAAATGTTACAAAAAAATTAAGAAAATTAACGAAAATGTGAAATTTTATCTTGCATAACAGATCAGCGGACGATATAATGGGAGGCAGAGAATACGAAGGAAAAGGAGGGGGGACGTCAGAGATGTTCGGCGGGAAAAGAACACAATCGTGGAAGCGCTGTCTGGCGGCTGCCCTGGCACTGAGCCTGGCGCTGCCTGCAGCACTTCCTCAGGATATATCCGCTGCGGCGGAACAGCCCGTTTCAGAGGAGACGAATGCAGAGACATCCCCGGCGCCCACGCCGGCGGAGCAGTCCCCGGAGAACGCGCGGGAGACTGCCGGATGGGTGCTCAAAGGCGCGGACTGGTATTACTATAATGAGGACGGAACACCCGCAAGCGGCTGGCTGTATTACAGGGATAACTGGTACTGGCTGGACGCGGAAGGAAAGATGGAATCCGGGGAAGCGGTGTACGACGGGAGCGCATGGTATTTCGTCGATGCGGAGGGGCGCAGGATTTCCTCCGCCTGGGGAACGACAGCGGATAACCGCTGGTATTACGCCGGAGAGGACGGCAGGCTTTTGAGCGGCTGGCAGGTGATCGAGGGGAGCTGGTATTATCTGGATCCGGAAGACTGCCATATGCATATGAATGAGGTTCTTACCTATTCCGACGGAAGAAAATATTTTGTGAACGGTAGCGGCAGGATGCACACCGGAGGATGGACGGCGTCAAACGGGCGAAAACTGTACGCGGATCCGGGCGGAGCCCTTCGGACAGGCTGGTTTACAGCCGACGGGCAGACGTATTATGCGGATCCGGAGAGCTGCGCCGTGCAGACCGGTTGGATGGCGGCCCCCGAAGATATCAACAAGTGGTATTATTTTGATGCAGGCGGAGCCATGGTCAGAGGCTGGGTAGACGACGGCGGAAACATATCCTATACAGATCCCGAGACCGGAGTGATGAAGTTCGGCTGGCAGGTCGTGGACGGGGCGTACCGCTACTTTGATCCCAGGGGAATCATGGTCAGGGGCTGGCTGACCCTGAACGGCAAAACGTATTATCTGGATGAGAACGGCGCGATGAAAGCAGGCTGGCTGACCGTGGACGGCAATACCTATTATCTGAACGCAAGCGGTGAGGTTCAGTATGGCTGGCAGCTTCTCGGCGGACAGTATTACTATTTTGACGCGAGCGGAGCGATGCGGACCGGCTGGGTGCTGGATGACGGCAAATATTATTACCTGAACAGCAGGGGCCATATGATGAGCGGCTGGCAGGTTGTTGACGGAAAGACATATTATCTGAACGCGAGCGGAGTGATGCAGGTAGGCTGGCAGAATATCCGCGGGAAGCAGTATTTCTTCAACGCGAGCGGTGAGATGCAGACCGGCTGGCTGAAGCAGGGCGCTCTGACCTTCTATCTGAATGAAGAGGGCGTGATGCAGGCAGGCTGGCAGGTCATCGACGGGGCGTGTTACTATTTTAACGCGAGCGGAGTAATGCAGACCGGCTGGCTGGATCAGGGTGGAAACCGGTATTATCTGGAACCCAGCGGAGTGATGCATGCGGGCTGGCTGCTGCTCGACGGGAAGTATTATTACTTTAACGCGAGCGGAGTGATGCAGACCGGCTGGGTGCTGGTGGGCGGAAAGTACTATTATCTGAATGAGAACGGCGAACAGCAGTACGGCTGGCAGCTCATTGACGGAAAATATTACTATCTGAACGCGAGCGGCGAGATGCAGTCAGGGCTGAAGAAGATCGGCATGTACTGGTATTACCTGAACGCGAGCGGAGTGATGCAGGTGGGCTGGCAGCAGATCGGTTCCTACTGGTATTTCTTCAACGCGAGCGGGATTATGCAGACCGGCTGGCAGACACAGTCCTCGGGTACCTATTATCTGGACGGCGACGGCCGTATGGTCACGGGCTGGAGGGAAATCAGCGGAGATCTGTATTACTTTTACAGCAGCGGCGTCATGGCGCGCGATACATATGTGGACGGAAAATATCTCAATTCTGAGGGGAAATACGTTCAGGCTGTGGATACCGGAAAGAAGACGGTCAAGAACCTGCTCCAGATTGCCCTGGAACCGGTGGGACAGACGCTCTACGTGTGGGCGGGCGGCCACGATGTGGGCACCGGAGGAGACGGCGTGCGCATCGGAGTCAATCCGCAGTGGAAGCGCTGGTTTGACGAAAACGATTCCTCCTATGACTGGACGGCGAACAGATACAAATACGGATATGGGCTGGACTGCTCGGGCTTTGTCGGATGGGCAGTATATAATGTAATGAATACGAAGAGCAACCAGAGCGCCTACATGTCGACGTCTACAGTTATGCCAAGCTATCTCGCAAACCTCGGATTCGGCACGTACTACGGCAATACCAGCCAGGCGGAATTTACGCCCGGCGACATTGTATCCCAGCCGGGGCACGTCTGGATCGTACTGGGACAGTGCAGCGACGGCAGCGCGGTCATTGTCCACAGCACGCCTCCGGGAGGTGTACAGATCAGCGGAACCGTCACGCCGTCCGGCAGCAGAGACAGCGAGGCGGTGGCTCTGGCCAGAAAGTACATGAATAAGTACTATCCGGAATTCGTGGATAAATTCGGCACAACCACCGCGGGAAGCGCCTACATGAAAAACGTCAACCGCATGCAGTGGAAGGTGAACGGCAGCAGATACATGTCCGATCCGGAAGGCATTACGCGGATGAGCGCGGAGGAGGTCCTGGAATACCTGTTCGGGGAATAGTTCCCAAAATCCCTTGACTTTTCCCGAAAACGGGTTTATAATTCAGTTAATGAAATATGTTACTAGTTGAAGAGTGGGCAGGAAGCCCACTCTTCTTTGTTGCATGATGCAGCAGTTTACAGCAGCCTGTTTCAGATGCAGTTAGAGGAAAGGATGGTGAAGGAAAGATGAGCAAGAAAGAGATGTATGAACAGAAAGCCGAAGAGCTGATCTTGCCGATCGTGGAGCAGCATAAGTTTGAACTGGTGGACGTGGAATATGTAAAGGAAGCGGGCACCTGGTATCTGAGAATCTATATTGATAAGGAGGGCGGCATCACCATCGATGACTGCGAGACCGTAAGCCGTGCTTTCAGCGACCTGTTGGATGAAAAGGATTTTATAGAGGACGCCTATATTCTGGAAGTCAGTTCTCCGGGACTGGGACGCCCGCTCAAGAAGGAAAAGGACTTTAAGCGGAGCCTGGGAAAGGA
>CAKNMY010000096.1 GCA_930989745.1 uncultured Lachnospiraceae bacterium | reverse complement strand
GATAGCGGGCATTTTTCAACCCTAAGGGCTCCAGACGGAGAACTTTCCTTTAATACAAAAAACGCGCGGCACAGCCCGAAAGCCATGCCGCAGCGCTCCTAATATCTCTTGATTTTCTTTGACGGAGTCTTCTCAAACTCCGTCTCCCTCACTGCAAGACTCACGATTTTTTTATAGGAGGGAACGGAAAGATTCCACGCATCAACAAGCTTCTGCAGTTCTTCCCGGATGTCCGAAATACCATTTTCCTGAGCATACTCGAAATCGGGATAGATCTCGGCCTGAATGACGCCGTCTTTTTCGCGCACCAGAACTTCCTTTACCAGACGGTGCGTGCTCAGGTGATTTTCCAACTCCTCCGGTGAGACATTCTCTCCGTTTTTGAGAATGATCAGATTCTTCTTCCTTCCGGTCAGATAAACGTAACCGTCCTCATCCACGTAGCCGAGGTCGCCGGTCTTCAGCCACCCCTCCTCCAGTGTGTCCGCCGTTTCTTTGGGCATCTTGTAATACCCCTGCATAACACTGCTGCCTCTGACCCAGAGTTCTCCGTCCACAGTCTTTGCCTCACAGTTCGGCATGAGCTGCCCTACCGATTCTTTCCGAATTGCCCAGGCCAGGTTCGTACTGATCACCGGAGAACACTCCGTCATGCCGTAGCCCTGCTGAATCGTGACTCCGTACGTTTTAAACAGATCAATCCATTCGGGGTTTAAGTATGCGCCGCCGCTGAAGATTGTATGCAGGTTTTCCCCGAACACTTCTCTGCGCACCGCTTCGGCGGGCAGATTTCCCGCGTCTTTCAGCTTCCTGCCCATCGTCTCGATCATCATCGGCACCATCAGCATCATATCCGGTTGGAACAGCTTGATATTCTTGGCCACCCGCATCAGCGAATCATTGATGCAGATAACAGTTCCCAGTGAGAGCGCCTTCAAAATATCCATTCCCAGGCAGTACGCGTGATGAATCGGGAGCACGCTCAGCGTCACGGCGCGGGAGGGGAGCTTCATGTCCAGGCAGGTGGCGTTTTCCGCCAGATTGCGCTGGGTGAGCATGACTCCCTTGCTCTTTCCCGTGGTTCCTGAAGTGAACATGATCGTGCAGAGCGCGTCCGGGTCCGCCTGCACGGAATATCTCCACGCGGACTCCATCGCCTCCGGAAGCGAACCGGTCCCCGGCTGCATCGGCAGGATATACCGCAGTTTCGGGCATTTTTCTCTCGCCAGTTCCGCGGCGTCCCTGCGCAGCTCATCGTAAAGAAAGACTTCCGCGTCCGAGCGGTCAATCAGCTCGCAGAGCTCAGCCGCCGGAAGCGATACATCCAGAGGCACCGCCACATCTCCGCTGCCCACGATTCCAAAGTAGGAGGCGATCCAGAGATAGGAGGTCATTCCGGTCAGCGCCACATGCATTCCCTGCGGCCCAAGCTCTTTTAACACGCCGGAGATCCGCTCGCTGTCTTCCAGAAGCTGCGCGTAGGATTTTGACGCAATTTCATGTTTTCCTGCCTTATATCGGACAGCGTCCTCCCCGCCGTACGCCTCAGCCGCATGGTTCAAAATTTCTTTTATTGTATGACAGATCATCCTTTTCTCTCCTCCCGGTTATTCTGCCTGAAGCTGTTCCAGATAGTCAGCCGCCTCCTGAACTGTGCGCAGCTTCGCGACTTCCTGCATGTCCGCCTCCACGTCAAATTCCTCCTCCAGCTCGCCGAGCATGCTCATAAAGTCATAGGAGGTAAATCCCAGATCCTCCATAAACCGGGAGTCCGGATGGATATCTTCCGGCTCCACTTCCACATAATTACAGATGATTTCTTTTAATTTATCCAGCATTTTCTTACCCTCTCTCTCCTGTTTATACCAGCCGAATGATCTCTCCGATCGTCAGATCCGGATTCTCCACACCCTTAAACATAATGCGGCACAGATAGTAATACAGATATTCCAGCTTTTCTTTTGGAACCGCCTTCAGCTGATGCTCAAAATTAAAGTCCAGCCCGTTGTCATCCGGCCTGTGCATCACGGTCAGATACAGCGCGTGAGCCGCCGCGCCGTTCGGATACCATTTTGTCTTATAGCGGATGCCGCCGAGCTTGTCGAGTCCCTTCTCCTGCAGCGTCATCGGCTGATACGTCAGGCTCATCGGCTCGTACGTCTGTCCGGACTGCACCGGGAACACCTGGCCGCGGTACGCGTAGTATGCCACCGGATCATAGTTCGCGTAACGGAACATTTCATTCTGCGCGTCGCGGATTTTAAACACGCCGTCGATAAACTTCACATCCTCCCCCATAATGGTGCGGAAGGGGAAGCAGTGAATCCTGGTGCCGCCGCTCTTCTTCTCCTTCACGGTCGCCCTTCTCGCCACAGTCGTCACAAGGGAGACATCGTCATTTCCGTTCTCCTTCTGGAAATAAGTGCGCAGCCCCATCATCAGCAGGCATACGAGAGAGACGTGATACTTTTCACAGAAATCCATCAGGCGCTTCGTGGGCTCCGCCTCCAGATGGTACACATCTACGGTAGACTCCACACTGTCAGACACATTCGTCGCCGCTCGGAGATTCGGATTGTTGAGCGCCTTTTGCTCCGCCTCGAGCCGGCCGGGTCCGCTGATATCGTTAAAAATCGGCTCAGAGCTTGCGATCAGCCGGTGGAAATACTCCTCATCGCGGGTCTTCGCCTTACAGCCCGCCTCATACGCCAGGTCTTTCTGAAGCTGTTCTATGTAGGAACTCATATCTTTCGGATAAGGAACGCCCTCATATTTTGTGCTGCAGTAAATCTCGATGATATCCTTCAAGAATACGATCAGGGACTGCGCGTCCATCGTCATGTGATCCACCAGCAGATACAGGCCGTTAAAACCGTCCGGCATCCGGATCATCACGATGCGGTTCATCGGGCTGTCCTGTCTCTTGAACGGAATAGCTGTCCACGCGGTCAGCTCTGCCTCCGCCTCCTCCATCGTCTGACCGGTGAAATCGCGAAATTCAATATCGCGCTCTTCCCTGTCCGCGATATACTGATAACACGTTCCCTGTTTATCCTCGGCAAAGCGCAGCCGCATGGACTCGCAGCGCTCATACGCCCTGTAGATGGACTGCTTCAATACCTCCCAGTCAATATCCGTCTCAATCGTAAGGCTGGTGCCGATATTGAGCACCTGCTTCTTCGGGCAGTATTTCTGATAATAGAAATGCAGCTTCTGCGCCGCAGTCAGAGGATACACGGGATGACCTTTTCTTTTTCTCATCATGGCTTTTTCTTTCCTTTCAGCAAATCTTCGGTAAACGTATCGAGCGCCTTCTCATAGCGCGCTGTCTCCTTATAATAGGACTCCGCATGGCCGGCTCCCTCCACGGAGAGGCAGGTATGTTCGGAAGCGCAGTTTTCGCAGAGGATCCTGCACATGCGGTAAGGCACAAAGGTATCCTCCGTTCCGTGGATAAACAGAATCGGAACCTGTGCCTTTTGTACCTCACGGGCGGCATTGCACTCATCCAGGCCGTATCCAGCCCGCTTCCTGTTCATGACATCTGCGATCTGCAGCAGCGGAAATGCCGGAATATGATACATATCACGCAGTACATGGGCGAATACCTCCTTTGCCGAGGTGAACGCGCAGTCTGAAATAATGCCGCGCACCTGGGGCGGAAGATTCAGTCCCGAAGTCATCAGCACAGTGGCACCTCCCATGGATATGCCGTGCAGGAAGATCTCGCAGTCCTCTCCCATTCTCTCAACAACATATTCTATCCATTTTTGAGCGTCAAAGCGGTCGAGGCAGCCAAAGCCGATATACTTTCCACCGCTCTCTCCGTGCGCGCGCGCATCGGCCAGCAGCATTCTCCAGCCATGTTTCAGATAGTACGCGGACAGGCCGGCGCAGTCCTTCGTGCCCGCTCCCGTGTAGCCGTGAAAACAGATCACGATCTTCGTGCCTCCGTCTCCCGGAAAGTACGTCCCGTGCAGGCGCAGTCCGTCCTGAGACGTAATCCACACATCCTCGTGCTCCTGGCACATCATCCATTCTTTTCTCTCGCGGATCATGGGCAGGTAGTTCTCCCACTGTGTCCCCGCCATCTTCTGCGTGCGCTCCGTGCTCGCGTTCTGCCGGATCATCGTGCGCCGGAAAAAGTATTCCGCCAGCCCTGCCTCCGCTGCGGCCGCTACGGACGCAAGCGCGATCAGCCATTTTAAACCTTTCATTTCTCTCTCACCGTCATTTCTTCAGCAGTCCTTTAAACTGCAGTGCCTTCTCAATATTTCCTTCCACCTTCAGCTTCTGCAGCGTAACTGCCAGGATCGGATCCAGTTTTCCGGATGCAATCTTCTCCAGCGTTGCCGCGCTGCATGTAAAGAGAACGTCCCTGTCGTGGTATTCATACGGCTCAACAATCACCCTGCCGTCTTTGACTTCCACATAGAAGGCTCCCTCACCCTCTCCGGTGATATTGAACTGAAACGCAAGATGTTCCTGAATACCGCTTACATCCGCTCCCACAAGCATCCCCTTTACCTTTGAAAACAATTCTGCGTACGTCATACTGAATTCCTCCCTTTCGACATTATTCGACCGTTGGTCGAATCTTTATATACAGACACATTATCATGTTTTCGACCATTGGTCAAGTTTATCTTTTCCGTATTTTTCCACATTGCTGTCTCTGCGGTTACTTCTGCGAACTTTTTCTTGTAGTCCGCGCTTTTCCTGTGCTATACTACAAGCAAACAGAAAGGCGGAATTGATATGCCAGACCAGACGAAAGCCCAGAAGATCCTGGATGCGCTTCAGACTCTGCTGGAGAGCAAAGACATCAGGACGATCTCCGTCAGTGAGATCGCCCAGACAGCCGGAATCGGCAAGGGCAGTATTTACTATTATTTTCCATCTAAAGACGCGATCCTGGATGCGCTGATCAGACGCAACTACGAGAAGCCGCTGGCTGTGGCAAAAAGCCTCGCCCACCAGACGGAAGTCTCTCCATTTACCCGCATGGCAATGATCTTTCAGGCGTGCCGCACTTCCACCGCAGAATATCTGCGCCGGGAGGTTCCCGACTCGCTGGAGCCCAAAGAGCGCGCCTTTCTTCACCAGAAGTATATCAGCCACGTCATTGAAGAATTAAAGCCTGTACTCGCCGAGATCATCCGTCAGGGCATTGCGGACGGCGAGATCAGCTTCAGCGACCCTGCGGCGCTCTCTGAGATTGTGCTCATCGTGCTGACGGTAAAACTTGACAATACGCTTGTGCCCTCCTCCGCGGAGGAGATCAGCAGCACCATCCGGGGGCTGATCTCACTGCTGGAGAAAGGAACCGGGAATCCGGCGGGATCGCTGAATTTTCTCACGTCGATCTGAATAAAAGAAGCTGCCTATCCGCTTGGATACGACAGCTTTTTTATTCTCATTTTAAAATTATCATCATCTTCTTTTCTTCTTCCCCATTGCCTTCCCTGCAATCCAGAGCAGAATTCCGGTCAGCAGAAGCGCTGCGGCATAAATCGCCATCACCGTCACATCAATCTGCAGAGACTGTCCCAGATATCTCTGCGAGAGTTCCGCGGCAAGAACCGGAACCGCGGCTGTCAGAACCGCCCAGAGGATTCCGGCAGTGATGTGCGTTCTGCCGATCGTCAGAAGGCTGTTTCCTCTTCTGCTTCGGATAAAGATGATTCCCGTCAGAAAGAAAACAGCTGCAAGAAGCAGAAATCCTTTTGTCTGGTCGGAGTTGAAAAGGCCGTACGCCTGAATTGCCAGCCGTTCTCTGTCGCCGAGCCCCGCAATCATCTGGTCGCAGGCGTTATTCAGAGTCTCCTCCACATAGGGAATCTGCCCCGAAACTGCCGACTGCACCAGTTCCGCCCCCATCCCGGGGAGGACTGCTTCCAGTCCTGCGGCTGCCTGCTCCGTCACTTCACTGAAAACGGCCTGCAGGTTCTCCTGCACCTGTTCCTCATCCAGCACCTGTGCGATGGATTCCTTATCTTTCAGAACCGCCTCCCCTGCCGCGTCCATATACAGCCGGGTCAGGGTTTTCAGATTCTCATTATTTGAGATTTCCCCGGCAATCTGCGATTTCAGCTCTTCACTCAACGGCAGCGCATCGCCCAGCGCTTCGTCTATCGCCTGTGTTATGACTTCCTCGCTGAATATGAGATCCGCCGCAGTCCTGCTCCCGAAAGAGGAAATCCCCACGGAAATGCCAAAGAGCAGCAGGCACAGAAAGTAGCAGAGCGTACAACAAGATCTTATCAATTTCATCTTTTGAATTCCTCCTTATGACTGTACAGTTTCCTTTTTGAGCATCTTTCTTTGCTCAATTCCAAAATAGACCGGAAGCAGCCACGCGAGCGCTGTCATCCACGCAAACGGCGTCGCAAAGCAGATTGCCTTATATCCCAGATATGAGGCGACCACAGACGCGCACGCCACACGGGCGATCAGTTCAATAATACAGGCCACGAACGGCGCCCAGGTATTTCCCATGCTCTGAATCGCTGTGCGGTATACCAGCAGTGCGCCCAAAAAAAGATAAAAAGGTACGATCACCCACAGATACTGGTCTGAATAGCTGATAATCTCCGCAGTGGGATTGTTCACAAACATGGGAACCACAAATGATTTCCCCAGAAGCAGAACTGCTCCCATCACGATATTTAAACCGGAGAGCATCAGGAAACAGCTTGTGACGCCTGTGCGGATACGCTTCCACTTCTGCGCGCCGAAGTTCTGTGCCACATAGTTTGCAACTGCGATCCCCACGGCATTGTCCACAAGCACCGCCAGCTGGTCCACCTTGGACGCTGCCGTGTAGCCGGCAATCGCGGCGGTTCCGATATGATTTACCGCCGCCTGCATCGCAAGCTGTCCGATGCACATGACAGACATCTGAAATCCCATGGGAAATCCGATCCTGATATGCCTGATCACCGCATCCTTCCGGAACCGGAAGACTTCCCGTGTGATCCTGAGCACCTCGAATTTCCTGCCCGCATACCAGATACACAGAACTGCCGAGATCAGCTGCGCGAGCACCGTTGCCCAGGCAGCTCCCGCCACATCCATCTGAAGAGGTACGATAAATAGAATATCCAGCACCACATTCAGCAGAGAAGATATGATCAGAAAATACAGCGGGGTACGGCTGTCTCCAAGCGCGCGCAGCAGGTTGGAGATCAGATTATAAAATACCGTCGCTCCGCTGCCCAGAAAAATGATAAACAGATAATCATACGTTCTCTGGTAAATGTCCTGCGGTGTGTTCATCCACTTCAGAATCGGGTGAACGAGGGCACACAACACTGCCGTCAGGAGAAGTGTGCACAAGATCGACAGCACTGTAGATGCCGCCACAGAATCCCGCATTTTCCGCTCTGATTTTTCCCCGAATGCCTGTCCCAGAAGAATCCCGAATCCGCCTGTAAAGCCCTGGATAAAGCAGAGCTCGAAATATACGATCGTCGCGGTTGCCCCCACTGCGGCCAGCGCCTCAGCGCCCAGCGTCTTTCCGACAATGATCGTATCCGCCAGCGTATAAAAAAGCTGAAACAGATTTCCCCCGATCACCGGAAGTGAGAACTGCGCGATTACTTTCCACGGCGTTCCCGTCGTTAAATTTGCAGTCATAATCATGCCTCCTCGTATCAAAACCTCAGATGATTATAGACGCATCCGGAAGATCTGACAATCCCTTTTTTATTTTTATCACGCTCATCTCTCCGCTTTT
This sequence comes from uncultured Lachnospiraceae bacterium, assembly GCA_930989745.1. Taxonomy (GTDB): domain Bacteria; phylum Bacillota; class Clostridia; order Lachnospirales; family Lachnospiraceae; genus Egerieimonas_A; species Egerieimonas_A faecigallinarum. Next base: position 2,147 of record CAKNMY010000096.1, on the reverse strand, counting down.
CGGATCATATCGGACATTTCTCTCTTGCGCCCCTCAGGCATCTAAGCTATACTAAAATTATCAGAAAGTTTTCTAAATTTTATCATTTTCTACAGGAGGCACTTTATGATCATTAAAAATGGCTTTATTATTGACCCCGCTTCCCGGACAGAACGGCAGGCGGATATTCGGATTGAGGACGGGATTATCCGCAAGATCGCTGAACACCTGGAAGCAGAGGACGGCGAGGAAGTACTTTTCGCGGACGGACTGACTGTGGCTCCCGGTCTTATTGATACGCACATTCACTTCCGCGACCCGGGATTCACTTATAAAGAGGATCTGCATACAGGCGCGCTTGCGGCCGCGCGCGGCGGCGTTACCTCCGTAATCTGCATGGCAAACACGAAGCCCACTGTGGACAGCGTTCCTGTGCTGGAGGATATTCTGCGCCGTGCAGAGCAGGAAGACATCCGCATCTTCCAGGCAGCCGCTGTATCGAGCGGTCTAAAGGGCGAGGAAATGACGGATATGGAAGCGCTGAAAGACGCCGGCGCCTGCGGTTTTACCGACGACGGAATTCCTCTGCGCAACGCGGCATTTCTCTATGAGGCAATGCAGAAGGCGCGCGCGCTCGATGTTCCGATCAGCCTGCACGAGGAAGATCCCGCGTTTATCAAAAATAACGGCGTCAATCACGGCCGCGTCTCCGAGCAGCTCGGCATCTTCGGCTCCCCGTCCATAGCGGAGGAATCCCTTGTGGCGCGGGACGGCATGCTCGCCTTATCTTCCGGCGCGCACGTCGTGATCCAGCATATCAGCTCCGGACGGTCTGTGGATCTGGTCGGCATGTACAAGTCGATGGGCGCGAAGATCCACGCTGAGGCGACACCGCACCACTTTGCGCTCACCGACGAAGCGGTGCTCGAGTACGGAACGCTCGCGAAGATGAACCCGCCCCTGCGCTCCGAAAATGACCGGCTCGCCATCATCCGGGGACTGCAGGACGGCGTCATCGACCTGATCGCCACGGATCACGCGCCGCACAGCGCGGAGGAAAAGTCACGTCCGATCACTGAGGCTCCGAGCGGCATCATCGGCCTGGAGACTTCCCTGGCGCTCGGCATTACATTTCTCGTACGCCCCAAATATCTCGGACTGATGGATCTTCTGGAAAAAATGACCATCAATCCCGCGAGACTCTACCATCTGCCCTACGGCACCATCGCGGAGGGCGCGGCAGCGGATCTCGTGATCTTCGATCCGGAGGAGCGCTGGACCGTGAAGGATTTCGCTTCCAAATCTTCCAACTCACCGTTTGTGGGATGGGAGCTGTACGGAAAAGTGAAAAAGACAATTTGCCGCGGGAAAGTTGTATATTCCGACTGAATGAAGGCATGAAAAAAACAGGAGGGCTGCCCTCCTGTTTTTTTCAGTCTCCTACGCCGAAATCCGTCTTCTCGTACAGCACTTCCACCGTCGGATCGTCTAAAAGCCACGCATATTTTTCCATAAACCAGTCCACAAGTTCCTGGTCGCGTTTGACGTCCGTGGAGTTATCGGTGAATACGTTGACGGTTCCGAGTTCAAAATGCTCCTTCAGCATGCGGATATCGTAGTCGATCATCTCTTTTGTCTGTCCCTTGATTCCGACCATCAGACACGGGGAATCAAAGTAGCGGCGCACCTCCTCAGGTGAGTGAAAATCGGCGTGCTTGTTCAGATATCCCTCGCGGAATTCCTCGTTAAATGTCTCGACTCCGATCTTAAATGTGATCGGAATTCCCATAAAATCCCTCATCTGCTGAAGCCGGTTCCGGTACATCCAGTGCGCCTCAAAGAAAAGACGGTGAATCCGCTTTTCCCGGATAATCGTGCGAATCAGCTCGAGCGTCTCATCCGGCAGCTCAAAGCAGCTTCCGGAATTAATCACCTCCAAAACGCCGAATTCACCTGTGACATTGGAGAGCACCTCCGCATTCAGCGCGAGCATCTCCTCCCGGTCTCTCGAATTATCGTCGATATAGTCGCAGAAGCGGCACTTGCCCCATGCGCAGGGGCGGCTTTTGAGAAGGACGATTTCTCTTTGGTTTTTATTCGTTATGCGGTTATAGCGCTCCACGATGTTTTCCTCCGTTTTTCTCTTACTTATAACTCTGCCCCAATTC
>CAKNMY010000095.1 GCA_930989745.1 uncultured Lachnospiraceae bacterium | reverse complement strand
CGTCCATTCATATCGAGAAAGATATGATGAACGCAGAGGTAGGATTTGTCCGCAAAGTACTTCAGGTGTTTGAGGATAACGGACTGTCCATTGAACATGTGCCGTCGGGCATCGATACAATGACAGTTTATGTCAATCAGCGGGATTTCCAGGAGAAAGAGCAGAATATTATTGCAGCGCTGCACAGAACGGTAGCTCCGGATACCATTGAGCTGGAGTCTGATCTGGCACTGATCGCCGTTGTGGGACGGGGCATGCGCCAGAACCGCGGTACTGCCGGAAGAATCTTTTCCGCTCTGGCTCACGCGCATATCAATGTCAAGATGATCGACCAGGGCTCCAGTGAGCTGAATATCATTGTCGGTGTGGATGAGCGCGACTTTGAGGCGGCAATCCGCGCGGTCTATGATATTTTTATCAGCTATCAGATCTGAAAAAAGGGTTACATTTTTTCCCTATATATGATACAATAGCTGTAGCTATTCGGGAATTATTTTGAAAATTCCATCCAAAATCAAATATTAAGGAGAATCCGAATCGTTATGAAGAGAGTTTTACTGAAATTAAGCGGTGAGGCGCTTGCCGGAGATAAGAAGACCGGCTTTGATGAGGCTACAGTTATGGAGGTGGCCCGCCAGGTGAAGCTTCTGGTGGATGAGGGAATCCAGGTAGCTGTCCTGATCGGCGGAGGCAATTTCTGGAGAGGAAGAAGCAGTAAGAATATTGACCGTACAAAGGCTGACCAGATCGGAATGCTGGCGACTGTGATGAACTGCATTTATACTTCTGAGATTTTCCGCTCCCAGGGCATGATGACTGCTGTCCTCACGCCATTTGAGTGCGGTTCGTTCACGAAGACCTTTTCCAAAGACCGCGTGAACAAATATTTTGAGCATAACATGGTGGTGTTTCTCGCAGGCGGAACGGGACATCCGTATTTCTCCACAGATACGGCTACTGTTCTGCGCGCCATTGAGATTGACGCGGATATGATTCTGCTCGCCAAGGCTGTTGACGGTGTATACGACAGCGATCCGAAGGATAATCCTGATGCGAAGAAGTACAGCGAAGTGCATATTCAGGAAGTAATCGACAAGAAGCTGGCGGTTGTGGACCTGACAGCATCGATTCTCTGCATGGAGAACAAGATGCCCATGCTGGTGTTCGGACTGAACGAGAAAGACAGTATTATAAACGCGGCGCACGGAAAGATAACCGGGACAAGAGTGCTGGTAGATTAGAGATACAGGAGGATATGTAAGCATGGACGAAAGAATTGCAGGATATGATACTAAGATGGGTAAGACTTTAAAGAATCTGGAGAGCGAGCTGGGAACGATCCGCGCCGGAAGAGCGAATCCGCATGTACTGGACCGCATTACCGTAGATTATTACGGAGCGCCGACTCCGCTGCAGCAGGTGGCGAATATCACGGTGCCGGAAGCACGCATGATCCAGATCCAGCCGTGGGACGGTACGCTCCTGAAGCTGATCGAGAAGGCAATCCTTGTCTCTGATCTGGGAATCAACCCGACCAATGACGGCAAGCTGATCCGTCTGGTGTTCCCGGAGCTTACGGAGGAGCGCAGAAAAGAGCTGGTTAAGGATGTCAAGAAGAAGGGCGAGGCAGCGAAGGTTGCGGTGCGCAATATCCGCCGCGATGCTAACGACGCTTTCAAGAAACTGGCAAAATCAGACGTTTCCGAGGATGAGATCAAAGAGCTGGAGGACAATATCCAGAAGCTGACTGACAAGTACATCAAAGAGATTGACAAGTCTGTAGAAGTGAAGTCCAAGGAGATCATGACCGTATAAGGCGCGGCTGCCGTTCGGTTATAAATGAAAAGTGAAGCGGACTGCGAATATCCGCTTGACGATACAGGGGGTGTCCATTCGTCAGATGAAAATCGGGCAATGGGCACCCTTTTGGGCATATCAGAAAAGGAGAGAATCACGTTATGAATGTACCAGAGCATATTGCCATTATCCTGGACGGAAACGGCCGATGGGCGAAGAAGAGAGGGATGCCGCGGGGATACGGACATATCAAGGGATGTGAGAATCTGGAGAAGATCTGTGATATTGTCCGGGATATGGGAGTGAAGTACCTGACCGTCTATGCCTTTTCCACGGAGAACTGGAAGCGTTCCCGGGAGGAGATTGACGGCCTGATGAAGCTGTTCCGCAGTTATCTGAAGCGCTGTAAGAAGAGCGCGAAGAAGAACAACATGCGCGTGAAGATCATTGGCGATCCGAGTGCCTTTGCGCCGGATATCCAGGAAAGTATCCGGGATCTGGAGGAGTATTCCAAAGATTTTGACCATATCTATTTTCAGATTGCATTGAATTACGGAGGGCGCGATGAACTGGTGCGCGCTTCCAGAAAGCTTGCGCAGGCGGTAAAAGACGGGAAGATCGCGCCGGAGGAGATCACCGAGGAGACGGTGGAGCAGTTTCTCGATACGGCGGGAATTCCGGATCCGGATCTTCTGATCCGCACCAGCGGCGAGCAGAGACTGTCAAATTATCTGCTGTGGCAGCTTGCCTACACGGAATTTTATTTTACCGATGTTCCGTGGCCCGATTTTGACAAAGCGGAATTGGAAAAGGCAATAGCAAAATATAATGAAAGAGACCGGAGATACGGGGGAGTAAAGGAGGAGAAGGAAAATGTTTAAGACACGGCTGATCAGCGGCATACTGCTTGTGCTTGCCGCGTTCCTCACGATCAACTGCGGCGGCGTGGTGCTGTTCGTGACTCTGATCGGGGTGTCAGTGTTCGGTATATCGGAGATCATGCGGGCGATGCAGGCGATACCGGAGACCGAAAAGCATAGGCATTTTAACCTGTTTTTGATGGCAGTGCTCGCAGATGCAGTCTATTACGGGCTGATGGAAGTCAATGACGGGGAATATCAGATGATGGGGATTGTACTGGCGGTCATTCTGCTGATGTGCTACTATGTATTCACCTATCCGCGCTATCAGGCGGCGCAGATCATGGCGGCGTTCTTCGGAGTGTTTTATGTGGGAGTGATGCTTTCCTATATCTATCTGACGAGAATGCTCCCGGGCGGACGTTTCCATGTGTGGCTGATCTTCCTGAGCTCCTGGGGATGCGATACCTGCGCCTACTGTGTGGGCATGCTGATCGGAAAGCACAAGATGGCTCCGGTGCTGAGCCCGAAGAAGTCTGTGGAGGGCGCTGTGGGAGGCGTCGTCGGCGCGGCGCTTCTGGGCGTGCTGTTTGCCTGGCTGACAAAGGGTGATATGGCGGCATACGCCATTATCTGCGGAGCAGGCGCGCTGATCTCCATGGTAGGAGACCTCGCTGCGTCCGCGATCAAAAGAAACCAGGGAATCAAGGATTACGGAAAGCTGATTCCGGGACACGGGGGAATCCTCGACCGCTTTGACAGCGTGATCTTTACGGCGCCGATCATCTATTATCTGTCAGTGTTCCTGATGGCGTAAGTACATGGAGGAAAAGTAAGATGAAGAATATAGGAATTCTGGGTTCTACGGGGTCCATCGGCACGCAGACGCTTGATGTGGTAAGAAGCCATCCGGGCGATTTTTGCGTGACGGCGCTCAGCGCCGGGAGCAATATCGAACTGCTGGAAAAGCAGATCCGGGAATTTTCTCCGAAGATTGCGGCAGTTGGAAGCGAGGAGCTGGCCAAAGAGCTGCGGGTGCGCGTTGCGGACAGGGATGTACAGGTGCTCTCCGGTATGGAAGGGCTCCTGGAGATGGCAGTTCAGCCGGAGATGGAGATCCTTGTGACCGCGATTGTGGGAATGATCGGTATCCGGCCGACGATGGAGGCGATCCGCGCAGGGAAGGATATCGCGCTTGCAAATAAGGAGACGCTTGTGACGGCCGGCCACCTGATCATGCCTCTGGCGAAGGAGCATCAGGTGCGGATTCTGCCGGTGGACAGTGAGCACAGCGCGATCTTTCAGTGTCTGCACGGGGAGGAGCACCGTGCCGTGGAGAAGCTTCTGATCACAGCCTCCGGTGGCCCTTTCCGGGGAAGAAGCAGAAGCGAGCTTGCGGGCGTGACGCTCCAGGACGCGCTGAAGCATCCCAACTGGAGTATGGGACAGAAGATCACGATTGATTCTGCGACGCTGGTGAATAAAGGCCTGGAGGTTATGGAGGCAAAGTGGCTCTTCGGTATCGATCTGGACCAGATCCAGGTGGCCGTGCAGCCGCAGAGTATTATTCACTCCATGGTGGAATTCTGTGACGGAGCTGTGATGGCGCAGCTCGGCACGCCGGATATGCGGCTTCCGATACAGTACGCGCTGTATTATCCTGAGAGAAGATATCTGGAAGGCGAGCGGCTGGATTTCCGCAGGCTGACGCAGATTACGTTCGAGGAGCCGGATATGGAGACGTTCGAGGGACTGCCGCTGGCGCTTCGCGCCGCCAGGGCGGGAGGCAGCATGCCGACGGTATTCAATGCGGCGAATGAACGTGCGGTGGCGAAGTTCCTGAAAGGGGAAATCGGCTTCCTGGATATTTATGAGATTATACGCGCTTCCATGGAACGGCACCGGGTGATTTCAGACCCCGGACTGGAGGAAGTGCTGCAGACGGAACAGGAGACTTATGAATGGATAGAAAGCAGGTGGTAAGAAAATGGGGATTCTGATCGCAGTACTGATTCTCGGTCTCGTGATTATCGTACATGAGCTGGGACATTTTCTGCTGGCAAAGGCAAATGGAATCCGTGTAGATGAATTTTCCGTCGGTATGGGGCCGAGGCTTCTGACGACTGTAAAAGGAGAGACGCGATATTCTCTTAAGGCAATCCCGTTCGGCGGTTCCTGTATGATGGGAGAGGACGAGGAAGATTATACAGAGGGAAGTTTTAACAGCAAATCCGTGTGGGCAAGAATCTCTGTCATTGCGGCAGGCCCGATCTTCAACTTTATTCTGGCGCTGGTCGGAGCGGTGATCGTGGTCAGCGTTATGGGAAGCGATCCGTCCACCGTCACTGCGGTGCAGGAGGGAACTCCGGCGGCGGAAGCAGGGCTTCAGGAGGGTGACCGGATCGTGGAGTATCAGGGACGCAGCGTGTCGATCGGAAGAGAGATCAATCTGAGGGACACGCTGTTCGGATCTCCTCAGACGTATGAGCTTGTCGTGGAGAGGGACGGAGAAGAGATAGAGCTTACGTTTGACGCGGTGGAAGTGAAACAGTATCTCATGGGATATTCCTACTATCCGAATCAGGAGGGACCTGCTGAGATCGTGTCGGTTACACAGTCGTCCCCGGCAGACCAGGCTGGGCTTCAGGTCGGGGATACGATTACTTCGATCAACGGCACGAAGATCAGTACCAACCAGGAGCTGGCATCCTATATGGAGGAGAATCCCTGGGACGGAAGCGAAGCGTCGATCACCTACAGCCGCGACGGGCTGGAGTACGATATTACGCTTACGCCCGAGATGACAACGAGCTATGGTCCGGGCTTTGCCTATAATCTGGCGCGGGAGAAGCTCTCAGCGGCAGAATCCCTGAAATATGGCTGTATTGAGGTGAAATTCTGGGTCGGCAGCGTGTTTGACAGCCTGAAACTGCTCGTAACCGGTCAGCTGGGCATCAACGATATGGCAGGCCCAGTGGGAATTGTGCAGGTCGTGGACGACACTTATCAGGAGACGAGGTCTGACGGCATTCTCATAACCGTGATGTCCATGATGAATATTTTGATCCTTCTCTCCGCAAACCTCGGCGTGGTGAATCTGATCCCTTTGCCGGCGCTGGACGGCGGAAGACTCGTATTTCTCATCATCGAGGCGGTGCGCCGCAAGCCGGTGAATAAGAATGCGGAGGCAATGGTGCACTTCGTGGGAATGATGCTTTTGATGGTGCTGATGGTCGTGATTCTGTTCAATGATGTGAAAAGGCTGTTCTGAATCGGGGAAGGGCGCATATACTGAACTGACATGTAACATGAGGTAGTATATGAAGAATTCCTATGTAAAGGCTATGCAGAATGCGGAGAGCGACCGCGGAGAACTGCAGGTAAATGTTACGCAGGAAGTGGGAAACCGCCCTGTGGAGGGCGCGGAGGTTTCCATTTCCTACACCGGAAACCCCTCGGATATTATCGAGGAGTTCCGTACAGACAGATCGGGCAACAGCCCGCAGATATCCCTGCCCACGCCGCCGCTGGAGTACAGTATGACGCCCGGAGGAAATCAGCCCTATTCGGAGTACACGATTCATGTGCGGGCAGAGGGATTTGCCGCCTTTACAGTAAGCGGCACGGAGCTGCTTCCCGGGCAGCGCACTGTACAGCCGGTAAAGCTGCAACCGGAGACTCCGCAGGAGGCTTATGAAAATATTGTAATCCCCGCTCACACGCTCTATGGGGAGTATCCGGAGAAGATTCCTGAGGAAGAAATCAAACCCCTGGATGAAAGCGGAGAGATTGTGCTCAGCCGTGTGGTGATTCCTGAATATGTGGTAGTCCACGATGGACCGCCCGGCGACACGCTGGCAAAAGATTATTATGTGCGGTACCGCGATTACATTAAAAATGTGGCCTGCAGCGAGATCTATGCTACCTGGCCGGATGAGACCATCCGCGCGAATGTGCTGGCGATCATGTCCTTTACTCTGAACAGGGTATATACCGAATGGTATAGGAATAAGGGATTTGACTTTACAATTACATCATCCACCGCGTATGACCACAAATTTATACCGGGAAGAAACATTTTCGACAGTATAGCCCGCATTGTGGATGAGGTGTTCGAGAATTATCTGTCCCGCCCGAATGTGCGCCAGCCGATTCTGACGCAATACTGTGACGGGCAGCGGGTAAAGTGTCCCAACTGGATGACGCAGTGGGGATCCAAGTATCTGGGAGATCAGGGATACAGTACAATTGAGATTCTGCGTCATTTCTATGGGCAGGACATGTACATCAATACGGCTGAGGAGATTTCCGGCATTCCGGCGAGCTGGCCGGGACAGAATCTGGAGATCGGTTCCCGCGGAGACAAGGTGCGCCAGCTGCAGGAGCAGCTCACTGCGATCTCCGGAGCATACCCGGCGATTCCGGCAGTATCGGCAGACGGCATCTACGGGGAGGCGACACAGAATGCCGTCCGCGTATTTCAGTCGGTATTCGGACTGCCGCAGACCGGAGTGGTGGATTATCAGACCTGGTATAAAATACAGGAGATCTATGTGGGCGTCACACGGATCGCAGAGCTGACCTAGGAGCTGCGCATGGCAGGGATTTCCGGTCACGGCAAAAGCACAGCCGGGCAGGCGATGAGTGTGGAAGATGCTGTGGCCGGAAGTGTAAGAAATTGTGTTCCGATCAGAATATTGCATGAATAATTAAAGCAATACGGAAAAACAAAAAAATTCAAATAAAGTATTGACAAATTCTGTAAATGCGCTATAATGGTTAGTGTCAAGCGACAAATACAGAGCGCGGGAGTGCTGGAATTGGCAGACAGGCAAGACTAAGGATCTTGTGGTGTTCGCATCGTGTGGGTTCAAGTCCCATCTCCCGCAGTCACCAGAAAGAGTATCTGAAATGATTCAGGTGCTCTTTTTCGCTTTATTTGAACCGCAAATAATAACCCTGACCGCGGTACTGACCCCGACCAGGAGGAAAAAACGGTTTTCTTACGGTTTTCTACACCGGCTTCTTTGAGCTGGTGTAAAACCCATGGATTCAGCCGGAAGGCTGAACTGTTACTTGGAAATAAAAAAATATCTAAAAAAGTATTGACAAAAGAAGGATGCTCCGCTATAATAGCATTTGTCAGTCAGACAGACGACAGAATATAGTAAAATGCGGGAGTGCTGGAATTGGCAGACAGGCAAGACTAAGGATCTTGTGGTGTTCGCATCGTGTGGGTTCAAGTCCCATCTCCCGCAGTATGAGCCTTAGCAGATTTGCTGAGGCTTTTTGTTTTATAAGAAAATTTGGTTTCTGAGGATTCAAAAAGAAACACAATTAGTAGAACAAAAAGAGGAGTTTAGTTATGATTACGACAGAGGAAGCTGAAAGAATTGATGGGAAATTTACGGATGAGTATGATGACATGGGAAATACGGAGAAGCGTTATCAGATGTATGAAGCTGAGAACGCAATCAAAAAAATTACATACAGAAGTCTGACTTTCCCAGAAGAACCCTTCCGGGTAATAACAGGAAATGAGGAGGCGGCAAAGCCGTATCTGAGAGAAGCGCTGGAGAAGGCGATACGGGAAAAGACAGATTTGGACGGCGATTATCAGCTGCATTTTTATGCGTTGTTTCTGTTAGGGCAGTTTCAGGATAAGGCAGCATTTCCGAAGATTACAGAGCTTGTGTCCCTCCCGCCAGAGACGGTCGATTATTTGATCGGAGATACGGTTACATCGGGACTGTCAGATATCCTGTACAATACATATGATGGGAATGTAAAACAATTAAAACAGATGGTCGCGGATACAAAAATCGATGAGTATGTCAGGGCGGATGTGCTGGAGGTGATGGGGCAGCTTTATCTGGACGGAGAGATTACGGAAGCGGACTGGAAAAGTTTTCTCACTCAGAAAATCCACGAAGCACAGGAATTCGACTTTACTTACTGCAAGATAGCAGAGCTGATCTGCGGATGCCATTTTGTCGATATGCTTCCGGAGATCCGGTATATGTTTGAGGATGGCATGATGGACAGGGGATATCTGGGAGACTATGATTCCTGTGTGGATCTTATGTTTGAATACAACGAGGAAGAGGAACCGTTTTGCAAGAAACCAATGAATGCGGCTGAATGCCTTAAGACGTGGGCTATGTTTACAGACAGTGATACAAAGGCTCCGGATATGAGCGAAAAGGACCTGAAAAAAATGTTCCAGTCGATGGAGAGAAGCCTGAATCCTCCGATCCGGAAAGAGAAGACCGGAAGAAATGATCCCTGTCCCTGCGGCAGTGGGAAGAAGTACAAATTTTGCTGTATGAAGAAACCGAAAGCGCCTGTCGATGAAATTGAAACGCCTGAAGAGCGGCGCAGATGGCTGGAACGATATCCGGCTGTGGGCGGCGAGCGGAAACCGGGAAGAGTATATCTGGAAGATTATTTTGACAGGGAAAGTATCGAGACGGATAAGCTTTTATATCTCGGCATGATGAAGCGGCCGGGACTGATCTGGAAGAGGGATAAGCGAAAAGAAAATCAGCGTACCAGAGAATATCTGTATCTGGCATTTCAGAAGACGATTGAAATGGCGGAGCGGGAAAAAGTAACGTCACTGGAGGAATTTGATAAAAAATACAGCATTCATTATCGGTGTGAAGAGTGGCTCCAAAGACTGCTGAAATTGATGACAGACGCGGGGGATCAGGAACGGTATGACGAGGTAAAAAACTGGATAAAAACGATGAAGAAATAGGACGGTGATGAAAATGTATCTTCAATGTACAAAAAAGATGCTTGATAAAATGGATACGCAAAAAATAGAAATACATCCGGCGGCTGACTGTGATGACGGTGCAGACGGATTCTATTCATGGCATGTGAATTATATTACGATCAACCGGCGGAAAGCGATCGTATGTATGAACAATCTGACAAGATATCCGACGTTCTGTACCGTCCAAAGGCTAAGGATATCACACAGCTGGAAGAGCGGATTAAGGAAGGAATCCGAGCGGCATTTCGGGAAGAAGGGGTGCCGGAGGGTATTACGGAAGAATATCTTCAAAATTGCGGAAATGTGATATTCTCAAAAACAGCGGGCAGAGTTCTTACCGCAAACATGAGCAAGATGTGCGAGGCAGTAGGTTACTACATAGATCTTTTGGATGAAGAGTCTGTGATACAGAGAAGGATCAGCCTGGCTCTTGGGGGCTATCTCGCAAAATTTGGCGATGAATATGATTATCCTTCGAAGAGATTGTTCCTGGGGTTTTGCAAAATGAAAAGAATGCCGGAAGAGAACTGGGA
>CAKNMY010000094.1 GCA_930989745.1 uncultured Lachnospiraceae bacterium | reverse complement strand
TGATTTCGAAGATTTTACGGATGAGTTTGAGGATGACGAGGAGTGCGAATCCTGCGCAAAGGCAGAGCGGACATACACCACACTGCCGAAAGATTCCGTGAAGAAGGACACGCCGGAATCTTCCTCTGAAGAAGAGACATCTGACGAAGAACCGGCAGCATCGGCGGAGGAAGACGCCGATCACAGAGAGGACATGGAATAGGAAAACGGATTTCCGAAAAGGGGAGGCAGCAACTCGTATGAGTTACTGCCTCCCCTTTTTGGGGCTATCTATTTCCCGACAGCCCCTTGTCATGTCCCGCTCCACGCCTGCTCGAGCGCGTCAGCCGCTCGCTCCAGCTCGTCCAGTTTGAGCGTGGCGTATCCGAGGAGCACCGCCTCTCCCTCGTATCGCTTCTGGCCTTCCATCCGGTAGCGGCTGATGCCGTACACGCGGATACCGCTGCGGGCGGCGCGCTGCAGCGCCTCCTGTTCCGTCATTCCGTTTACAAAGTGCACCACCAGATGAACGCCCGCCTGTTCTCCGGATACCCGGCAAATGCGCTCCATCTTCCGCAGCCTGCCGAGCAGCAGATCGTGCTTTGCCTTGTACACGGCGCGCATCCGATTGAGATGGCGCTCAAAGTGGCCGCCGCGCAGGAACTCCTCCATGATCTTCTGATCCACGCGGGAGACCGTGACGGAAAAGAGCGTGCCTTTTTTTCTGTAGCACTCCAGAAGCTCAGGCGGCAGCACCATATAGCTGATGCGGATCGACGGGGCGACGGATTTTGAAAATGTCCCGATATAGATGACCCGCCCGGCGGTGTCAAAGCCCTGAAGCGCGGGAATCGGCTTTCCTTTATACCGAAATTCACTGTCATAGTCGTCCTCGATGATATACCGCCCCTCTTTCTGCGCTGCCCAGGACAGCAGCTTCATCCTGCGCCGCAGCGGCATGACGATTCCTGTCGGAAACTGATGCGACGGCATCACATACGCCACATCCGCCCCGGATTTATCGAGCTCTTCCACGAGCATTCCGCTCTCATCCATCCCGACGCTCTTTACCTCGCAGCCCATCGCCTCCAGGCAGTGCCCCGCTGTACAGTAGGTCGGATTTTCCATTGCGATCCTTCCGCGCCCGTCCATCAGCACGTGAAGAAGCAGCAGCAGATAATCGCTGCCCGCTCCCACAACGATCTGCTCCGGCGTACAGTTTACGCCGCGGGCGTAGTGCAGATAATCCGCGAGCGCCTCCCGAAATCCCGGTTCTCCCTGCGGCTCGCCGAGCTGATAGAGCTGCGGATCCTCCTCCGACAGAACTTCCTTGGAAATCTTCCGCCAGAGATTGTACGGAAATCCATCCGGGTCAATGCCACTCACCGCGAAATCGTAGGAATACTGCTCCTGTTCCTGCTGCCTGCGTTCCTCTCTCTCCGGCTCCTTAAATTCCATATGGCACAGTCCCTCCAGACTGCACACGTAATAGCCCTTATACGGCACAGATTCTATATATCCCTCTGATAAGAGCTGCTCATACGCCAGGTCTACCGTACTCCTGCTGACCTGCAGATTCGCGCTCATCCTGCGCGAGGAGGGAAGTTTCTCCCCTGCCGGTATCCTGCCGCTCTGAATCTCCCGGCGAATATGCTGGTAAATCTGTTCGTATAAAGGTTTTCTCGACTTTGCGTTAAGACTGATCGCCAGTTCCTGCATCTGAATCCTCCCTGAAAAGAAAACGCAGGGCAAAGACTGCTCCTGCGTTTTCCTGATATCAATTTCCTGTTATTTCGGCAGCTTAAACGAGCTCTTCAGCGATACGATCCGGTTGAATACCAGAGCGTCGGGCCTGGAATCGTGGGAATCCACACAGAAAAAGCCGTTTCGCACAAACTGGAAGCTGTCGTACGCCTGGGCGCCCTCAAAATTGGACTCCACATAGCAGTTCTTTAATACGGTCAGGGAGTTCGGATTTAAGTTCAGGGAACCGTCCTCGTTGTATACTCCCTTCTCCTCGTCGATAATATTTTCATACAGGCGGCACTCCGCTTTCAGCGCCTTCTCAGCGCATACCCAGTGGATCGTGCCCTTGACCTTCCTGCCGTCCGGGGCGTTGCCTCCGCGGGTCTGCGGGTCGTAGGTGCAGTGCACGGTTGTGATCTGCCCGTTCTCATCCTTCTCAAAGCCGGTACATGTTACAAGATACGCGTTCATCAGACGCACTTCATTTCCCGGGAACATACGGAAATACTTCCTCGGCGGCTCCTCCATGAAGTCCTCTCTCTCAATATACAGCTCTCTTCCGAATGGAATCTTCCGGCTTCCGAGGCTCTCATTTTCCAGGTTATTCGGCGCGTCGAGATATTCGATCTGTCCCTCCGGATAATTGTCGATCACGAGCTTAATCGGGTCCAGAACCGCCATCATACGCGGCTTTTTAAGCTTTAAATCCTCGCGGATGCAGTATTCCAGCATCGCGTAATCCACAGAACTGTTCGCCTTGGACACACCGCACAGTTCCACGAATCTGCGGATGGACTCCGGCGTAAAGCCACGGCGGCGCAGCGCCGCAATTGATACCAGACGCGGGTCATCCCATCCGTCTACGATACCGTCTTCCACAAGCTTCTTAATATATCTCTTGCCGGTCACCACATTGGTCAGGTACAGCTTCGCGAACTCGATCTGCTTCGGCGGATGAGGATATTCCAGTTCTCTTACCACCCAGTCGTACAGCGGACGGTGATCCTCGAACTCCAGCGTACAGATCGAATGTGTCACTCCCTCGATCGCATCCTCGATCGGATGCGCGAAGTCATACATCGGGTAAATGCACCACTTGTCACCCGTTCTGTGGTGCTCCATGTGCGCTACACGGTAAATGACCGGATCACGCATATTGATATTCGGGGATGCCATATCGATCTTGGCTCTCAGCACTCTTGTGCCGTCCTCGAACTCCCCGTTCTTCATACGCTCAAACAGGTCCAGATTTTCCTCCACGCTGCGGTTCCGGTAAGGGCTGTCCTTGCCCGGCTCGGTCAGTGTGCCGCGGTACTCGCGGATCTGCTCTGCCGTCAGGTCACAGACGTATGCCTTGCCCTTCTTAATCAGCTTCACTGCCGCCTCGTACATCTGGTCAAAGTAATCGGAAGCGAAGAACAGACGGTCCTCCCAGTCCGCTCCCAGCCAGCGTACATCTGCCTCAATGGATTCCACGAACTCCACTTTCTCTTTTGTCGGGTTTGTATCGTCAAAACGCAGATTAAACTGTCCGTGATACTCCTGAGACAGTCCGTAATTCAGTAATATGGATTTTGCATGTCCGATATGAAGATAGCCGTTCGGCTCCGGCGGGAAACGGGTGCAGATTTTGTCATAAGCTCCCTCTGCCAGGTCTTTTTCAATAATCTGCTCAATAAAATTTTTGGAAACAACTTCCTTTTCTTTGGAAACGATTTCTGGTTCCATGCCTCTCCTCCTCGTCTTTATAGTAAACCAGCCGCATCTAAGCCGGACTGGCTGTGGACTAAACTACATAATACCATAAAACACGCGGTTTTCAAAGGATTTTTTCACAGTTCTTTCTCTGCGCGCGCCTCGCTGTTACCTGTGATACGCCTCTTTCAGCTTCTGGATCCGTATCAGACTCTCGGCGCTCTGCATTTCCATCCTCTCAGAAAGCGCTACAATCAGCGCGTCGACCATCGCGGCCGCTGACGCCATCGAATGGTATTCGCCCTTCTCTCCTCGGAAGACGTACAGGCTGATATCAGCATGCCGTTCCGCGGACGAAGTCTGCTCTCCAGTAAATGCCAGCGTCCCGTAGCCCGCGTCGGCCGCATATTCAAGAATCATCCGTGCTTCCCGTGAGATCTTGGAATAACAGAAGAGAATAACCAGGTCTCCCTTCCCGGCATGGGCGATTCCCTCAATGACCTCCGATCCTCCCGATGGGATCACCTCAGCAGCAAGTCCCAGCCGGCGCAGCCTGAAATGCAGCAGGCGGGCGGCAGATGCGGAGGCGTTCTTTCCATGGATAAAAATTCTCCTGGCCGCGCAGACCGCATCCAGCGCCCGTTCAAATTCTTCCATGCTGAAGCCCCTAAGCGTTTCGTCCAGACATTCCTTTTGCTGCTCTATCCACTTTTCCATATCAAAGCCCTGATTCTTAAGAAGCGTTCCCGCCAGTTTTCTGGCAGCTCCGCCCCCTTCTTTCTGGTTCAGTACGCCTCTCTTGAGTTCCTTAAAATCATGGTACCCTATATGCCGGGCAAACCGGGAGATAGTGGCTTCTGACACTTCCAGCTGTCTGGCAAGCTGCCCAATACTCATAAACAGGAATTCATCCGTCCTGTTTTCAATAAAGTCCATAATCTTTCCTTCTGATTTCGTATACTTCTCCGGTGTTATCGGCAATAACAATACCATCGTATTTTCTCGTCTCCTTTATCCTTAATCCCCGGTCTGCGTCAGGGCAGCCACGTAATCTCCCCCGGAAGCGTGGATCTCCTTGAGCGCCCGTTTCAGCACCCCGGCCGCTTTCACCTGAAGCGCCGCGCTCTCCGCTACCGTGACTGTATATCCCCCGGCTTTCATCATACAGCCGAGCTCCTCCACCGTATCCGCCGTGCGGTCAAATTCCGTCCGGATGCAGCCGTACTGTACCGCCTGATGCGTGTCGCTTCCTCCCACCATGGGGATCTGCAGCATCTCCGCAAACGTTTCCGTGCGCTTTCTGGCCAGGTCCTCATTTTCAGCGACGTCCTTCCCGTTCAGATCCACAAAATCCAGCCGTTTCAAGCTCTCGAAGGGAAGCTCCGGGATATGGCCGCCCGCGCGGAAGGGATGCGCTGCTCCCACCAGCACGCGGTATTTTGAAAACAGATCCATCAGCTCGTCAAACGGAAGAAACTTTCCCTTCTCCTTAAACGGCTCCAGTCTGCGGTTGAGCTCCATAATCTCCTCCGGTATTCCTACGGTGAGGATATGCCCGCCCTGAGCAATGTCCGTCTCCATCCCCGCGAAAATCCGAAGGCCCTGCGGCGTCAGAAAGCAGTCCCCCCGCCTTTCGTACTTTTTCATAATATATCCGTACAGATCCGAAAACTGCATCGTATTAAAATGCTCGGTCAGGCAGACTGCGTCGAGTCCCGCCTTTCTCGCCTCCGCGAACAGCCAGTCCGTATATACTGTGGAAAACGGAAGTTTCTTTGCAAGTTTTCCATGGGTATGAAAATCAATATACACCTAAATTCCTCCTAAATCAAGCTGCTGATAAGCACTGTCACGGACAGCCACAGAACAGACAGAGCCGCAAACAGCATATCGTTATATGTCACCTTCAGCGACCTCAGTTTCATTTTCTTTACCGTTTTATTCACCGCCGCATAGCGGTAGCCTTTGATCTCCAGCGCTTCCACCGTTGTGCGGGAGCGCTTTGCGGTATTGAGCATCAGCGGATAAAAAGACTGGATAATAATCTGAATCTGATAGATCAGATATTTTATTTTCCCTCTGAATCCTGACGCATCGGGAGCATTGCCGCGCAGGCGGTACGACAGCAGCACATTCTGGAATTCCTCCATCAGCATAGGAAGCATCCGGTACGCATATGAGATTGAAAAAGACAGCCTCTCCGGACAGCCGAACCACATCAGGCCGTTTGAAAGACGATCCGGATCCAGGCCCGAAAAAACGGTGATTGACGCCAGCGACACTGTCGCGATCTTCAGCGTCAGCACCAGCAGCGGCGCTATTGTGCCTGTATCTCCTCCGAAAAGCAGAGATGCTGCAAAGAGATAGCCTGTCTGCGAAAATACTCCCACAACAAACAGAAAAAGCACCAATCCTGCCACGCGCGCCATCAGCGTGGTAACCGCAACCAGCAGAAAACAGCCTATCAGGAACGGAAGGTCATTCAGAAACCACGGCACAAGCGCGAAAAAAACGTACCATGCCAGCAGAATTCTCGGGTCCAGCGCAGCGATCACCGTATCGTCATTTCCATACGCGTTTTTGAGCACCTGGTTTCTCAGAAAGTCCATGGATATCTTATCCAAAATGTTATCCGAAAGTTTTCTCATCATCTCTGACATTGTCATACTCCTCCAAATTCTCTGACAAACTCATCTACTGTGTAGCAGCACGCGTCCGCATCGAGCGCCCGTCCCATTGTGAAGATTTCCGGAGGACGGATTCCCACGGTTTCAACCACCTCCCGGTTTCCGAAAATCTCATCCCTGCTTCCGTCCGCAAGAACGCGGCCCTGATACAGCACCACGATTCTGTCCGCCCATTCGCATACAAGCTGCATATCATGCGTTGCGATCATGACGGTTTCCGTCGTCCTGCGTATCTCCCGCAGCGTATCCATGATTTCTCTGCGGGTGGCGATATCCAGGTTGGCAGTGGGCTCATCCAGGAGCAGAATCCCGGGGTTCAGAGCGATTCCGATCGCCAGGCTCGCACGCCGCATCTGTCCTCCCGAGAGCAGTCTTCCATCGCGGTCTTTCAGGTCTGTCAGCCGAAAACGCTCCAGAAGCGCGGCCGTACGCTCTTTCCAGTCCTGTACTCCCCGAACTTTCATAGCATAGGCAATATCCGCCTCGATCGAATCCTTGATGAACATATCTTCCGGATTCTGATATACCAGGGAAACTGTTCCCGAAAGATGCTCCGGTTTTTTCCCGGCAATATCCTCCCCCTCCAGATATACTCTGCCTTCCGAAGGCTTGATCAGCCCGGTCAGCATTTTCATCAGCGTGGATTTTCCGGCTCCGTTAGATCCGATCAGCGCAATCTTTTCTCCTCTGTACAGCTCAAGATTAAATTTGTCAAAAATTCTGCGCGGCTCTCCTTTTACAGAACGGTAAGATACTGTCACCTCTCTGCACGAAGCAGCTGTCTCCCGTGTTTTTTGCCGCTCATCTTTTTTCTCTGTCCCGGACTGTCTGCGGTATTGAAGATCCCGGAAGGCGGTTCTGCCCTCCTCCACTGTAACCGGAAGGCGACCGGATAGGCTGAGTATTCCTTCCTCCTTCATTTGATAAGCCGCCATGGTCACCTGAGGCGGGAAAATATTGCAGGCGCGCAGCTCCTCCACCCTTTCCAGCGCTTCCCCAACAGGCAGCATCCACTGTACGCTTCCGTCTTTCAGCAGCAGTACATGACGGCAGTAATCCGCTATATACTCCGTGTGATGCTCGATCACAATGATCGTCTTTCCCCATACCTCATTCAGCTCTCTGAGTGTCTCGTAAATGCGGTCTGCATGTCCGGGATCAAGCTGTGCAATGGGTTCGTCCAGAATCAGCACATCCGGACTTAGCGATACGGCCCCTGCCAGAGCGAGCAGATGCGTCTGGCCGCCGGAAAGCTGCCAGATATAGTCGTTCTCTCTGCCCTGAAGTCCGCACTGCTGCAGCGCGCTCTCGCCCCGCTCTCTGTAATCTTCCATGGCATAATTCATGCACGCATAAGACGCGTCGTCCAAAACTGTAGGACGTACGATCTGATTTTCAAAATCCTGATACACGTATCCTACTTTGCGCGCAAGCGTTCCGATATCTGCCTGAAGTGTATTCAGACCGCCGGCCGTCACTGTCCCCTCAAATTCCCCGCTGATAAAATGGGGGATCAGCCCGTTCATCACCTTGCAGAGCGTGGATTTCCCGCAGCCGTTATTTCCAACGACTGCGATGAAGTCTCCTTTCTCAATCTCAAGACTGACATTTTTCAAAGTCGGCTGTGCAGCTCCGGGATAGGAAAATGTAAGGTTCTTTATCTCAATCACATTCATACTTCTTTACACACCCTCTGCCCGTTCTCTCATATCCGCCCTGTGTTTTATCACAAGCAGCACAATCACCGCAAGCGCCGCTGCAGCAACCATTCCTATCGCCAGAGCTGTGCCGCTTTCGGCCCATTCCGCTTCCCAGTCGATCAAAGAAATTCCGTTCTCTGCCATCATCTCCGCTGCTGCCGCTGCCGCGAAGGCCGCTGCGCAGCAAACTATAGTCTTCCAGTTGACAGAACCGAGCGCTGTCTTCTCCGTTCTCGGCTGCATACCCAGAAGCGGCTCGATCTTACCGTACAGTCTCGGCACCAGAAACAGCGTCGGAAGCATACAGAACAGAATTCCCGAAAACAGCACATCATTCAGAAACGCAAATCCTTCTGTAGCGAACACACTTTCCGGAAGCCCCGGAACCGCCTCAAAATCCTGTACTGCTAGCTGCACCTTTAAAATATCGACAACCATTCCAAGAAACAGCTGAATGGCTGTCCCTGCCATTGCTGCGGCTGCTACCGTTTTTCTGTTTTTCGGATTTCTTACCAGTCTGCCTGCAATGTAAACGCCTATTGTCACTGTAATAAATTTTTCAAGCTCCCCAAGGCCTCCGAACTGTCCCAACATAATCTCACTGAATACCAGTTCCCCGGTGGCCGCTCCGAGCGCTGCGGAGATTGGGTCAAAGAGCATTCCCAGAACGAGTGGAATAAACAGGAAATATTCCACGGAAAATTCCACAATTCCCACCTGAAATTTGGGAATCAGCTCCGTAAACAGGGTCGCCAGCCCATACAGCGACATTGTAAGTACGAACACCATCAGTTTCTGCGATTGTGCAGCTGTCTGTTTCTTATCCATTCTTGTATCCTCCTTTTGAACAGATGACTTTACTTTACAACTGAAAGTATAACAGCCGCACGTTAAGCCATCTATCGCGCAGGAGTAAAATGCAAGTAAATTTTCATTTTTTATTTAAAAAAGAAAATTTACTTTCAAAAATACCGGGAATGCCTGCTCTGACATTCCCGGTATCCTCATTTGTCCGCTTTCTTTTCATTTGTCTGATCTGACCAATATTTATCCGTAAATTCTGATTTCCCTCATCACAACCTCGTCTCTTGCCGCCGTGATCTGAACCTTTAATTTTGAGATCTCGTCGTCTGAATCATTGATCAGCGGATTCTGCAGCGCAAACGGATCCTGAAGCTGACAGATCTTCTTATGTCCGATCGTCGTTCCCTGATACAGCGGATACTGGCTTCCGCTCGCGAATTCCGCCGTAATCCGGAAGCTCTCCACGCGCTGTCCCTGGGAGATATCCTCGCTGAGAACCACGTATTTCAGCTCTGACGCCGGCTTGCTGAGCGTGATCGTATAAACAGGCTGGGTGTCAGGCGCTCCCGCTTCCTTAGCCACCTCTGCGGCAAGCTCATGCTCGAATTCCTTTTGTATCAGCTCTCCGAATTCTTTGAGACGCTTTACGTCTCTCTGATCCAGAAGCCCTTCCTTTGTCGGAGGAATATTCAGATTCAGACACGCGTTTCCTCCTACGCTCGTCATATAGATATCATACAGCCTCTTTAAAGAGTGCGGCTCTTCCTTCTCGTGCCAGAACCAGCCCGGACGGATAGAGACATCGATCTCGGACGGTGTAAATACCAGCCCCCTGGAATACAGGATGTTCGGCATGGTTCCGATTTCCTGCTCTGTGTTATATATCCATGCAAGGCTTCCTTCCTCTGCCAGCGGGCCGCCCTGGGTCTGCACTTCACTGAAATGGCACAGCTCTGACGGAACCACCGCCCACTCGGAATGGCGCGCCACGCCCGCCTCATTTCCGCACCAGCGGATGTCCGGGCCGTAGTCGTTAAAGATCACAGCCTGCGGCTGGTATCTGCGGATCAGCTCAAAATAGCGTGGGAAATCGTATTCCTGCTTCTTTCCGTTTTCACCCTCTCCGCAGGCGTTGTCGAACCAGACATAGAAAATCTCCCCGTACTCTGTAAGTAGCTCTGTGAGCTGGTTGCAGAAGTAATCGTTATATTCCGGCGTTCCATAATACTTGGAATTTCTGTCCCACGGGGAGAGATAGAAGCCAAACTTGATTCCGCCCCTTCTGCACGCCTCGGCAGCCTCTCTCACCACATCGCCCCTATACGGGCTGTTCTTTACAGAGTGTTCCGTATATTTGGACGGCCAGAGACAAAATCCGTCGTGATGCTTTGCCGTGAGCACCATGCCCTTCATTCCGGCAGCCTTAATCGCCTCCACCCACTGGTCGCAGTCCAGCTTTGTGGGATTAAACAGCGCCTCATCCTCCGTGCCCTGTCCCCACTCTCTGTCCGTATAGGTATTCGGGCCAAAGTGGATGAACGCGTACATCTCCATATCAAACCATTTCTGTTGTCTTTCCGACGGCTTCACGCGCGCCGCTTCTTTTAAGAATTCTATCATAGTCCCTCCTGTATTTCCCCATAGTTTCATGTTCTTTTATGCCTGGGCGCCGAGTACGAACTTTTCCACCGCGTACGCGATACCGTCCTCCTCATTCGTCTTTGTCACAAAATCCGCAAGCCTCTTTGTCTCATCATCCGCGTTCCCCATAGCCACGGAAAATCCGGCGTCTCTGAGCATGGACCAGTCGTTCCTGG
>CAKNMY010000093.1 GCA_930989745.1 uncultured Lachnospiraceae bacterium | reverse complement strand
CTACGAGATTCTCACGGATCCGGATGATTTCTCCGCTGTCCGCGAGACACTGGAAAAAGAGGGAATCCCCATGGCGGAAGCGGATGTTACCATGATTCCGCAGACGTATGTAACCCTGACAGACGACGACGCGATCAAGAACCTGCAGAAGACACTGGATCTGCTCGAGGATGACGATGACGTTCAGTACGTATATCATAACTGGGAAGAATAATACGAAACAGGATGAGCGAAAGTTCATCCTGTAAATTTTATCTGGAATAAGAGCCTCTTGCGGGCTCTTTTATTTTTGCCGTTCCTACCGGGACAGACCCTTACAGTTTTCTTACAATCTCAATAAACAGGAGTTGGATACGGCTATAGAGACATTAATAAACCTGGACGATGGGAATATTGAGTCTATGACATGGAACGCGGAAGACTGCAGCCAGTTCAACATCTAGATCAGAGGCTTTGATAACACAGGGTATATGGAAATCACCCTTATTATACGTACGCCTGAGCTCTCCAGTTCCACTGTTAGGCGTTCGATAGCCGACGTGGACAGATTTCAGTAGAACCGATATACAGGTATATCACACCTTTTATAGATGGGAGGGATTCATATGATGAAAAATTCAAAGGGAACGGTTACATTATTGAGACGATTGCTGCTTCTCTCGGGGCTGGCGTTCGCAGTGGGAATGAGCGGATGCGGCTCGGACGCAGATAACGGGGCAGCAAATAAACCAGAGGCGACAGAGGCACCGGAGGATGCAGGTGCAAATGACGAGACGGCACCGAGCGGGGGTGACGGTCTTGATGGATTTTTTACCTTTACAGACGATAAGTTCTATCTAACAGGTCTGGAGTGGCTGACCTCCACATGGGAGGATGTGAAATCTGCGAAAGGCATTCAGGCGGAGGATATTATAGAAGAGCATGGTATTGAGAACTATGTAAAGAGTGATTTCTGGAGCGATGTCGAAGACTGCGAAGTGCAGGAAGTATATTTTTTCACTGAGGATGACCAGCTTTACAGCGGCAAACTGAGCGTTAAGGCGAGCACAAAGGAAGCAGCGCAGAGCGTGCTGAGCGAGATTGTAGACTGGACAAAGACGTCGCTTCCTGCCCCGGTAACCGACCCGGAGAAGTGGGAGAGAGAGACGCAGGAAATCGTAGATGAATATCTGAACCTTGCGGATGCTACCGGACGGTTGGATATGTGGGATATGAGAACCGGAAACTCACTCAATCTTGATGTGGCCTCTTTCGAAGGTTCCATGATAATTGATATTTCCACCATTGCCCCGCGTGATAACGGCGGCACCGTGCAGCGCTCTATTACCGGATAATATCACTGTCCTGCCTTTACCGCAGAGCGGCATGACGGAGCTGCAACATATAATTTTCGCTGCATAATCTTCCCGCATGTGCTGCATACTGTAAAAAAGGAGTGTGCATTACATGGATCAAAGAGATTTAAAGGGAAATATCATAGAGCTTCAGAGCAACATCTACCTGCTTTCCATCATCGGTGAAGTAGAAGGTCACGAGGCGCTGGGGGACCGGACGAAGGCGACGAAGTATGAACACATCCTTCCGAGCCTCGCCATGGTGGAGGAAAATGATAAAATCGACGGGCTTTTAATCCTGCTCAATACCGTAGGCGGAGACGTGGAAGCAGGGCTTGCGATCGCGGAGATGATCTCTTCCGTGAGCAAGCCGTCCGTCTCGTTGGTGCTGGGCGGCGGCCATTCGATCGGCGTGCCGCTTGCCGTATCGGCAGACTATTCCTTTATTGTCCCAAGCGCCACGATGGTGATTCATCCGGTTCGCACGAACGGCACGTTTATCGGCGTCGTCCAGACGTATCGGAACATGGAGAAGACGCAGGATCGCATCACCGGGTTCATATCCAGCCATTCCAATATCAGCCAGCAGCGGCTGGAACAGCTCATGCTGGACACCTCGCTTCTGGTCAAGGATGTGGGGACGATGCTGGACGGAAAGCAGGCAGTGGAAGAGGGTCTGATCAACGAAGTGGGCGGAATCTCCGAGGCGCTCGCGAAGCTGCACCAGATGATGGATGAGCAAAAACAAAACTGAAAAACAGATGCCAGGATGCGCTTCCGGAAACGGACGGCGCATCTTTTTTTGTTGTAACCTTGGAAATCTTATGCTATAATTAAAAGTCGATAGACTGACCCGATTTTGTACAGGTCATTTTCGGGAACGTTTTCAGCAAAATATAAGACAAACAGAGGATTTATTTATGAGTTTTTTACAGGCGATTCTGATGGGGATCCTGCAGGGAATTCTGGAATTCCTGCCTGTGAGCAGCTCCGGGCACATTGTGCTGCTGGAGAATGTGAGCGGCATCGCCATCGGAGAGGGGCTTCTGTTCGAGACCCTGATTCACATCGGGACGCTGGCGGCAGTAATTTTTGCCTTTAAAAAGGAGCTGAAGCAGCTTGTGCTCGATGGCATCCGCATTCTGCTGGATATTGTGGACAACGCCAAGATCTGGTATCTGAACAAGCGCATGCCGGAGAAAGAACAGCGGTATAAGAAGCTGTTTCAGACGAATTACCGCAGGCTGTTCCTGCTGCTGTTCGTCTCCATGGCAGTCACTTCGGCAGTCGGGCTTCTGATGAAGGGATTCTCAGAGAAGGCGGCAGGCTCTCTGCTCGCATCCGGCATTGGATTTTTTATCACAGGCGTTGTGCTCCTGGTGGCTGACTGTATAAAGCCCGGCAATAGAATTCCGAAGGATGTCGCTCTGTGGCAGGCCGCGGTGATCGGCGCGTTCCAGGGAGCCGCTGTGTTTCCGGGGATTTCGCGGATGGGTATTACCATAGCCGTCTGCCTCTTACTGGGATTTAACCGGAAGTTTTCCGTAATCTATTCGTTCCTGCTGTCCGTACCGGCTGTGACAGGCGCGGTGTTGGTAGAGCTGGTCAATTCTTCCGGAGCAAACTTTACGGGCACACTGATTTTGGAATATTTTCTCGGAATCGTATTTGCCGCTCTTGCCGGATTCCTTTGTATCCGGTTCATGCAGCGTGTTCTGCTGAAAAAGCGGCTGCGCGGGTTTGCCTATTATTGCTTTTTCATCGGCATTGCCGCTATTATCAGTTATTTTGCCGTATAGACGGCAGGGGAGGAGAATCGTTTCGTGACAGCGACCAAGAAAAAATCATCTACAGCAAAGAAGCGGACAGCTGCAAAGTCATCCCCCGGCAGAAAAACGGCTTCACGAAAAAAGAAAACTTCGAAGGCTGTCCAGGCAAACAGCAGAGGCCTGAGCCTGGAAATCCTGATCCTGACGGTCATGGCAGTCTCCGTTCTGTTATTTATCAGCAATCTCGGCATCGGAGGCATTGTGGGCAATGCCGTCAGCACATTTTTCTTCGGGCTGTTCGGCGTAATTGCCTATCTGTTCCCGTTTGTGCTGTTCTTCGGAATGGCATTCTGGATCTCAAACGTATCCAATCCGCTGATTGGCCGGAAGATGGGAGGAGCCGCAGCTACGTATTGTTTTTTCTGCGGATTTATGCAGCTTCTGATGGTGGGATATGACAGAGACGCCTCTCTGCTCGAGATTTATAAGCTCTGCTCCCAGGATAAGGCCGGGGGCGGACTGCTCGGAGGCATCCTGGTGAAGATTCTGGGGTTTGCCTTCGGAGTCGCGGGAGCGTATGTGATCCTTGTGGCGGGACTGATCATTTCCGTGATCATTATGACGCAGCGGCCGATTCTGCGGCAGCTCAAGAGCCAGGGATCCAAAGTATATGAGAGCGCCCGCCATGCGCAGGAGGATATGCGCAGGAAGCGCGAGGTACAGCGGGAACAGCAGCCGGCAAAGGAGCAGACATCTTCGTATTTCAGCGGAGAACTTATTGTCGGTGATGCGGGTACAGAACCCGTGAAGGAGAAGCCGGAGAAGAAGTCCCGCAGAAAGAAAAACAGCGGAAAGGATTTATCCGGGGCAGAAGCTCCGGCGGAGGCGGAGGCGCCGTTTCCGGAATTTCAGCCGGAATTTTCCATCGTGCGTCCGGAGCCGGAACCGGAACTTCCGGAGGATATCCGTGCGGAAGCACTTTCTAAATCAAAAGATCCGGCGCCTGAGGCAAAGATTGAGAAGCAGGAGCGCTCTGCGGCAAGAAATCCGAAGTCTTCGAGTGAGGAGATTGCCCAGGGCATCCAGAATATCCAGGAGGAGATTTCCAGCCAGGAGCCGAAGGAACCGCCTGTCTACCATTTTCCGCCCATTTCCCTGCTGAAAAAGGGCGACGGGAAGGCAATGGGCGATTCCGAGAAGCATGTGCGCGAGACCGCCATGAAGCTGCAGCAGACGCTGCACAGTTTCGGCGTCAACGCAACACTCACAAATGTGAGCTGCGGGCCTACGGTCACCCGGTACGAGCTGCAGCCTGAACAGGGAGTCAAGGTCAGCAAGATCGTCAACCTCACGGATGACATCAAGCTGAATCTGGCGGCAGCGGACGTGCGCATTGAGGCCCCGATCCCCGGCAAGGCAGCCGTGGGAATCGAAGTGCCGAACGCGACGAACAGTCCTGTTATGCTGCGCGATCTGCTGGAATCCCCGGCGTTTAAGAATCATCCATCCTCGCTGGCGTTTGCCGCCGGAAAGGATATTGCAGGACAGCCGGTGGTGACAGACATCGCCAAGATGCCGCATCTTCTGATCGCCGGCGCGACAGGCTCCGGTAAATCTGTGTGTATCAATACACTGATTATGAGTATTTTATATAAAGCCCGCCCCGAGGAGGTCAAACTGATAATGATCGATCCCAAGGTGGTGGAGCTGAGCGTCTACAACGGCATTCCGCATCTGTTCATCCCTGTGGTGACAGATCCGAAAAAGGCTGCCGGAGCGCTCAACTGGGCGGTGGCGGAGATGACGGACCGCTACAATAAATTTGCCCAGTATAATGTCCGGGATCTAAAAGGCTATAACGCCAAGGTAGAAAAGCTTCAGGATATTGAAGATGAGAATAAGCCGAAGAAGATGCCGCAGATTGTCATTATTGTGGACGAGCTTGCGGACCTTATGATGGTGGCTCCCGGCGAGGTGGAGGACGCAATCTGCCGCCTGGCGCAGCTTGCCCGTGCGGCAGGCATTCATCTGATCATCGCGACACAGAGACCGTCTGTAAATGTCATCACTGGCCTGATCAAGGCGAACATGCCGTCCAGGATCGCGTTTTCCGTTTCCTCGGGCGTGGATTCCCGGACAATTCTGGACATGAACGGCGCGGAGAAGCTGCTCGGCAAGGGCGATATGCTTTTTTACCCCCAGGGATATCAGAAGCCGGCGCGCCTTCAGGGAGCTTTCGTCTCCGACAAGGAGGTCTCCGATGTGGTGGAATTCCTCTCCCGGAATGCAGGTGAGAATGTCTATGACAGCGATGTGGAGCAGAAGATCAACAGCAGTTCTGCCGCCGCGTCAGCAGGCGCTTCAGGCGGAAATGACCTGGATGCTTACTTTGTGGACGCCGGAAAGTTCATCATTGAGAAGGACAAGGCTTCCATCGGAATGCTCCAGAGAATGTTCAAGATCGGCTTCAACCGCGCGGCGCGCATTATGGATCAGCTCTGTGAAGCCGGAGTGGTGGGAGAAGAAGAGGGAACCAAGCCCAGAAAGGTTCTGATGTCTCAGGAGCAGTTCGAAAATTATATCGAACAGTCGCTTTAGGGATTGCATGATATAGGAAAAGGGGAAAAGAAAATATGAAGTGTTCAAAATGCGGAGCAGACATTGAGGAAGGAAAATTGTTCTGTTCCCGCTGCGGACAGGAAGTCCAGCTTGTTCCAAACTATGACACGCTGGGCAGCCGCCTCTTCGAGACGCAGCCGGAGGAAAAGAAGAAGCATACCGAACCGCCGGAAAAAGAAACATCCAAAGTGCAGAAGAAGCACTCCGTGCGCCCCTTTGCGGTGGGCGTCGCCCTGCTTCTGGCGTGTATGGGAATCCTGCTCGCCGTCAAGGCGTATATGGATCACAGAAATTACAATTCCTTTGATTATCAGTTAGAGCGTGCGGAGAGCGCATATTCGAACAGAAGCTATGAGGAAGCGCTCCAATATGCTGAGCGTGCAGCATCGCTGGAACCCGACAGCCTGGAGGCGGCGCTGCTGAAGGCCCGAATTTTCACGGCGCTTGAGGAGAATGACCAGGCGGAAGAAGAGCTTATCGCCGTTCTGGAGCAGGATCCTGAGAACAGCGATGCCTACGGACAGCTTCTGGAACTCTATGAATCCGCGAATGAGACGGATAAGATTAAGGAACTGATGGACGGATGCAGTTCTGAAGATATCAGGAAAAAGTATTCCGATTATATCTGCGAGCCGGTCACTTTCGGAATGGAGGGCGGAGAATATTTTCAGACCTTTTCCCTTCGCCTGAACGCTGAGGAAGGCTCCACGATTTACTATACGACAGACGGAAGCACTGCTACCGAGCAGAGTTCCGTATACAGCAGTCCGATCAGCCTGAAGGAAGGTACTACCGTGGTGAGCGCCCTGGCTGTCAACAGCAAGGGGATCAGGAGCGACCTGACTGTAAATACCTACACAATTACGCTGAAAGCCCCCACGCCGCCTCAGATAGCGCTGGGCTCAGGAACGTATACCGACGACATGGACACGACGATTTACGTGTTCGTACAGGAGAACTGCAAAGCATATTACGCGTTTGACGAGATGCCGACGACTGACAGCAGTCTCTACACGTCCAGCGGTATTGCCATGCCGGAGGGCACGCATACTCTTTATGTGATTTCCGTCAATCAGTACGGAAAGGTGAGCACGGCATCGTCGGAGACTTACACACTGACTTCCGCCAGGCGCCAGGTGACACCAACGCCTGCGCCGGAGGCAACACCCACGCCCACACCGGCACCGACAGCAGCGCCGGAGACTGCGCAGGAACAGGGAGATTTCGCACAGGAGCGGGAAGAGTAGAAATGGTAATAACAAAGAGCCTATGAACCCTTTGTTAAAAGGCGGCGGTATTCACGATGCAGCTGCCAAATATACATTACGAGGAGGAAACTATGTATAAGATTTGTAAAGCGGAAAAACTGGCTGAAAACATCTACCTCATGGTAGTGGAAGCCCCGCGCGTAGCAAAGCACTGCGAGCCAGGACAGTTTGTCATTGTCAAAATGGACGAGGTTGGAGAGCGTATCCCTCTGACAATCTGCGATTATGACAGAGAGGCGGGAACAATCACGATCGTATTCCAGCCGGTGGGAGCATCCACAGAGAAGTTCACGAAACTGCAGGCAGGAGATTATTTTATGGATTTCGTAGGCCCGCTCGGCCGGCCGTCCGAACTGGTAGAGGAGGACATGGAATCCCTGAAGCAGAAGAAGATTCTGTTCGTAGCCGGCGGTGTAGGAACCGCACCGGTATACCCGCAGGTAAAGTGGCTTCATGAGCATGGAATTACTGCTGACGCGATCGTGGGCGCTAAGAGTGAGAAGTTTGTCATCCTCGAGGATGAGATGGCTGCTGTCAGCAACCTGTATGTGACTACGGATGACGGTTCTTATAAGAGAAAAGGCATGGTTACCGAGGTAATAAAGGATCTCGTTGTAAACGAAGGTAAGAAGTATGATCTCTGCGTTGCAATCGGACCGATGATCATGATGAAGTTCGTCTGTCTGCTGACAAAAGAACTCGGCATCCCGACCGTTGTCAGCATGAACCCGATCATGGTCGACGGAACCGGCATGTGCGGCGCCTGCCGTCTGCACGTAGGAGATGAGATCAAGTTCGCCTGCGTGGATGGACCGGAGTTCGACGGTCATCTGATCAACTTTGACGAGGCAATGAAGAGACAGCAGATGTACAAAACAGAAGAGGGAAGAGCGCTGCTGAAACTGCGTGAGGGCGATACCCATCACGGCGGATGCGGACATTGCGGAGGTGACGAATAATGGCAAATGTATTAAATAAAGTACCGGTTAGAGAACAGGATCCAGAGGTCAGAGCAACAAATTTTGAGGAAGTGTGCCTTGGCTATAACAAAGAAGAGGCAATGGAGGAGGCATCCCGCTGCATCAACTGCAAGAATGCAAAATGCGTCAGCGGATGTCCGGTTAATATCAATATCCCTGGATTTATTCATGAAGTAAAAGAGGGTAATTTCGAGGAAGCATATAAGATTATCAGCCAGTCCAGCGCGCTGCCGGCAGTCTGCGGACGTGTATGCCCGCAGGAGAGCCAGTGCGAGGGCAAATGTATCCGCGGCATTAAGGGCGAGCCGATCTCCATCGGAAAGCTTGAGCGTTTTGTAGCTGACTGGGCAAAGGAAAACGGCATCAAGCCGGAGCCGGCAAAAGAGAAGAACGGACACAAAGTTGCTGTCATCGGTTCCGGCCCTGCAGGACTTACCTGCGCGGGCGATCTGGCAAAGCTTGGCTATGACGTAACGATTTTTGAGGCCCTTCACAAGGCAGGCGGCGTTCTCGTATACGGAATTCCGGAATTCCGTCTCCCGAAGGACAAAGTCGTTGCCGCTGAGGTAGAGAATGTGAAGTCTCTGGGTGTTAAGATTGAGACGAACGTTATCATCGGCAAGTCCCTCACGATTGACGAGCTGCTGCAGGAGGAAGGCTTTGAGGCCGTATTCATCGGTTCCGGGGCAGGACTCCCGATGTTCATGGGCATCCCGGGAGAGAACGCGAACGGCGTATTCTCCGCAAATGAATATCTGACAAGAAATAACCTGATGTACGCTTTCCGCGACGACTACGATACTCCGATCGCGAGAGGAAAGAAAGTTGCCGTTGTCGGCGGCGGAAACGTAGCTATGGATGCTGCCAGAACTGCTCTGCGCCTGGGCGCTGAAGTTCACATCATCTACAGAAGAAGTGAAGCTGAGCTTCCGGCACGTGTGGAAGAGGTACACCACGCGAAGGAAGAGGGCGTCATCTTCGATCTTCTGACAAATCCGACAGAGATCCTTGTGGATGAGAACGACTGGGTAAAAGGTATTCGCTGCATCCGTATGGAACTGGGCGAGCCGGACGCTTCCGGAAGAAGACGTCCTGTGGAGATTCCGGGATCTGAGTTTGAAATTGATGTCGATACCGTCATCATGTCTCTCGGTACCTCCCCGAACCCGCTGATTTCTTCCACGACTTACGGTCTGGATGTAAACAGAAGAAAGTGTATCATCGCGGACGAGGAGTTCGGAAAGACCTCCAAGGAAGGCGTATATGCCGGCGGAGATGCGGTTACGGGAGCTGCTACGGTTATTCTTGCTATGGGAGCAGGTAAAGCCGGAGCACGCGGTATTCACGAATATATCATGAATAAGAACAAATAATAAGTATGCCAGTGCGCTCCTTTCCGGCATGTCTGCCTGGGAGGGGCGCATATTTTATCCCCGCGCGTGACTATCCGGCGCTGCCGCGGGGAGTTTGACTGTTGTATAGATGAATCAGGAGGATTTTTATTATGGTAAATCATATCGTTACATGGAAGCTGAAAGAAGATATGTCCGCCGAGGAGAAGCAGGCTGCAAAGGCCCGCATCAAGGAGGGACTCGAGGGACTTGTCGGAGTTGTTCCGGGACTTTTAAGCGCAAAGGTGGAGACGGAGCTTCTCGATTCCAGCACAGGCGACTTCGCGCTGTTTACAACGCTGGAGTCCGAGGAAGCGCTCAAGGCGTATGCCGTGAACCCGGACCACGTGAAGGTTGCAGAGTACGTCCGCAGCGTTGTATGCCAGCGCGCTGCGATCGATTATTGACGCCATGCGGATCACAGTGCTCGCAGTCGGGAAGATCAAGGAGAAGTATCTGGTTCAGGGCATCGCAGAGTACGCGAAGCGCCTGAGCCGGTACTGTAAGCTCGATATCATCGAAGTTCCCGACGAAAAGACCCCCGACCGCGCCTCCGAGGCGCAGGAAGAGCAGATTAAAGCGCTGGAGGGCGCGCGCCTGATGAAGCACATCCGCCCTGACGCATGCGTGATTGCGCTTGCGATTGACGGGGAGATGCTTGATTCTGTGGAACTTTCGAAAAGGCTCGAACAGCTTGGCATCAACGGCACAAGCCATATCATTTTCGTTATCGGCGGCTCGCTGGGACTCTCCGATGAAGTGCTGAGAAGAGCGGATTATAAGCTGAGCTTTTCCAAAATGACATTTCCGCACCAGCTCATGCGGATGATACTGCTGGAGCAGATTTACCGGGGGTATCGGATTATGATGGGGGAGCCGTATCATAAGTAAGGGCAGTTTTTTCGCATATGGTGTGAAGTAAAAATGAATCATGCAGAGTATTTGAAAGGGAGTGGACAGATGATGTTCCGCTCTCTTTTTACAGGAGAGAAATGAAGAAAAATTGGTCGGCAGATTGGACGTTTAGCCCCTTATAGCAAGAAGTCCCCCGCCTCTAAGGCAGAGGGATGAATTGCGCCCCTTCCCACCTCTTGATAAATAGCGAAAATTGTGTTATACTAAAATCAGTCGA
>CAKNMY010000092.1 GCA_930989745.1 uncultured Lachnospiraceae bacterium | reverse complement strand
GTCCGCGGATGGCTTCCCAAACTTCAAAACCCCCGTCGAAACCAGTACAAGCCCTCACATATGGCTTATGCGGTATGCAAACAAACGTTTTGTAGTCATATGCTATTATATACGTCCGGTTTTAAAAATGCAAGCCCTTTTTGAAAGGTTAATAAAGATTCTTCACCTTAAAGTCTCTCTGCGCCTCTCTCCTCTGATCCTTCTTCGCGATATCCTGCCGCTTGTCGTAGAGCTTCTTGCCCTTTGCCAGCCCGATCTCCACTTTCACAAGGCTGTTTTTAAAATAGACCTGCAGCGGCACCAGAGTATAGCCTTTCTCCGCGATCTTGGCCTGAAGCCTGCGGATCTCAAAGCGGTGCATCAGAAGTTTTCGCACACGCAGCGGATCCTTGTTAAAGATATTTCCTTTCTCGTACGGGCTGATGTGCATGCCGTAGATATACACTTCATCCTGCTCAATGCGGATAAAGGATTCTTTGATGCTGCACTTGCCCATGCGCAATGACTTTACCTCCGTTCCGTGCAGGGCGATTCCCGCCTCGTACTTTTCCTCAATAAAATAGTCGTGATACGCCTTCTTGTTGTTGGCGATCAGACGGCTTCCCTTTTCCTTAGCCATGACTTACCTCCCTATACCAACACAAAATCAATGGTCTTGGCAAACAGATCCGCGTTCTCCATGCGGATGCGCACCTTCTGCCCCAGACGATACGTCTTCTTCGTCCTCTCTCCCACGATCTGGTACTGTTCCTCGTCAAAAATATAAAAATCGTCGTACATGGTATTCATATGAACCAGTCCCTCAACGGTATTCGGAAGCTCCACATAGATACCCCATCCCGTGACGCCGGAGATGACGCCGTCGAATTCCTGTCCGACACGCGCCAGCATATACTGCGCTTTTTTGAGCTTATCAGTCTCCCGCTCCGCTTCCTCGGCTCTGCGCTCTGTGGAACTGCACTGTTTTGCAACATCCTCGAGGATTCCCACATAATGCTCGATTCGCTCCTCTTTCAGTCTTCCCCTCAGGTCATCGCGAATGATGCGGTGGATCTGCAGATCCGGATAGCGGCGGATGGGCGAGGTGAAGTGGCAGTAATACTTTGCCGCCAGTCCGAAATGCCCGCTGCAGCCCGTTGTATATTTTGCCTGCTTCATGGAGCGCAGCAGCAGACGGCTGATCAGGGGCTCCATGGGGCTGTCCTCCACTTCCTCAAGAATCTTCTGAATTTCAGCCGGAGTGATCTCCTCTGACTGCTTCTGCACCTCAAACCCCTGGCTACGCACAAAGCTCAGAACGCCCTCCATCTTCTCCAGATCCGGATTCTCATGGGTTCTGTATAAAAAAGGTATCTCTTTTTTGCAGTATTCCTTCGCCACCGTCTCATTGGCAAGAAGCATAAAATCTTCAATCAGATCCGTCGCCACGTTTCGCTCATACGGCTTAATGTCCACCGGAAAACCGCT
Source organism: uncultured Lachnospiraceae bacterium (assembly GCA_930989745.1). Lineage (GTDB taxonomy): Bacteria > Bacillota > Clostridia > Lachnospirales > Lachnospiraceae > Egerieimonas_A > Egerieimonas_A faecigallinarum. The sequence continues at coordinate 9,029 of CAKNMY010000092.1, read as the reverse complement.
GTCATCCAGCAGAATCTTACTCTCCGGGAACTCAAAGTCAATGGCTCCCCTCTGGCTTCTGTTGGCGCGCAGGATCCGCGAAAGCTCTGCCATGCGCGTAAACATCGGCACAAAATCCGCGTATTCCCGGCACAGAGCCTCATCCTTATCCTCCAGGATCTTCTTCACCTGCGTATAAGACATTCTCCTGTCCACGCGTATGACGGTCTCCGCGATCTCATGATCGACCACGCGCCCCCTGCCGTTCACCTTCATCAGACAGGAAAGAGCCAGGCGGTCCTCCCCCGCGTTCAGTGAGCAGATGCCGTTTGACAGCCGCTTGGGCAGCATCGGAATCACCCGGTCCACCAGGTACACACTGGTTCCCCGCTTTAACGCCTCGCGGTCCAGCGCGCTTCCTCCCTGCACGTAATTGCTCACGTCCGCGATGTGGACTCCCAGATGGTAAAATTCCCCGTCAAAAGTCACAGAGACCGCGTCGTCGAGATCTTTTGCGTCCTCACCGTCAATCGTGACCATCTGCCATCCGCGCAGATCCTGGCGCCCGGCAAAATCCGACTCCAGCACATGATCCGGAGTCCGCTCCGCCTGATTCATCACGCGCTCCGGAAACTCCATGGGTATATTATAGCTCTTTGCCACCGAAAGGATATCCACGCCCTTCTCATCCATATATCCGAGAATCTCCTGAACGCGGCCTTCCGGGCTTTTGTGTCCGTCGCCGTATCTTGTGAGCTTCACCACAACCTTCTGGCCGTCCTTCGCCCCCATCGTGTGCTCCTTGGGGATAAAGATGTCCTGCAGGATCCGCTGATTATCGGGAATCACAAACCCGAAGTTCCTGCTCTCCTGGTAGACGCCGATAACCTCCGTGATCGTATGCTCCAGAATCTTCACCACGCGGCCTTCCCGCTTCGTTCCCGTCTTCGCGGGCTCAGCCGTGACCTGAACACGGTCCTGATGAAAAGCGTATCCCGTATTCTTCTCCGGAATAAAGAGATCCTCCTCACCGCTGTCCGGAAATTCCACAAACCCAAATCCTCTGGGATGGCTGATAAAAATTCCCTCCATCACCTGCTTGCCTCTGTCGCGCTTGGCGGCTTTGGACTTCATATATCTGCCCCGTTCGTTCTTATAGATCTTTCCGTCCTTCTCCAGGCTGTCGAGAACCTCGATAAGATCGGAACGCTTTCCTTTCGGGAGCTGCAGAAGCATCGCGATTTCCTTCATGCGCATGGGAACGTAGCCCCGGGAACAGATCAGATCATAGATCATTTTCTTTCTGTTTTTTAATAATTGTCTCTTCAATATCAGATTCTCCTTATCAAGATAAAAGACACCCTTGCATATCTTATACAAGAGTGTCTGTCTTTTCCTAAAAGTTCAGATTGAGTACTACTGACAGTACAATAAAGAAAATCGCCAGCAGTCTTGTCACCTTAACAAGCGTTCCCTCCATGGAACGTCCTTTGTTCTTCCCCCAGTAGGTATCCGCGGCTGTTACTGCGCCGCCAAGAGCGCCAAGCCCTTTGTCCTTTCCCTCCTGCATCAGTACGACAGTAACCAGTCCTATACAGTCAAGTATGAAAACAATCGTAAGAATTGTTCTTAATATCTCCACAATTACACCTCCTATGGTTAACCGTTTTTTATTCTACCATAGCAGGCAGGATATTTCAATCCTTATTTTCAAAATTCATTGCAGTCAGCTGCAAAATGGATTGCTGTATTCGGCATTCTCTCCAAGTAGATCCGCGATCCGCAGAAGCTGGTTGTATTTTGCGTTCCGGTCAGAGCGGCAGGGCGCGCCCGTCTTAATCTGGCCCGCTCCGACTGCCACAGCCAGATCCGCGATAAACGCGTCCTCTGTCTCTCCGGAGCGATGGGAAATTACGGTGCGGAATCCGGCGCACTGCGCCATTTTTACAGCTTCCATCGCCTCAGACAGGCTTCCGATCTGGTTCACTTTCACGAGAATCGCGTTTCCCGCTCTCTCCTGTATTCCCCTCTGCAGCCGTCTGGGATTTGTGACAAACAGATCATCGCCCACAAGCTGAATGCGGTTTCCCAAACGCTTCGTCATCTCCTGCCAGCCTTCCCAGTCATCCTCCTGCAGCCCATCCTCGATAGAGACAATCGGAAATTCAGAGACGAGTTCCTCATAATAGGCAATCATTTCCTCCGAACTGCGGAAGATCTCTTTCTCGCACATGCGGCTTTCGCCCGGAAAATAATACACCTTTTTTTCCGCGTCGTACAGCTCGCTTGCCGCCGCGTCCATGGCAATTGCAACCTGTTCTCCCGGTCGGTATCCCGCGCGCGTGATCGCTTCTGTCATGCAGCTCAGCACCTCCTTTGCCGTTGCGAGATTCGGAGCGAATCCGCCCTCATCTCCCACAGCGGTTGACAGTCCTCTTTCCTTCAGAAGATCTTTCAGACAATGATAGATTTCCGCGCCCATGCGCAGCGCTTCGGAAAAATTCGGAGCGTTTACCGGCATGATCATAAATTCCTGGAAATCCACTGTATTGTCCGCATGCTTGCCGCCATTTAAAATGTTCATCATCGGAGCCGGCATTTTCGTACAGCGGCAGCCTCCCAGATAGCGGTACAGAGGCAGTCTGAGGGCTGCCGCCGCTGCCTTTGCCGTTGCCATGGAAACACCCAGAACCGCGTTCGCGCCCAGCTTTCCCTTATGATCCGTGCCGTCCGCCTCGCAGAGAAGCCGGTCGATCCTGCCCTGATCCAGCGCGTTCTCTCCGACCACCGCCTCAGCCAGCACTGTATTTACATTGTCAACCGCGGTCCGGACGCCGTTCCCGCAGTATCTCTCATCCCTGTCTCTTAATTCCACCGCTTCAAATTTCCCGGTGGATGCGCCGGACGGAACTGCCGCCCGCTCTGTATATCCGTCAATCCCGATGATACCCTCGCCCACGGTTACCTCCACTTCCACCGTGGGATTGCCTCTGGAATCCAGTATTTCTCTTGCGTACACCTTTCGAATCGGTAAATATCGAAACATGGCAATACCTCCTTGCGTTCTGAGACTAGTATTGACGGATCGGAATCATAATATGCAGAAATATTTGTTGGAATTTTCTGTATATTCATTTTTAAATTAAAAATTTTTATTTTTCTTGTTGACATATTTATTTTTGTCTGTTATAATTTAACCAAGATCAAAGAAGAAAACAACAAACAAAACAGAAAGGACTGATACCACCGAAAACGTAAGCTGACACCCATACTTTTAAAGAAAGTGAGGTACGGACCACCAGAAACGTAACGATTTACCCCAAATGTAAATATTAAGTTTTAGAGGAGGTACACTCCATTGGACAGAAAGAAATAAGCAAAGCTTAAAAAATTTTTTCAGAAGGGAATGAGTCCACCGAGAACATGAATTAACACTCATACTTTTAAAGAAAGGAAGGTATAAGCCACCGTACAGTTAAATGAAACACAGCAGAATTAACGAAAGAGGTAAAGACCCATGGATGAGATAGTATAGAAAGCGTCATTGGAAAGAGATTCTGATGGCGCTTATTTTTTTGCGCAAAAAACAACAGACAGCTCACTGCGTGAACTGCCTGCTGCCATGAATAAGGATGCAGCCTCATCTTTGAGACTGCACCCGAAAAATATCTATATTATTTTACAAGCAGGGATTTGCCTGTCATCTCCGCCGGCTGTTCCATACCCATCAGCTCGATCAGGGTCGGAGCGATATCAGCCAGGCATCCGCCCTCACGCAGGCTGTATGCCGGGTCTGCATTTACCAGAAGGAACGGCACCGGATTCGTAGTATGAGCAGTGAACGGTTCTCCCGTCTTATAGTCTACAAGCTGCTCTGCGTTTCCATGGTCTGCGCAGATAAACATCTGGCCGTCCACCTCTTTGATCGCAGCAACCGCTTTTCCCACGCACTCATCTACTGCCTCAATCGCCTTGATCGCGGCATTCTCCACGCCGGTGTGTCCTACCATATCCGGATTTGCGAAGTTGATGATGATCACATCATATTTTCCGGATTTGATCGCTTCTACCAGCTTGTCGCACACTTCATATGCGCTCATCTCCGGCTTCAGATCGTAGGTAGCCACTTTCGGGGATTTTACGAGGATACGGTCCTCTCCCTTGTTCGGCTCCTCAACGCCGCCGTTAAAGAAGAACGTAACGTGCGCATACTTCTCGGTCTCCGCAATGCGCGCCTGAGTCATATTGTGCGCTGCCAGGAACTCGCCGAATGTATTGCTGATCGATACCTTATGGAAAGCAACGATCTTGTTCTGAATCGTCTCGTCGTAATCTGTGAAGCAGACATATGTCACATCCAGCTTCTTCTCTCTTGCAAAGCCTGTGAATTCATCATCGCAGAATGCTCTGGTGATCTCTCTTGCGCGGTCCGGGCGGAAGTTAAAGAAGATAATGGAATCTCCGTCCTGAATTCTGCCCACCGGCTGTCCGTCCTTTACAACAACGGTCGGTACCACGAACTCGTCGGTCACATCATTCTCATAAGACTCCTTCACCGCGCATACTGCGCACTCAGCCTGCACGCCCTCGCCTTTCGTCATGGCATTGTATGCTTTCTCAACACGATCCCAGCGATTATCGCGGTCCATCGCATAGTAGCGACCCATTACGCTTGCGATCTGGCCTACACCAATCTTCTCCATCTCATCGTTCAGAGCCTGGATGAAGTCCTTTCCGGAAGCCGGCGGTGTGTCACGACCGTCCAGGAAACAGTGTACAAATACTTTTGTAAGTCCCTCTCTCTTCGCCAGCTCCAGCAGTCCGTATAAATGGGTGTTATGGCTGTGAACGCCGCCGTCAGAGAGCAGTCCGAATAAGTGCAGTGCGGAATCATGCTCTTTCGCATTATTCACTGCGGTAAGCAGTGCTTCATTCTTAAAGAAATCCCCGTCCTGAATCTCTTTTGTGATTCTTGTCAGCTCCTGATATACAATACGGCCGGCTCCCATATTCAGATGGCCTACCTCTGAGTTGCCCATCTGGCCTTCCGGAAGGCCTACTGCCATACCGCTTGCCTCACCCTTTACAAACGGGTAATCTTTCATAAGCTGATCCATCACCGGGGTCTTTGCCTCGCATACGGCATTATGCTCGCAGTTATCGTTTAATCCATAACCATCGAGAATCATTAATACGGTTGGTTTCTTGCTCATTATACATTTCTCCTCTATTGTTTAAGATTTAACATTTCTTGCTATGCCTATTTTAGCAGAAATGATTTCCGTTGTAAAGCGTACATCTCAAACAACGTCTGTCCTAAAAGGCATTTTCAAACGCGTCTATATTGTTCACCTTTCCAATTACCCCGATCACGTCGCCTTTCTGAAGTATGTCATCCGGAGCAATTTCAATATTGGTCTGGCCATCTCTCTCGATCGCGATCATGTTGAGCTTGTAGCGGCGCCGGAGCTGACTCTGCTCCACGCTGCGGCCCGCAAGACTGTCGGGAAGCTGAATCTGGCGGATCTCCACGCTGTCGCACAGCGAAACGTAATCAAGAAATGTACTGGAGATCAGGCGTTTTCCAAGCCGAAGCGCCATATCGCGCTCCGGGTAGACTACGTCCGCGCCAAGCTTCTTCAGCACCGCGCCCTGTTCTGAGCTGACCGCCTTGGAGATGACGCGCGGCACACCCATCTCAATCACGCTCATTGTCGTGAGGATGCTGATGTCCACCTGCTCCCCGATACAGATAATAACCACATCACAGTTCTGTATGCCAATCTCACGGAGCGTTTCGGAGCTTAAGTTTCCGCAGATAAACGCATGCTCAGTATACTGCCGCATTTCCTTAATCTTATTTTCATCACGGTCTACGACAATAACTTCCTTGCCTGCCTCCGCCAGCGTTACTGCCAGAGCTTCGCCAAAGCGTCCCATTCCGATAATTCCATATACCAGATCTTGCTTTTTATTCTTCTTCATAGTTGTTTTATCTCCTTTATCTTATCCGATCATAACTGTTTCTTCTGAATACTTCGCATTCGGCTCCTTGCGGTTTGTCCACATGGACAGAAGCGTCATGGCGCCGACTCTTCCCGTGAACATCACGAGAATAATCACAACCTTTCCCGCTACTCCCAGCTCCGGCGTGATACCGGTGGAAAGTCCGACAGTTCCGAATGCTGAGACCACCTCGAACAAAAGCTGTATAAAGCTATATTCCGGCTCCAGAATACACATCAGAAAGACCGCTATGCTGACCACAGAAAGGGACAGAAATGTGATCTGGAATGCCTTGGAAATATTCTGATGAGAGATGCTTCTGTGAAATGCCTGAACCGGCTTTTTCGTACACATACTGCGGACTTCCTGAAGCATTACAAAGAAGCTGCTGGTCTTGATACCTCCTCCGGTAGATCCCGGAGACGCACCAATAAACATTAGAATACACATCACAAACAGCCCCGCATTCGTAAACTCTCCGATCGGATACGTGGAAAATCCCGCTGTTCTGGTTGAAACACTCTGAAAAAACGCTCCAAGCCACGTAATATCTTCTGTCACCTTCAAAAGTAATGTTCCAACTATCAACAGACAAGCACTGGTGATAATCACTACTTTCGAGTGAAGGCTCAGTTTGGAAAAACGTCTGTGTTTCAGAATATCCAAAATCACCAGGAAACCGAGTCCTCCGAAAATGATCAGAAATGCCGTCGTCAGATTCAAAAGTACATTATCCTGGTAGGGAATCAGATTCCGGAGACCGCCCAGAATATCAAAGCCCGAGTTATTAAATGCCGCTATGGAGTGGAAGATACTGATACCCAGCGCATGTCCAAGCGGATAGTCCCGGGAAAATACCAGGAAACTCAGAAACGCGCCGACACTCTCAAAGCACAGCGTCATGATCAGTACGGCCTTCACAAGGCGCACTAGTCCCCGGTAATTGTCCACATTGAGGGCTTCCTTGACCATCAGGCGGCTTTTAAAGCTTACCTTTCGCCCTGCGGCAATGAGAAGCCCGACACCGATGGATGTGACGCCAAGTCCTCCGATCTGTATCAGCGCCGCCACCATTCCCTGCCCGAAGGGGGTAAAGTGGTCAGCTGTGTCAATGGCGATCAGTCCGGTTACGCAGACCGCGCTTGTGGATGTAAACAGCGCATCAATAAATTTCACTTCAACACCCTCTCTCACGGAGCAGGGCAGCATGAGCAGAAGCGCCCCGAGCAGAATTACCGCCGCAAATCCCAGGGCAATCAGCCTGCCGGGCGGCTGCTTTTTTATGAAATCCAATATATGTCTCATTTTCCTTTTTCTACCTGTCTTTCTCTGATTGTTGTCATAAAACAGCAGCAGCGCGTTTCTTTCCATCCTTTTTCTGAAGGATGGAAATTTCAAACAGAAAACGCATCCGCAAAGACAGGAAGGTCTTCATATACGACAGAATCACACTCTCCTGCCGGATATCCAGCGAAAACAGAACGATAGCCAGAAATACTGCCGCTGTCCTGAGCGTATTTCCCTTAAGCTGCCGTCCCTTGAGCGCTTCCATGCCGCTTCCCGAAAAAATCCCGTCATGCTGAATGCTCTGTCTGTCCAGCCCGTCCGACGTACTGCTTCCGTGCACGGCGGTATGAAAAGAATCCGGGTCATCAGGCCTCACGCTGAAAAGCAGGATGGAGCTGATGACAAGAATGACAAAAAAAACCGACAGAATCCCTCTCTTTTGACCCATCTTCCTTCCTCCTTTCCGTCTGTTCTGCGCAAAAAGGGCACAGCCTGTAGGTTCTCTGCCAGGCAATACCCTCTTTCTCCTCTATCACTTTCCTTAAAATTGACCTCAGAATATCATATCCTCCGTGGAATGTCAAGACGTATAAAAAGCCCCCCGCGCTGGTCGGCACAGAGAGCTTTATTACAATTATAATACCTTTGATAAAAAGTCTTTCAGCCTCGGATTTTGGGGGTTTCCGAAGAATTCCGCAGGTGTGTTCTCCTCCTGGATTTTTCCTCCATCGATGAAGATCACCCTCGTCGCCACCTCACGGGCAAATCCCATCTCATGCGTTACTACAACCATGGTCATGCCGTCGGCAGCCAGCTCCTTCATGATCTCCAGAACCTCGCCCACCATCTCGGGATCGAGAGCGGAGGTCGGCTCATCGAAAAGCATGACATCCGGGTTCATCGCCAGCGCGCGGGCAATCGCGATACGCTGCTTCTGACCGCCGGAGAGGCTTCCCGGATAGGTATCCGCCTTATCGGGCAGTCCCACGCGCTCCAGAAGCTCCTTCGCGCGCTTATCCGCCTCCTCCTTTGTCATCAGCTTCAGAGTGACAGGCGCAAGCATAATATTTTCCTTTACCGTCATATTCGGGAACAGGTTAAACTGCTGGAACACCATTCCGATCTTCTGGCGGTGACGGTTGATGTCCACCTTCGGGTCCGTGATATCCACACCCTCAAAAAGGATGCGTCCTCCTGTAGGCACTTCCAGAAGATTGAGCGACCGCAGAAACGTAGATTTTCCGGAGCCGGAGGGTCCGATGATCGCAACTACTTCTCCCTGGCAGATATCTGTGGTGATTCCGTCCAGAACCACATTGTCCCGAAACTGCTTTTTAAGTTCCTGCACCTGCAGCAGGACATTCGCCTTATTGCTCATTCTTCCTTAACCTCCTCTCAAGCCTTCCCATAAAGTAGGTCAGTATGGATACCAGCACCAGATAGAAGATCGCCGCTGAAAACAGCGGAACATAGGCACTGTATGTACGGCTCTGCACCAGAGACGCCGCTTTGGTGATATCTACGGTTCCGATATATCCGATGATAGCTGTCTCCTTTAAAAGCACAATCATCTCGTTGATCAGCGCCGGAAGCACGTTCTTGAACGCCTGCGGCATGATGATCAGACGCATGGTCTGACTATAATTAAGGCCAAGGCTGCGGCCTGCCTCTGTCTGTCCCTTGTCAATGGACATGATTCCGGAACGGACAATCTCAGCGACGTAAGCTCCGGAATTCACACCGAACGCGATACCGCC
>CAKNMY010000091.1 GCA_930989745.1 uncultured Lachnospiraceae bacterium | reverse complement strand
CCGGCGGTTTACTATCTGCTGAAGACCTATGGCTTTCAGAGAATGAGAAGCAGCAACTCAAAGACACTGAGGCTGATCTCGGGAGGATCCGTGCTTTTGTTTGTGCTCTGCGGCGCCGCGATGCTGGCGGAGCTGTATCTGACACGGCTGACGGAGGGCAGAACGGCGAATATTCTGCTGAGCATTCTGCTCATAAGTGTTTTCCTGATGGAAGGGCTGACCTATGTGATTTTCTTTTCCTGCCTGCAGATTGAAGAGAGACAGGAGCGCATCCATGTCCAGCTCGCCGCGTTTGAGATTCAGGCGCAGCGCACCGCGGAAAAGATCAGTGAGGAAAAGCGGCGCCGCCATAATCTGCGCCACCATTTCCGGACGCTGGCCAGTCTGTTGGAAAATCACAGATATGAGGAGATAGAGACTTACCTCAGAAAGTATCTGAAGGAATGGGAGCTGGCAGCATACCGCCCGGTCACATTAAACCCGATGTTTGACACGATACTGAGCTACTATATCAATGAGGCGGAACAAAACGGCATCCGGGTCCGGCAAAAGATTGAGATTCAGGAGTACTACGCCTTTGAATACATGGATATGACCGTGCTTTTGGGGAATGCGCTGGAGAACGCAGTGGAGGCATGTGTCAGATCAGAAGCCCCCGCGCCGTTCATAAGCATTGATCTGTTTCAGGTCAAACGGCAGCTTCTGATTCAGATTGAAAATACCTGCGAAAGCGGGGGAATGCTTCCGGGCAGGGAACCCGGTTCTTCAAAGCGCGGAAGGATCTCCGGATACGGCATCCGAAGCATGCGGATGATCGTGGAGAAGTATCACGGAGACATGGAATACTGGAAGCAGGGAACAACCTTTACATTGAGAATGATTCTGCACATACCCGGTGCAGAGGACGAAAATCCTAAGGGGGGGGGTAAATGGCAATGAAGTTAAAAGATGGATTAATACTAAGAGAAGTCGCAGGACAGTATGTGATCGTACCGACCGGTAAGCGGGTGAAGGAGGTCACGTCCATCGTCTATATCTCATCCTCGGGCGCATTTTTGTGGGACTATATGAAGGATCATGAGTTTGAGCGCGAAGACCTGGTAAAGCTCATTCTGGAGGAATACACCGGAGTGACGGAGGAACAGGCGGGGAAGGATATTGACAAATTTCTGAAGACCTTGTCAGACAACAATATTATGGACGACGGCATCGTGCGCGGCAGAGTCCTCGTGCGGATGCCGAAGGGGAAGAAGCAATGAGCAGTGAATTCGAACCGGCATGCCGGAGAATGGAATGGCTGGATCCCTTCTACAAGGCGGTCTGGGAAAAGGCGTTCGCGGACGCGATCCCGATTTCGGGAACATTCGAGCTGACTCCGCGGTGCAATTTTAACTGCCGGATGTGTTACGTACATCTGCGCCCGGAGCAGATTCCGCTGCAGGGCAGGGAGCTGACCGCCGAGGAGTGGCTGCGGATCGCCCGCGAGGCAAAAGAAGCCGGGACCACCTGGCTGTGCATTACCGGGGGAGAACCCCTGATGCACCCGGAATTTCCGGTGATCTGGAGGGAGCTTGCGCAGATGGGATTCTTCATCACGCTGCAGACGAACGCGTCGCTGATCCGCGGCGATCTGGCAAAGCTGCTGGAACAGTACCCGCCGAGAGCGGCGAAGATCACGCTCTACGGCTCCAGCGACGAGGTATATGAGCAGGTGTGCCGCGTGGAGCATGGCTTTACCCGCGCGGACGAGGGAATCCGGACGCTGCGGGAGATGGAGATTCCGGTACAGCTGATCAGCACCGTGATCCGCCAGAATGAGGCGGATGTGGAGAAGATGGCGTTCTACGCATTCCGCCACGGCCTGCCGTGGATGGCGACCGGGGGAGTAAAACCCTCCGCGCGCGGAGCGGACAGCGAGGCGCGGAAAGTCCGCGTGCAGGAAAAGCTCGACGAACAGAAACGGCGGGAGATCCGCGAAAGGATGCAGGGAAAACCGATCGACATTGACAGGAAGCCTTGTACATACTGTAAGGACTACAGGCTGGGGTACTGGGTGATGTGGAATGGAGATATGCGGTTCTGCAGCTTTATGAACGAGCCGAAGATAGCGGTGAGAGATATGGCGTTTGCGGATGCCTGGCGGGAGCTGGTTCGGTTTGAGGAGGAGCTGGAGTTTCCCAAGGAATGCCGGGAATGTGAGGCAAACAGCGTGTGCTTTAAGTGCGCGGGATTGTTGGAGGCAGAATGCGGAAGATACGATAGAGTGTCGGAGGAGTTCTGCGAGAGAGTTAGGAAATTTTTTGGAGAGATGAAAGAGGGATTGAAATGAATGCTACAGTTTATGTAAAGGCACCGCAGCAATATGAGCCGGTTATGGCGCGGGCAGTATCAAATGATTTAGAGATACCATCGGGAAAAACAATTGTTCAAGGTATATACTATATGTACAATGAAAGAGGATTTACAGGACAGGGATGGATGTATAATATAGGGGGCGGACCTACAAACACGTATCCTGGCTTCACATCTAATGAGGATGTAGCAGCCTATGTGGCAGACAAAGAAAACTTAGATGCTGTATTCTTACACTGGAGTGGCGTGTATACCTTAGATGGATGGGATGCATTCTATGATGCGGTAGGAACGGACAGCGGATGCATGGATGTTGCTCGCCAATGAGTAAAAGGACATATGAGATAATAGATATAAAAATTTTGATGGATGGAAGTTGTGGATTAGAAGAATGGCAAAAATTTGAAAAAATGAACTTGAGAAGTTCGATATAACAATTAAGAATGAAGTTCATGAAAAAGCACACTACTATGACATAAATGTAGTCTCCCTGTATAATGATTCATTTTTGTTTATGAATGCAGATGATTTTATGATAGTTAATTCTGACTGGTCAGTTGGAAGATTACATGTGAAGCAAAAAGAAAATGCCAGTAGCTTTTTGTTGCAAATTTTTTATGCCCAAATACTACAAAAAAATATCATCCAGCTCCACAGTTCCCTAATCTCCCACCAAAACCATGGCATCATGTTCCTTGGACCCTCCGGTATCGGCAAGACCACCCAGGCAGAACTGTGGCAGAAGTACCGCTCATCGCTGATCATCAACGGCGACATCGTCTTCGTCCAGGAGACCGACTCCGGATTCCTCGGCTGGGGCACACCCTGGCATGGTTCCTCGCCCTACTGTGAGAACACCAGCGTCCCCTTAAAGGCCATGGTCGTCCTGAAGCAGTCCGATCAGAATTCCATCCGTGAGCTGACCGGATTTGAGAAAGTGACAGAGGTCTCGAACAGCGTCTTCTATCCGCAGTGGCTGGAAAACGGCATGGAGCTGTGCCTGGAGACGCTGGATCATCTGCTGACCTCCATCCCGGTTTACGAACTGCGCTGCCGTCCGGATGAGGACGCGGTGCGGCTGACGGAACAGACTATATTTTCATAAGCAACAAAAAATCCCCTTCCTGTATTCACAGGCAGTAATCGGAATATCGGGAAGGGATTTTTTTACCCATCGAGGAGAGAAATGAGTGATATCAGGCGGATCATACAGAAGATCCGGGAAGGAAAATTAAAGAAACTGGCGTCAGAGCTGCTGTGGATGTACGTCTATGTGCGCCGCTACTGGCTGATGATCGCGATTTACGTCCTGCTCGGCGCGTCCGGATCTGTGCTGGGGCTGGGGACGTCGATGGTGAGCCGCAATCTCGTGGACGCGATCACGGGCGTGCGCTCTGACAAGATCCTGGAGGTGGCGGCGCTCTATGTGGGCGTGGGCGTATCGCAGATCTTTATCAATGCGGTGAAGATGCGGCTGTCCCTGAGGGTGAGGCTGAAAGTCGTCAATGAGATCAGGGCGGATATCTATGAACAGGTGCTGCGTACGGACTGGGAATCGCTGGCAAAGTACCGCTCCGGAGATCTGCTGTACCGTGTCAACGGCGACGCAAATATGGTTGCGAACAACATTCTGAACTTTCTGCCGAACGCGGTCAGCGCCTGCATCAGCTTCGGCGGCGCGTTCGTGGTAGTGATGCAGAACGATCCGGCTATGGCAGTGCTCGCGCTTGCCGGCGCGCCGGTGTCCTTTCTGTCCTCGCGGTACACGACAAAGAAGCTGCGCAGATTTCAGGCGGACAACCAGAACCTCTCGAGCGACCGGACGGTCTTTGATCAGGAGACATTCCAGAACCTGCAGTTTATCAAGGCGTTCGGTATGCTGGACCGCGTCACGGAGAAGTTCCACAGGCTGCAGAATGAGTCCGTGGACATTGCCCTGCGGCAGAATAAATTTCAGTCGTCCATGTCGATCTTCAACTCCCTGATCGGCCAGGCGATCGGCTATGCCTGCTACGGCTTTGCCGCGTACCGCCTCTGGCAGGGGGAGATCAGCTACGGCACGATGACGATGTTCGTCTCCATGGCGGGCTCCCTGCGGGGTTCGTTCAGCGGGCTGATCAATCTGATTCCCACGGCAGTGCGGGCGGGCATCAGCGCGGAGCGCATCATGGAAATTGTAAACCTGCCAAGGGAGAGCGATGCATACAGCCGCGAGGCGGAGCAGATCCGCGAAAAGGCGGGCGAATACGGCGTCTGTGTGCGCATGGAGAATGTGGACTTTGCCTATGAGGAGGAACAGTGGGTCTACCGCGGCGCGCAGATTGCGGCAAACCCCGGCGAAATTGTGGCTCTGATCGGTCCCTCCGGGCAGGGCAAGACGACGACGCTGAACCTGCTTTTGGGGCTTTACCATCCGCAGCAGGGGAAGGTGCTGGTGGGAACGCCGGGCGGGCAGCCGCTTGAGGTGTGCGCGTCCACAAGGCGGCTCTTCAGCTATATCCCGCAGGGAAACACCCTGTTTACCGGAACCATTGCCGAAAATATGCGCATGGTAAAGCCGGACGCGTCGGATGAGGAGATCCGCTCGGCGCTGCGGGCAGCGTGCGCCTGGGAATTCGTGGAAGCGCTGGAGCATGGCATGGATACCGAGGTGCGGGAGAGCGGCCGCCGCTTTTCCGAGGGCCAGAAGCAGCGGCTCTCGATTGCCCGCGCCCTGCTGGCGGACGCCCCTGTAATGATTCTTGACGAGGCGACGAGCGCGCTCGACGTCGCGACGGAGCGCAGAGTGCTGCGGCAGATCATCCGGAAAGAGCCGCACCGCACAGTCATCGTGGCGGCGCACCGTCCCAGCGTGTTTTCCATGTGCAGCCGCGTCTACAAGATTCAGGGCGGCGCGGTGCGGGAGGTCAATGAGGAAGAAATCCAGGAGTTCCTCAATCAATTTTAGGAGAAATGGAACATGAAATACGTCAAAATTACTGTGATTCTTTTGTTTGTACTGTCTCTGGGACTCTACGGAGCGGGGAGAGTAAAAGAAAAAAGAGACGAGGATCCTACCAGGCCCGTGATCACAAGCGACCGGGAAGTGCTTGAAATCTCTGTCAATTACGGGGAGGAAGAACTCTTTGCCGGGCTTACGGCGCAGGATGAGCGGGACGGGGATCTGACGGATGAGATTATTCACGGGAAGTTTTCCCAGTTCATCGAACCCGGCGTCTGCAATCTGGGCTATGTGGTATTTGACAGCTCAAATCAGGCGGGGACGCTCAGCCGCAGGGTGCGTTTTGTCGATTACGAATCCCCGAAGCTGTCGTTAAGCCGCCCTCTGGTATTCACGATCGGAGAGGGGGAGAGCGCGATCGACAGTATCGGGGCGTCTGATGTGCTGGACGGCAGCCTCTCGGATATGGTAAAGCAGGTGAGTTCTACCGTTGATTACCGCACGGAAGGAGACTATACGGTCAGCGTGGAGGTCAGCAACAGTTTCGGCGATGTGGAGGAACAGACCCTTCCGGTACATATCGTTTCCGCCGGACGGCAGGAGCTGCAGATCGAGCTCTCTGCGCCGCTTGTGTACCTGAAGGCGGGAGACAGTTTTGACCCGCATGCCTTCGTCACGGCGCTCACGGGCAGTGGAGGGGAAGCGCTTGATCCGGCTCTGGTGCAGGCGGATTCCCAGGTAAATACAGCCGAGTCCGGCTGCTATGAGGTACACTACAGCGCTGTTTCAGAGAACGGACAGCTTGGAGAGACCTGGATGACGGTGATTGTCCGGGCGTAAAGGAGTATATACAAATGGAAGAAATGAGAGAATTCAGACTGGATGAGATCAGCATACGGAGCATTGCCGTGGATCTTCTGAAGAACGCTTGGGTGATTCTTCTCGCGGCGCTGGCGGCATGGTTTGCCGTAGCGGGCGTGGAGAAGCTGATGTATGTACCGGAATATACCGCAACGGCGACTCTGGCGGTAAACGCAAAGGGAAATACGAGCAGCGCATATACGTCCCTGTCCCTGACCAGCCAGATGGCGGGTGTGTTCAGCGAAGTCTTTGACAGCAGCGTGCTCAGAGAAAAGATTGCGGAGGATCTGGGGCAGGACTCCATTGAGGGAACGATCACTTCCGCAGTGATTGAGGAGACGAACCTTGTGACCCTGAGCGTAACGTCGGTGACACCGCGGCAGACCTACCTGATCATCCAGTCCGCGCTGGAGAATTACGGGACGGTGTCGGATTATCTGTTTTCAAACGCGGTGCTCCGGATCGTGCAGCAGCCCTCCGTGCCGTACAGCCCCTCCAATATCCCGAACATACAGCGCATACAAAAGCTCGGGATGCTCGCAGCAGCGTGCGCGGCGGCCGCTGTGATTATTCTGCTGTCCGTCCTGCGGTTTACTGTAAAGAATAAGGCGGCGGCAGAGCGCAACCTGGACGGAAAGCTGCTCGGGATGATTCCGTATGAGAGGAAACACCGGACGATCAGGGAAATCAGCCGCGGAAAGAACAAGTCGCTGCTGCTGAATACGCCGCTTGTGAGCCTGCATTTTGCGGAGCGGACGCGCAAGGTGATGACGCGGATCATTCATCACATGAACCGGAGAAACCAGAAGGTCATTCTGATTACCAGCGTGGCGGAAAACGAGGGAAAATCCTCGATCGCCGCGAACCTGGCGCTTGCGCTGGCGGAAAAGGGGAAGCGCACGCTTCTGGTGGACGCGGACCTGAAGAAGCCTGCGCAGTACCGTATCTTTGACAAGCCTGAGACCGGTAAGCGCTGGCTGTCCGATTATCTCTCAGGGAAAGCGGGCGCAAACGATATTCTGGTGCACGACGGCAAAAACAGGCTGTTCTGCATCTTTCAGGAGAGCGGGGTGCGCGGCTCCGGCACGCTTCTGGACTCCGAGCGCATGCGCTCCCTGATCCGCGCGTGCAGGAGAAATACGGATTATATTATCATCGATTCCGCGCCCATGGCGCTTTCGAGCGATGCTGAGCTGATGATGACGCTGGCGGACACCGTGGTTCTCGTAGTGCGTCAGGACTGGACGGACATCCGTGCAGTCAACGACGCGGCCGACGCGGTCCGCGCGAGCGGCACGGAATTCGCAGGTTTTGTGCTCAACGCTTTTCAGAAGGAACCCTTCGCGCAGGAAGGCAGAAGATACGGACGGTATTACCGCCGTCAGCGCACGGACAGTTAGGAGGCAGATATGGAAGAACAAAGAGAGGATATGGAAATAGACCTGGGAGTCCTGCTGTGGAATTTCTGGAAAATACTGAAGCGCGCATGGTGGCTGATCCCCGTTCTGGCGCTGCTGGCGGGAGCGGCGGGGTATGTGAAATCCTCGCGGTTTTACACTCCGATGTATCAGTCCAGCGCGTCGTTTACGGTTATGACCGGAGGAGAGGACGGACAGAGTTATAATTTTTACTACGATACCACAACCGCGGGGCAGCTTGCGAAGACGTTTCCCTATATTCTGGGGAGCAGCCTGCTGACGGACGCCATGAAGGAGGACCTGGGCACGGACGTGATCAACGGAAGCATTTCCGCGCAGGCGGTGTCCGACTCGAACCTGATCACAATGACTGCCATGAGCAGCAGCCCGGAAGACGCGAAGGCCATTCTCGAATCCGCGATCCGCGTATATCCGGATGTGGCGCGGTTTGTAATCGGAAGCACGCAGTTTAACATGATCGATGTGCCGACTCTGCCTGAGGAGCCGTATAATAAGCCGAGCTACACGCGGCAGGTCGAAAAATGGGCGCTCGCCGGAGCTGCGGCAGCCGTTCTTCTCATCGGCATAGCGGCGCTGCTGAAAAAGACGGTGCAGAAACCGGATGAACTCAAAGCGGTCATGAGCCTGCAGTGCCTCGGAAATATCCCGGAGGTGCGCTTCAAGGCGAGAAGCCGCCGCAGAGGACAGGAGGTCTCGATCCGCACGCAGGGGATTCCCCAGGGCTTTAAGGAGAGCTTTGCGAGCCTTCAGGTGCGGCTGGAGCGGGAGATGGAGAGCAGAAACGCGAAGATTCTCATGGTGACGAGCACTGCCGCCGGGGAGGGAAAGTCGGTAACGGCGGTCAACCTGGCGCTCACAGCGGCATCTCACGGAAAAAAGGTACTGCTCATCGACGGAGATCTGCGCAGGCAGGATACGAGAAAGCGGATCACGGAGGAGCCGGGAGCCGGCGTGGAGGCCGTCGCAACGGGAAGCGCTTCGCTGAAAGACGCGCTGTTTCACGATCCGTCAAGCGGTATGTGGCTGCTTGCGGGAGACAAGCCCGCGCAGCAGATCCCCAGGGTTTTGAACAGCCCGCTTATGAGGGAAGCGCTGGACAGCTGCCGGGAGGAAATGGATCTGGTGATTGTGGACGCTCCTCCGTGCGAGCTGTTTGAGGATGCCGTGGTCTGGGCGGAGTACGCGGACTGCGTGCTCTATGTGGTTCGCCATGATTTTGTACAGCGCCGGCGTGTACAGGATGGAATCTCAGAGCTGGAGGACAGCCATGCGGAGATCCTCGGATATGCGTTTAACGAGGTTCCGGTACACCGCGGCGGATATGGGTATTATGGATACGGAAGGTATGGATACGGCTATTACGGCTATGGAAAATACGGATATGGCAGGTACGGATACGCAAATTACGGGGAGAATGCGGACAGCGATGAGCAGGGGGAGAAATAGCGCGCGGTAATCGGAACGCGCTTATGCGGAAAAGGGGGTAAAACGGTATGGGAGACAGAAAGAACCTGTTGAGGGGGATCGGAATTCTGGCGCTGGGGCTTCTTCTGGCTCTTCTGACTGCAGCCCGGGTACAGGACCGCTCTGCTCCGGAAAAGGAAGAAAAGGGGCAGGAGATCAGCCTGACATTTTCACCCGAGATTCTGACCTACGACGGCAAAGGAGAACTGGATCTGCTCACAGGAGTCCGCGCGGAGGGCGCGGACGGTACGGATCTGAGCGACAATGTGGAAGCAGTTCTGACCTCCTCCGGAATACAAAATGAGAAAAAGATCCGCTACACAGTATTTGCCCCGGACGGCACAGAAGCTACTGCGGTGAGGACTCTGAAACTGGAGGGATACTCTGGTCCCGGGCTCTCTGTAGAGGAGAATCTTGAACTGGACGCTTCCGCTTTGGAGGATCTGATTCCCTATCTGAAAGAACATGGCCTGCTCACCGCGCAGGACGGATTTGGACGTGATGCCTCAAATAAGGTGGAGTGGTATCGCAAAAAAGAGGCAAAGGGCGTGTATGATATTACGTTTACGCTGAACAATCAATATCTTGACAGCGTGCAGCAGACGGTGCGGACCGTAATCCGCGGGGAAACGGCGGACCTGGAGCTGACACTTTCCGAGAGCACAGTCACGATTCCGACAGGCGCCGAGTTCGAGCCGCTGAATTATGTGGCGGCTGCTTTGGATCCGCAGTACGGGAATCTTCTGTCAAGGATTTCGGTCAGCAGCACGGTCAATACGCTCGTGCCGGGAACGTATGCCGTAATCTACACCCTGACTTCTCTGGACAATACACAGAAGGCCGAGGCGGTCCTGCAGGTAAAAGTTGTGGAGGGAAATGATTATGATTGATATACATGCGCATATCCTGCCGGATATGGACGATGGGGCGCGCTCCTGGGAGGAAGCGGCGGAGATGGCGGAGACGGCGGCGGAGAGCGGCACGCATACTCTGGCTGCAACAGTTCACGCGAATCTGCCGGGCATGGACAATCATGGCAGATTGGAACTTTATGCCCGTAAGCTGGAACGTTTTCAGAGACTTCTGCGACAGGAGCAGATCCCTCTGACCGTATGCAGCGGCATGGAGGTCTTCGCGGATGCCAGCTTTCCAAAGGACTTCTGTCCGGGGGACTTCCTGACTCTGAACGGCAGCCCGTATCTTCTGGTGGAATTCTCCATGGACGAGAGCGCTGCGCAGATCTACCGCATGCTGGACGGGCTGCTGGAACGGGGATGCCTTCCGGTGATTGCGCATCCCGAGCGGTATGAATGCGTACAGGCTGTTCCCGCCCATGTCTATGAATGGTATCAGATGGGCGCGGTTATCCAGCTCAACAAAGGAAGCCTTCTCGGCAGATTCGGCAGCCGCATCCGCCGGACCGCCGAATCGCTTCTGCGCCACCGCCTTGTTATGGCAGTCGCGTCCGATGCCCACCGCGCGGATATCCGGACGACAGATCTGTCCGGCGCCGCGGAGATT
>CAKNMY010000090.1 GCA_930989745.1 uncultured Lachnospiraceae bacterium | reverse complement strand
CAATGTCCATTTCTGAAGATGATATTATCAGGGAATCGGATACAAGCCACCTGGTAAGATGCCCCATATGGTCATCGCCCAACGAAGACTATGTAGCACAGGTAGAGTATGCTTTCCCGAAAGATACCTCACAGCTATCCTATGCCTATCTTACTGTTAAGGTTCGTTACGGGAGGGAAGATGCTGCCCGAGTACTGTTAAGAGAGATTCTTCAGTGGATAAAAGATTATCTTCCAGATCCGCGTATACCTGTAGAGGGTGAGATATTGCAGATGGATACGGATGAATTGATAGAAATGTATCTGGTAGAACGTCCAGAAAAGAACAGTACCTTTGCAGCTGAGTGGGATGCGCCGGACGGCAGTCAAATTAGGTTTGCTTTTACCCGCTTTGAGGTTAACTGCTATGTTGCAATATATCTGGATGTTGTAAATCCCAGATTTGAATATGATGGTTTTTATGCCGATTAATCATCCTGCCGGATATCAGTGACCGCGAAATACCAGCGATATTAATTTTAACACGAAAGAAGGACCTTGGGCTTATTTTTGACCCTTGGTCCTTCTTTGTTTTGGACTATGCTTTTTTCACAGCCCCTTCTTCCTGTCAGCTCTCTGCGAACTGGCTCTGATATAAGTTATAATAGAATCCTCTCTTTGCGAGCAGGCTCTCATGATCACCCGTCTCAATAATATGCCCATCCTTCATAACAAGGATCACATCCGACTCCCGGATTGTGGACAGGCGGTGCGCTACGACGAAGCTTGTCCTGCCCTGCATCAGCTCGGCAAATGCTTTCTGGACGCGGATCTCCGTCATCGTATCGATAGAAGAAGTCGCCTCATCGAGAATCAGCATCGGCGGATGCAGCAGCATGACGCGTGCGATACACAGAAGCTGCTTCTGTCCCTGCGAAATATTGCCGCCGTCCTCGGAGATCACGGTGTCGTAGCCCTGGGGCATACGCCGGATAAAGCTGTGGGCGTGCGCTTTCTTTGCCGCCTCCACAACCTGCTCCATCGTTGCGTCCGGGCATCCGTAGGCGATATTTTCAAAAATCGTCCCCGCCTTCAGCCAGGTGTCCTGCAGTACCATTCCGATATTTTTCCTGAGGCTGTCGCGCGCGATGCGGTCGATCGAATGGCCGCTGACGCACAGCGTCCCGTCCTGAATGTCATAGAAGCGCATCAGCAGGTTGATCAGCGTCGTCTTTCCGCATCCCGTCGGGCCTACGATCGCGACGCGCTGTCCCGGCTTCACATCGAGATTCATGTGCTCAATCAGCTTCACCTCCGGCACATAGGAAAACGATACGTCGTCAAACTTCACGCTTCCGTCCGCCTTTTCAAGCGCCACGGCGTCCGCCGCGTCCTCCGGGATCGCCGGCTCGTCGATAAACTCAAAAATCCTTCGCGCGCACGCGATCGCATTCTGCAGCTCCGTGATTACACCTGAGATCTCGTTGAACGGTTTCGTATACTGATTTGCATAATTTAAAAATGCCGAGAGCTGTCCAACCGTGATACCCCCTGCAATCGCGGTAAACGCGCCGAGAATACCCACGCCCGCGTACACCAGGCCGTTGACGAAGCGCGTTGCCGGATTCGTGATCGAGGAGAAAAACAGCGCGCGGATTCCGCAGATGCGCAGTCTCTCATTAATGCCGCGGAAACGCTGCTCTGCCTCATCCTCATACGAAAAAACTTTTACAACCTTCTGATTTCCCACCATTTCCTCCACGAGCGACGTCATTTCCGCACGCGTCTCGGACTGGAGTTTGAACATCGAATACGTTCTCCTGGCGATAAAATTTGCCACGAAGAAGGAAATCGGTGTGAGCAGCACGACCAGGCAGGCAATTCCTATGTTGATGAAAAACATAAATCCAAGTGTTCCAAGGATTGTCATCACGCCGGAGAACACCTGTGTAAATCCCATCAGAAGCCCGTCTGAGAACTGATCCACATCCGTTGTGATGCGGCTGAGCGTCTCGCCCGGCTGATGGCTGTCGATATATCTGAGCGGCAGTTTTTCCATATGATTAAACGCCTGGATACGGATATCGCGCACCACCTGATACGTGATATGGTTCGTCACCATGCTCATCAGCCACTGCGCAAATGCGGAAACCGCCGTCACCGCGCCGAGCAGAATCACAATCTGGGAGAGTTTTGCGAAATCTACTCTTCCCTCTCCGATCATATAGTCGATGCCGTCTCCGGTCACGATCGGCACATACAGCGTCGCAGCCACAGTGACGGATGCCAGAACGAGGCAGAGGATGACCTGCCACCAATATGGTCTTATCAGCTGCAGAACTCTGCGGATCGTATCTTTATTATTCTCTCTCTTCTGTTTACGCAAGGCTCTCCACCTCCTCCTTTGAAAACTGGGAAAGGCAGATCTCCCTGTACACACCGCAGGAATGAAAAAGCTCTCTGTGGGTTCCCACACCCGCCAGCCGTCCGTCGTCGAGGACGAGAATCTGGTCTGCCTGCTTGATCGTGGCAGCGCGCTGGGAGACGAGAAATACCGTCATGCCCTTCGTCTTCTCCCGGATTGCGCGCCGCAGCGCCGCGTCTGTCGCAAAGTCCAGAGCCGACGCGCTGTCGTCGAGAATCAGAATGCCGGGTCTTCCGACCAGCGCGCGGGCGATCGTAAGTCTCTGGCGCTGCCCGCCGGAGAGATTCTTTCCTCCAGGAGCGATTTTAAAGTCCAGCCCCTCCTGCTTCTTCTCCACGATCTCACCTGCCTGCGCAATGGAAACTGCCTCGAGGATTTCATCATCGGAAGCTTCTTTCTTTCTCCACTGCATATTCTGGCGGATGCTTCCCTGGAAGAGCACCGCTTTCTGCGGTACCACGCCGATGCCTCCGCGAAGCTGTGCAAACGGATATTTGCGAACCGGAACGCCCTGGACGCGCACTTCGCCCTGCGACGCGTCATAAAAACGCGGGATCAGGTTCACAAGCGTAGACTTTCCGGAGCCTGTACTTCCGATGATTCCCACCGTCTGCCCCTTCTTCACCCGGAAAGAAATATCCTGCAGGGACGGCGCGGACGCCTTCGCATAAGTAAAGCTCACATGATCGAATTCCACGGCATACGGGCTGTCCGGCAGCTTCACCATGTCTTCGGCGTCGTCCGTCATCGTGGTCTTCACCGCCATAACCTCGTTGATGCGCAGAGCGCTCGCGGTCGCCTTTGTGTAGGAGATAATCAGGTTTGCCAGAGCCACGAGCGCAAGCAGAATCTGCGTCATATAGTTGACAAGCGCCATAACCTCGCCCTGCGTGATGAAGCCGTTATACACCTCGCGGCCGCCCTTTAAGAGAATTGCGATGATCGCAAGGTTTACAAGCACATACGTGATCGGATTCATCAGCGCCGAGATTCTTCCGGCAAAGATCTGAATCGCCTTTAAGCTGTCGCTCGTCTCCTGAAAGTCCTTCTTCTCGTCTTCCTGCCGTGCGAACGCGCGGACAACCCGCGCGCCGGAATAGTTCTCTCTCGTCAGCAGCATGACGCGGTCAAGCACAGACTGTACCTTCTTGTAAATCGGAATTGTGATCTTCACGATCAGGAAGATCGTCAGAGCGATCAGAGGAACCGCGATCAGGAAAATCACGGTCATCTTCACGCTGATCGTCAGCGCCATAATGACTGCGCCGACCACGATAAACGGCGAGCGCAGGAAGAGACGCAGCACCAGATTCACGCCGGTCTGCACCTGATTAATATCACTGGTGATTCTCGTCACCAGAGTCGACGTCCCGATCACATCCAGTTCCGTGTAGGACAGGCTGTTGATGTGAGCGAACAGATCGTTTCTGAGGGCAGTTCCGAAGCCCATCGACGCCTTCGCGGCAAAATACTGCGCAGTCAGCGAGCATGTCAGCCCCAGCACGCCCAGGAACACCAGCACCGCGCACATGCGCCAGATGTACGCGGTGTCCTCTGTGCGGATGCCCACGTCCACAATATTCGCCATGATGAGCGGCACGAACAGTTCAAAGCTCGCTTCCAGCATTTTGAACAGCGGGCCTATGATGCTTTCCTTCACATAGCCCTTGAGATACTTTAATAATTTTCTCATGTTTCCCGTACCTTTTCTTATTATTTTTTATCTGCTCCATTATAACGCAATTATCCCGAAAAAAAAAGTGCAAAAAAGGATGCACCGCAGAGCACATCCTCTTTTTCCAAAAATTATAATGTTTTTCCGCCTTTTACTGCCGGAGCGATGGACAGATCCGCCTGATAGCGCGGAATCAGCGTCGCCTGCAGTGCGTGGTACAGGTCGGATTTTCCCGGCCATACGGTTCCGATCACTTCGTTGTTCTGATCCAGCTGATGGAACCAGGAGCCGTTTACATGATCGAGTACTTTCTCATCCAGATACTGCATAAATTCTGCATAATCGTCAGCATATCTCTGCTTTCCGGTCACATGGTACAAAACAGAAGAGGTGTTGATCGCCTCGGCAAGCGTCCAGTGCATTCTGTCGTGAACAACCGGCTTGCCTTCCCAGTCTGTCGTGTAGACGATTCCCGGCGCTCCGTCCGCGTTCCATGCGTCGTCCACTGCACGGCAGTAGAGGTTCTCCGCAAGATCCAGATATTTCTGCGCGCCGTCCTTGTCATCCTTGAAGGTTGAAAGAGCCCACTGTGTGATCAGTCTGGACCACTCAATGCCGTGTCCCGGTGTCGCTCCGTACGGCTTAAACTGATCGTCCGGCTTCTCCTTATTGCACTCAAGGTCTGCTACCCAGTCTTTTGTAAAATGCTCCGGAATTCTCCAGGAATTCTGGCTCGCCCATACCGCGACATGGTCAATGATGCGTCCTGCTCTCACGCGGTATTTCTCGTCCCCTGTAACGTCCGCAGCCGCGAGGAATGCCTCAACCGTATGCATGTTCGCATTCAGTCCTCTGTAATCATCCAGGACTGTGAACTCCGTATTCCAGGTGTCGCAGGAAAGTCCTTCTTCCTCATTCCAGAAGCGCTCGTCATACAGCTTCAGCGCCTCGTCAAGCAGTTCCTGCGCGCCTGGTCTGCCTGCGAGCACTGCGGAAGACGCTGCCAGAATTACAAACGCATGCGCGTAGCACTGCTTGTTCGGAACGATCTCTCCGTCTGCCGTCAGTCCTGCGTACCAGCCGCCGTTTACCTTGTCGTGAAGCTCTCCCTTGAGGCCTTTGAGTCCCGCGTCTGCAAGCTCCTCGCTTCCCGGATGTCCCAGGAATGTTCCAAGGCTGTAAACATGCACCATTCTGCTTGTGATCCATGTCTCACGGTTTCTGTCCGTCCATGGAGTACCGTCGTCTCCCAGATAGTAAGATCCGCCTCCCGGAGACGGAAATCTGTGTCCAAAGCGCAGCAGATCCTCTCCCATTTCCTTTAAGAACTCCGCATTCTCCTGCGTATCAATCAAATATTTTCTGCTGATTTCACCCATGGCTACTTTCCTCCCTTATCTCAGGTAATTCTTACCCGTAGTTCTCTTCCTGCATTATATCCCGCGGCGTGATGCTTTGTCAACGGGAAAGCGTCTGCCGCTTCGCCTTATTTCTGCTGCCGCTTTCAGGCCGTCAAATGCTGTGATTATGAACACCCCTGCCCGGCGCCATACGCGCCGGGCAGGGGTGCTTTGTCAAAGGTTGGTATAAACTTGTTAATAATATCTCTTATCCGGCATTATCTCAGGTGCCAGATATCCTGATTGTACTGCTCGATGGTTCTGTCTGAGGAGAAGAATCCCGCTTTCGCAATATTAGTCAGAGCCATGCGGTTCCACCTCTCTCTGTTCTCATAGTCCTCAAACATCTTCTCTTTTGTCGCGATGTACTCCTTCACATCAAGCAGCGTCATGAACCAGTCCTTGGAGATCAGTTCCTTGTAGAGTCTTCCCAGGTTTACCGGATCTCCGAGCTTCATCAGATCCTTGCTCACGATGAAGTCCACGAGCTCCATGATCTGCGGGTCATTCTCATAATAGTTGCTTGCGGAGTAGCCGCTTGTCGCGTACAGGTCGATGACCTCATCCGGCTTCTTGCCGAAGATATAAATGTTGTCGTCGCCGACGAGATCACGGATCTCCACGTTTGCGCCATCCTCTGTTCCGAGAGTCACGGCTCCGTTCAGCATAAACTTCATATTTCCGGTTCCGGAAGCCTCCTTGGAAGCCAGGGAAATCTGCTCGGACACATCGCATGCCGGGATCAGCTTCTCAGCCTTGGAGACATTGTAATTCTCCACCATCACGATGCGCAGATACGGGCTGACTTCCGGATCATTGTTCACCAGTTCGCTCAGGCAGAGGATCAGGTGAATGATATCCTTCGCGATTGTGTACGCCGGAGCTGCCTTTGCTCCGAAGATCATTGTGATCGGAGTCTTCGGCAGATTGCCCTTCTTGATCTCCAGATATTTATAGATCGCGTACAGCGCGTTCATCTGCTGGCGCTTATACTCATGCAGACGCTTGATCTGGATGTCGAAGATGGAATTCGCGTTGATGTCCAGGCCCTGTGTCTCATACAGGTAGCGTTTCAGCTTTCTCTTATTGTGCGTCTTGATCTCCTCCAGGCGGTGGAGTACTTCCTTATCGTCGCGGTATTTTAAGAGTTCCTCCAGCTTGGACGCGTCCTTCTTGAATCCGTCTCCGATCAGGCTCTCGATATATTTGGAGAGCTGGTGGTTGCAGTGAAGCAGCCAGCGGCGGAAGGTGATGCCGTTCGTCTTATTATTGAATTTCTCCGGATAAATATCATAGAAGCACTTCAGCTCGGAATTCTTCAGAATCTCCGTGTGCAGCGCGGCAACGCCGTTTACAGAGAAGCCGTAGTGGATATCAATGTGCGCCATGTGTACGCGGTTATCCTTATCAATAATATATACTCTCTCGTCGGAATACTTCTCTCTCACCCGGCGGTCAAGCTCGCGGATGATCGGAAGCAGGTGCGGCACAACCTTCTCCAGATAGTGAACCGGCCATTTCTCAAGCGCCTCTGCAAGAATCGTATGGTTGGTGTAAGCGCAGGTCTTTGTCACAACGTCGATCGCCTCATCCATGGAGAAGCCTCTCTTCTGCGTCAGCAGGCGGATCAGCTCAGGAATTACCATCGTCGGGTGCGTATCGTTGATCTGGATGACCGCGTGCTCATACAGCTTGTGCAGGTCGTATCCCTTCTCATCCATCTCCTTTAAGATCAGCTGCGCGCCGTTGGATACCATGAAATACTGCTGGTAAATTCTCAGCAGATGTCCCTGCTCGTCGCTGTCGTCCGGATACAGGAACAGCGTCAGGTTCTTCTGCACATCGTTCTTGTCAAAGGAAATGCCGTCTCTCACAATAGAGTCATCCACGCTGTCCGCGTCGAACAGGTGCAGGCGGTTGCATCCCTCGCCATAGCCCGGCACGTCGATATCATACATTACGGAACGCATCGTGAAATCCTTAAACGGCACCTCAAAAGATACGCTCTGGCGGTTCAGCCAGGACTGCGGAGTGATCCACGGATTCTTCTCTTCCTTCTGCTTGTTGTTCACAAACGCCTGGCGGAACAGTCCGAAGTGGTAATTCAGGCCGATGCCGTCTCCCGGAAGTCCCAGGTTTGCGATGGAGTCAAGGAAACATGCCGCAAGGCGTCCCAGACCGCCGTTTCCGAGAGACGGCTCCAGCTCCATCTCCTCGATCTCTGCCAGATCCTTGCCGTTCTTTTTCATGAGCGCGGCTGCCTCATCGTAGAGGCCCAGGTTAATCAGGTTATTGGAGAGCAGTTTTCCCACAAGGAACTCTGCGGAAATATAATATACTTTCTTCGGTCCCTGATTCCTGGGGCGTCCTGCCATCGCCTCCTTCGTATACAGAAGGAGCGCCTCGTAAACCTCCTGGCGGGTGCAGTCCCTGATTGTTCTTCCGAAATGCTGCATTACGATTTCCTCTAATCTTTTCTCCATAATAATCCTCCTATTCTGCCGGCTCTGTCGACTCCCTGACGACCAGCTCTCCCTGGAACGTCCTTGACTCCGGCTCTTTCCCGTCTAATATCATGTCAAACAGAATATCTGCTGTCTCTTTTGCAATCTCCTCCACCGGCTGACGGATCGTCGTGATGCTCGGACTGTAGTACTGTCCGATCTCCAGACCGTCATACCCCGCGACCGCGCAGTCACGCCCAACACGGATGCCTGCCTCGTAAAGCGCTCTGCAGGCGCCGACTGCCAGTGTGTCCGCCACCGCGAACAGCGCTGTAAAATCTCTGTGCTGCGCAAGCGCCCGCTTCGTCAGCTCATAGCCGCTTGTGATGGAAAAATGGTCGCTGTCTCCCCTCAGCTTGAAAATCAGATTCTCATCCGGCTGTATGCCATGATCTCTCAGTGCCTTTAAATACCCTTCAAATCTCAGCTTCCCGACACTCAAATCCGTGTCGGCGCTCGTCAGTGTGGCAATCCTCCTGTGCCCCTGCCGGCACAGGTAATCCACCAGCTTGTGACTCTCCGCAAAGTCATCCACCGAGACCGCCGCCGCCATCGGCACGCCGAAGTCCTCGGCACGTCCCGCTGTACTCACCACAAACGGGACGTGAAGCTTCTGCAGCTTCTCCCTGTGGTGCCGGAAATTTCCGCCAAGAAACACAATTCCCTTAAGCTTCTTCTCCTGCACCATCTCCAGCGCCTTATCCAGCTCATTCTCAAACGGCTCGACCGGCTGCAGAATGCAGGCGTAGGAATGCTGCTGCGCCTTCTTCTGTATGACGTCAATCATTCCGCTGAAGAACGGATTTCCGATGCCTTTTACGAGAATAGCGACCGTATCGGATTCTGTGATCTTCAGGTTTCTCGCGCTCTTGTTCGGGATATAGCCCGACTCCTCGATCACCTTTAAGATCATCTCCTTTGTCTCCGGATTGATATCCGGATGGTTGTTCATCGCCCTCGATACGGTGCTTACCCCCACCTTGCACTTTTTGGCAATGTCCCGGATGGTCATGGTACCCATGCTCACTCCCTGATACGTCCGTACAGCTTCGCTGCGCGGCGCATCCTCTCGGCAAGCTCATCGGTAAACTCTCCCGGAAGCATTCTCCACTTCCAGTTGTCGCCCAGCGTGGACGGCGTATTGATTCTCGCCTCGCTGCCGAGCGCCAGGTAATCCTGGATCGGAATAATGGCCATATCCGCCACGCTGCGAAGCGCTGTGCAGATGAAATCCCATGCGAGCTGCTCGCCCTCGGAGCCCTCATTTCTCATATATTCACGCGCATACGCCCGGTCGCCGTCCGCAATCGCCTGATCCCATCCAAGCACGGTATCATTGTCATGCGTTCCGGTGTATACTACGCAGTTATTCGTATACAGATGCGGCTGATAGTCGCTCTCATCTCTTGAGTCAAACGCGAACTGCAGCACCTTCATGCCCGGATATCCCGTATCCTTTAAGAGCTGCATCACACTGTCTGTCAGGAATCCCAGATCCTCCGCGATGATCGGCAGATCTCCCAGCTTCTCCTTCATGGTGCGGAACAGATCGTATCCCGGTCCTTCCTCCCAGTGACCGTTCTCTGCGGTCTTATCTCCGTACGGAATAGAATAATATGCGTCAAATCCGCGGAAATGATCAATGCGGATAATATCATACAGTTCGAAGCAGTATTTTACGCGGCGCATCCACCACTCGTACCCCTGCTTTTTATGGTATTCCCACTTATACAGCGGATTGCCCCAGAGCTGGCCTGTCGCGGAAAATGCATCCGGCGGGCAGCCCGCAACGGCTGACGGCAGGTTCTCCTCGGTGAACTGGAACATCTCCGGGTTTGCCCAGGTGTCCGCTCCGTCGAACGCCACATAGATCGGGATATCTCCGATAATCCGGATTCCCTGGCTGTTCGCGTAGGATTTCAGCGCCGTCCACTGCTTAATAAATTCATACTGCTGGAAACGGTAGAACGCAATGTCGTCCTTTAATTCCTCTCTCGCCTTCTCCATGGCTTCCGGCTCACGGTTTCGGATTCCCTCTTCCCACTCGATCCAGCTCTTGCCTTCATTGGCATCCTTAACCGCCATGTACAGGCTGTAATCCTCCAGCCAGTAAGCGTTCTCCTCACAGAATCTGTAGAACTCCTCATCCGGCACAAAACGCTCAAACGCCTTTCTCAGAATCGGAAATCTTCCGAAGTAGATCTTCTCGTAATCCACATATCTGTCATTATCCCCAAAATCACATGCTTCACACTCTTCCTCTGTGAGCAGCCCCTCCTCAATAAGCTGCTCCAGGTCGATGTAATAGGGATTCCCCGCAAAGGTGGAAAAGGATTGGTACGGGGAATCCCCATATCCCGTCGGCCCCAGAGGAAGGATCTGCCAGTTCTTCTGACCGGCAGCCTTTAACTTGTCAACAAATTCATACGCTTCCCTCGAAAAGCATCCGATTCCGTACCTGGATGGCAGGGAAGTAATCGGCAGCAGCACCCCACACGTTCTCATTCGTCATTCTCCTTTATTCGTTCCGTTGTTGTTTGGAACCGTTTTCGGTAACGTTATCGGTAACGGTTCCGGCGATGGTTAAAGAATACCACACCATTCCGGATTTTGCAAGACCTTTTTATAAAAAATCCGTATTTTTCAATAGGTTTTGCGTTCAACGCACAAAGAGGGCGCGCTGCGCCCTCTTCCTCTAT
>CAKNMY010000089.1 GCA_930989745.1 uncultured Lachnospiraceae bacterium | reverse complement strand
GCGCAAGCTGCTTCATAAGGAGGCGTTTGACTGCAGAGGTCTGATCTATGGTATGGGACATGCGGTATATTCGATTTCTGACCCGAGAGCAACACTGTTTAAGAAGTTTGTACAGCGTCTTGCCGAGGACAAGGGCAGAATGAAAGACTTTGGACTGTACTCTATGGTAGAGCGTCTGGCGCCGCAGATTATCGCCGAGGAGCGTCATATTTACAAAGGTGTCAGCGCCAATGTCGATTTCTACAGCGGCTTTGTGTACAGCATGCTGGATCTTCCGCTGGAGTTATATACTCCGATGTTCGCCTGCGCGCGTATCGTGGGCTGGAGCGCACATCGTATGGAAGAGCTGATCAACACGGATAAGATCATCCGTCCGGCATATAAGAATATTAAGGACACTGATACATATATTCCGCTGGATGAACGATAAGTAACGAAAGAGCAAGGACTGCTGCAAGGTTCCCCCTCAAAGGGAAAGCGGCAGTTTGTTGCTTTCTAAGTAATTAAAGGAGAGATTTTTGGTATGTATCCGAATACGGCATTGATCCTGGAGGGAGGAGCCGTCCGCGGCGTTTTCACCTCCGGAGTTCTCGATTATCTGATGGAGCAGAATTTTTACCTGCCCTATGTGGTCGGCGTTTCCGCCGGAGCCTGCAATGCGGTGGACTATCTCTCAAAGCAGGTGGGAAGAACGCGCGACTGTACGATTATCAAGGAAAAGCAGTATCAGTATTTTAATCTGAAGAAGACGCTGAAGAACCGCAGTCTGTTTGACATGGATATGATCTTTGACAGATTTCCGAACGAGATTTATCCTTTTGATTATGAGACGTATTTTCAGTCTGATATGCTCTGCGAGCTGGTGGTTACAAACTGTCTCACGGGCAGAGCGATGTATCTGACGGAAAAGCAGAACAAGGAGCGGCTTATGACGATCTGCCGCGCCTCCAGCAGCATCCCGATCGCAAGCCCGATGGTGTCCGTGGACGGGATTCCGTGCCTGGACGGCGGGCTTTCCGATTCGATTCCGCTTCTTCATACCATGAGGAACGGGTGCAGGAAGAATGTAGTGGTGCTCACAAGGAACAAGGGCTACCGCAAGAAGGTTCGGAAGTCACAGCAGCGTTTCTACCGCATGGCATACCGGAAGTATCCGAAGCTTGCCGAGACGATCTGCCATCGCGCAGAGGTCTACAACCGCACGCTGGAGCTCATCGAAAAGTGGGAGAAGGAGGGCAGGATTTTTGTCATACGCCCGGAGATTCCCGCTGTTTCGAGAACCGAACAGGATTATGAGGTATTGACAAACTTCTATCGCCACGGTTATGATTTGATGGAACAGAAATTTGAGGAACTGAAGAAGTTTCTGGACTGCCCTTCCAGGTAAAGGCAGGATTTCTGAAAATCTGAGAAAGAGAGCCGAAGAGAATTATGGCAGAGAAGAAGAGAGGGAAGCCCTGGGGGCTGGCTGTTTTCTATCCGGACAGTTATCTGGATTCTACCTATGAGATTGATTTTGACGGCCTGTACCGGCAGGGATACCGCGGGCTGATTTTTGATATTGACAATACGCTGGTGCCGCACGGGGCGCCGGCGGACGCGAGGGCGGTCAAACTGTTTGCCCATCTGAAGGAGCTGGGATTTCAGTGCTGCCTGCTTTCGAATAATCAGAGGCCGAGGGTGGAGTCCTTCAATGACCGGGTGCAGGTTCGGTTTATTGAGAATGCCCACAAGCCGTCGGTAAAGAATTACCGCAGGGCGATGGAGATGATGGGCACGGACGAGTCGGATACCGTGTTTATCGGGGATCAGCTTTTTACCGATGTATATGGCGCGAAGCGGGCCGGAATCCGCAGCATTCTCGTAAAGCCCATTCATCCGAAAGAGGAAATACAGATCGTGCTGAAGCGGTATCTGGAGCGGATTGTACTTTATTTTTACAGGAAATCACAGAAGAATACTAAGACAGGGGAATGAGGATGCGGGATATAATTCTGATCGGCTTCATGGGAGCCGGAAAGACCACTGTGGGAAAGCGTCTGGCGGGCAGCCTGGGCTGTCGGTTTGTTGACACAGACGAGTATATTGTAAGTAAGGCCGGTATGCCGGTGAGCGAAATCTTTGAGCGATACGGTGAAGAAAATTTCCGCGCCAGAGAGACGGACGCGCTGCGCGATCTTCTGAGTGAAGAGGATATGGCGGTGCTCTCTGTCGGGGGAGGACTTCCGATGCGGGAAGAGAACCGCCGGTATTTAAGGGAGCTGGGAAAGACGGTCTATCTGCGCGCGCGGACAGAGACTCTGGTAAAGCGTCTTGCCGGTGATGAGAGCAGGCCGCTGCTCAGGGGACAGGATCTGCAGGAGCGGATCACCGAACTTCTCAGGCAGAGAGGGGCGGTCTATGAGGCTGCCGCGGATATCATTCTCGACACAGATGGGAAGAATATTGGCATAATTGTGCAGGAAATTGCTGAAATTGCAGGGGGATCCGAAAAAAACAGTTGAAAAATCCCTCCGGTTATTATAGAATATAGAGTAGCTTATTGCGCTGATTAAAGAAGGGCTGTGAACGCCTTTCTATCATAAAAATACAAGGAGGAATATCAATGATATCAGCAGGAGATTTTAGAAATGGTGTTACCCTTGAGATCGACGGCAACGTAGTTCAGATCCTTGAGTTTCAGCATGTAAAACCGGGAAAGGGAGCAGCGTTCGTTAGAACAAAATTAAAAAATGTTATTAACGGCGGTGTAATTGAGAAGACTTTCCGCCCGACTGAGAAGTTCCCGCAGGCACGTATTGACAGAGTGGACATGCAGTATTTATATTCTGACGGAGATCTGTTCCATTTCATGAATGTAGAGACTTACGATCAGATCGCGCTGAATGAGGAAGCGATCGGTGACGCTCTGAAGTTCGTCAAAGAGAACGAGATGGTTAAGGTATGTTCCTATAATGGAAATGTATTTGCGGTTGAGCCTCCGCTGTTTGTGGAGCTGGAGATCACAGATACAGAGCCGGGCTTCAAGGGCGATACCGCTACAGGCGCTACAAAACCGGCGGTTGTGGAGACCGGAGCTACCGTATATGTTCCTCTGTTCGTAAACCAGGGAGACAAGATTAAGATTGATACCAGAACAGGTGAGTATCTGTCCCGCGTATAATTTTTTAAGATCATTTTTACAATTCAGGCTTCCTGCCGCCGTGCATCGGCGGCAGAAGCCGCATTTTTACATCATCTTTTCATGGTGCGTTCGCACCGCATTTCCATTTTTACATCTAATAAAGGCAGCTTCTGTGCGCCGGCTTGCTGTGCGTGCAGGTTAACCGCGCGTTTTTCGCGCCCATATATATAAAGAAAGGAAGATGCTGTTGAATTATGAGAAATTTAAGAGACAGCTCGTGAGCCAGATCCGCGCACGGGCTGGGGAGGACGCGGAGGTAGAACTCCTTGAAATTCCCAAAAACAACGGAGTTGTCTGCGAAGCAGTAGTGCTGAAGAGACCGCAGAGCAGGGTGGCTCCGGCGTTCTATCTGGAGGACTTTTATGACCTCTGCTGCGAGGGGGAGACGCTCGAAGTGCTTGCTGCCGGGATCTGGGAGCAGTTTGAACGGGAAGTTCCCGACGATCTGCTGTCTCCTGATTTTTTCACGAGATGGGAAAATGTGCGGCAGCGGATTTACCCCAGGCTCATAAATTATGAGATGAACCGGGCGCAGCTTGCGGAACTGCCGCATCTGAAGTGGATGGACTTTGCCGTTGTTTTCTTTTACTGGGTGGAAGAGGAGACACTGGAGGATGCCACGGTTCTGATCCGGGATGAGCACCTCAAAATGTGGGGAATATCAGGCACTGAACTGTCGGACGCGGCGATTGCGAATTCTCAGAGGGATCTGCCGCCGTATTTTGGAGACCTGTGCGGACTCCTGGAAGGGCTGGTCGGAGAGCGTGAGGAAGCGCAGCGCGCGCTCCCGATGTATATTCTCACGAACAGAAAGAAGCAGTTCGGAGCAGCCTGCCTGCTGTATCCGGGAATCCTGGAGTGCATGAGCAGAAGAATCAAGTCAGATTATTATATACTGCCGAGCAGTATTCACGAATGTATCGTCATACCCGTGTCAGGGAATTATTCCAGTCAGGAACTGAAGGAAATGGTTACAGAGATTAATGGAAAATACGTTCATCCGCAGGAAGTGCTCGCCAACGCGGTCTATGAGTACAGCAGGAAAGAACGCCGGCTGATCTCCCGATAGAGCTGATAAGCTGCGGCGGGGAAATGGACCGCCGCAGCGGAAAAGACAATAAAAAGTGGTGCGCGCATGTAGAAAAATTGCCCGTTTTTTTGTCTAAGTGGTACAAACAATAGAAAAAGCATATTAAATTTGCGGCGGATGGTTTACAAATCTAAAAATATGTGATACAATTCTACATGTATTGCGCAGGAGTGATTATTCTGCGGCACCCTATATGACAGGCATCTGTAGCTCAGGGGATAGAGCAACGGTTTCCGGTACCGTGTGGCGGGGGTTCGAATCCCTCCAGATGCGTAAAGCAACCGGAAGACAAGTAATTGTTTTCCGGTTTTGTGATAATAGGAGGGATGAGAAGTTGGATAATTTTAGAGAATGGGTATCAGACAACCTGCGGTATATCCTGCTGGGACTGGCAGTCATTGTGCTGGCGGTAGCGCTCTTTTTCGGTATCCGCTTTCTGACATCCGCTGTAGGCGACAAGGATGCGGACGCTGGAAAGAATACGGAGCAGAACAGCGATGCAGGTGAGGATACAGAGACAACGACGCCGACTCCGGAGCCTGAGAATACGCTCGAGGAGAATGCGCATCAGGATGTGAATGAACTGGTTACTCAGTATTATACAGCATTGGGAAATAAGGACGTAGAGACAATACGCACGCTCGTGGATGCGCTGGATGAGACCGATGAGGCGCAGATCACGCGGGCACAGTTCATTGAAAGCTATACGGATGTGAACGTTTACACCGTCAGCGGAGCGGAGAAAGGATCTTATATCGTATTTGCAGAGTATAATTATAAGCTCAAGAATATCGATACGCCTGCTCCGGGACTGTCACAGCTCTATGTCAAGACGAATGCAGACGGCAAGCTCTATATCTACACGCAGGATCTGACTGCGGAGGAGCAGACAATGATCGACGAAGCGATCCAGAGTGAGAGCGTCCAGAACCTGAAGAACGAAGTCAACCAGAGGGTCGAAGAGGCGAAGACGGCAGATCCCATGCTCGCTCAGGTGCTCGACCAGCTTGGCGATGAGACGAATTACGCGCAGCAGGCAGAAGTCGGAGCCACCCTTGTGGCGAGACAGGAGTGCAATGTGCGCGTGGAGCCGAATACGGACTGCGAGATCCTTGGGCAGCTGCAGCAGGGAGACCAGGTGGAAAAGAAGGGTATGACTGACGACTGGATCCAGATTGAATATAACGGTCAGACCGCTTATGTAAGAAGCGATATGTTCCAGTAAGAACCGCCCGCCAAGTCCGGCGGCAGAGAAGATAAGGCTGGCGTACCAGGAAGATTCCTGGGGCGCCGGCTTTCTGTATCTATTAGATCACAGGAGGGAAAAGTACAGGTGGCAGAGGGGATAAGACTGAACAAATATCTCAGCGATATCGGAGTGTGTTCCCGGCGCGCGGCAGACCGGCTGGCGCAGGAGGGAAGGATCACTGTGAATGGGACCGCGGCGGAACCGGGTATGCGGGTAACTCCGCAGGACGTCATTCTGGTGGACGGAAAGCCTGTCAGGAAAGAGGAGCGGAAGGTATATCTCGCGCTGAATAAGCCGCGCGGAATTGTATGTACTGCGGAAAAACGGGAAAAGAATAATATCATAGACTATCTGAACTATCCCCTGCGCGTCTATCCGGTCGGAAGGCTGGATAAAGACTCAGAAGGGCTGATTCTGCTGACAAATGACGGAGCGATTGTCAACGGTATGATGCGCGCAAGGAACCGTCATGAGAAGGAATACCAGGTAAAGGTAGACCGCGCGTTTGACCGGGAGTTCATTGAGCAGATGGCGCGCGGCGTGCCCATCCTGGATACGGTGACGCGCCCCTGCAGGGTCAAAAGAACCGGAAGCGATACCTTCACGATCATTCTGACACAGGGACTGAACCGCCAGATCCGCCGAATGTGTGAGGCTCTGGGCTACCGGGTGGTGCGCCTGAAGCGCGTGCGGATCATGAATATCCGCCTGGACGGACTGGCCCGCGGCGCCTGGAGAGAACTGACAGCAGAAGAACTGCGCGCTTTGAAGGCGCAGATAGGAGAGAAGACCGAGTAATAGAGGAAAAGGAGTTAAGACGGATGGAAGCCACAACACGCATGAAAGAGCTGGTCGCACAGTTAAATGAGGCGGCAAAAGCATATTATGCTGAAGACCGGGAGGTCATGAGCAATCTGGAGTACGACAGGCTGTACGATGAGCTGGTTCGCCTGGAGCAGCAGACAGGCGTTACGCTCTCCGGAAGCCCGACGGTACAGGTAGGGTATGAGGCGCAGGATTATCTGCCCAAAGAGGCGCATGAGACCCCGATGCTCTCGCTCGACAAGACGAAGGACCGGGAAGCGCTCCGGGAGTTTATCGGTGAACACAGGACCATGCTCTCCTGGAAGCTGGACGGCCTGACGATTGTGATGACGTACCGGGAGGGAAAGCTGTTTAAGGCGGTTACCCGCGGAAACGGCAGTATCGGCGAGGTCGTGACTGGCAACGCGCGCGTCTTCAGAAATCTGCCGCTGACAATTCCCTACACCGGGGAACTGGTGCTGCGGGGTGAGGCTCTGATTACGTATTCCGATTTTGAGCGCATCAATGAGGAGATCGGCGATGCGGACGCAAAGTATAAGAATCCGAGAAATCTCTGCAGCGGCTCTGTCCGGCAGCTCAACAACGAAGTGACAGCAAAGCGGAATGTGCGGTTTTTTGCTTTCGCGCTCGTATCTGCTCAGGATGTCGACTTTGAGAATTCCAGAAGCCGGCAGATGGAATGGCTGAAGGAGCAGGGATTTGAGACTGTGGAATACCGAATGGTAACTGCCGGTACTCTGGATGCGGCGATGGATTATTTTTCCGCAGCGGTCGGGGAGAACGACTTTCCCTCGGACGGCCTGGTGGCGCTCTATGACGACATTGCCTACGGAGACTCGCTGGGGAGCACATCGAAGTTTCCGCGCAATGCCCTGGCGTTTAAATGGGCGGATGAGGTGAGGGACACCCATCTTCTGGAGATCGAGTGGAGCCCGTCCAGGACGGGGCTGATCAATCCGGTGGCAATCTTTGAACCTGTGGAACTGGAGGGAACCACAGTCAGCCGCGCCAGCGTTCACAATGTCAGTATCGTTCGTGGGCTGAAGCTTGGCATTGGAGATGAGATCTCGGTATACAAGGCGAATATGATCATTCCGCAGATTGCTGAGAATAAGACGAAGAGCAACACGCTCGTGATTCCGGATACGTGTCCCGCCTGCTCGGGAAGGACGGAAATTCGCAGCGTCAATGATGTGGAGGCGCTCTACTGTGTGAATCCTGACTGTCCCGCAAAGGCGATCAAGTCGTTCACGCTGTTCGTAAGCCGCGACGCTCTGAATATTGACGGGCTGTCAGAGGCGACGCTTGAGAAGTTTATCGGGCACGGATATCTGCATGATTTCGGGGATATTTTTGAGCTTGAGCGCCATGGAGAAGAAATCCGGCAGATGGAGGGCTTCGGGGATAAGTCCTACCAGAATCTGATCAACAGCACAGAGGCTGCGCGCAGGACGACGCTGCCGCGGCTGCTCTACGGCCTGGGGATACCAAATGTCGGAGCGTCCAACGCAAAGCTGATCTGCCGTCACTTTGACTATGATCTGGACCGGATACGGCATGCTACGGCGGACGAACTCGCAAAGATCGACGGGATCGGACCCGTCATCGGAAAGAGTATGCAGGAGTACTTTGAGGATCCGAAGAACAATTGCAGGCTGGATCATCTGCTGGAACATCTGGAGATTGAAAAGCCGGAGACGGGCGGCGTTCAGCAGAGTATGGAAGGCATCACCTTTGTCATTACGGGAAGCCTGGAGCGGTTTGAAAACCGAAGCGCGGCAAAGAGCTTTATCGAGGAGCGCGGCGGAAAGGTGACGGGCAGCGTGACCTCAAAGACGAATTATCTGATTAACAATGACATTCATTCCAATTCCGGAAAAAATAAGAAGGCGCGGGAGCTGGGGATTGAGATCCTCTCGGAAGAGGAATTTCTGAAACGCTTTTCCTGATACGAAAGCGGCAGAAGGAGGCTTACGGAAGACAGTTCATGGAAAATAAGGAGAGAATAGAAAACCTGAAGCAGAAGGGAAAACGCGGCGCCGTCAGATTGGTTTTCGGGCGGACAGCGCTGGTCTTTCTGCTGCTGATCCTGCAGATACTGGTCATGATCGGTATCTTTAATATCCTGGGTCAGTATATTGTATTCGGTGTTGCGGGCTATCTGGCGTTTACGGCTGTGATCGTGATGATTATCATCAACCGCAGAGGCAATCCGGCGTTTCAGCTTGCCTGGATCGTCCCGGTGGTGCTGATCCCCGTATTCGGCGGCATGATGTATCTGTACGTGGAACTGGATCTGAGTTCCCGTCTGGTTAACCGCAGGCTGAGACAGCTGAGCGATCAGACCAGAGGCTACCGCAGGCAGAACCGGGAGGTGCTCACAGAGCTTGAAGCGGAAGATCCGGCGGAGGCGAATTTTGCCTCCTACATGGAATGTTACGCTTCAGCGCCCGTGTATCACTGCGAGAATGTGAAATATTTTTCGTGCGGTGAGGAGAAGTTTGCGGAGATGATCCCCCGGCTGAAAGCCGCAAAGAAGTTTATTTTTATGGAATACTTTATTGTGGCTGAGGGGTATATGTGGGATACGATCCTGGAGATTCTGGAGGAAAAGGTGCGCGAGGGCGTGGAGGTGCGCTTTATGTACGACGGCACATGTACGGTCTCCCTGCTTCCCTACAGTTATCCGAAAAAGCTGCAGGCAATGGGAATCCAGTGCAGGATATTTTCTCCGATCCGCCCGGTGCTTTCCACGGTACAGAACAACAGAGACCACAGAAAGATCCTGGTGATCGACGGGGAGACTGCGTTTACCGGAGGCATCAACCTGGCGGACGAGTACATCAATAAAAAAGAGCGTTTCGGTCACTGGAAGGATACAGCGGTGATGGTGCAGGGCGCGGCGGTGCAGAGTTTTACGCTGATGTTCCTTCAGATGTGGAATATCACAGAACACGCCGAGAACTGGGGAAATTATCTGAAAGACGCCCCGGAGCCCGGGAAGCGCGGCGGTGGATATGTGATCCCCTACGGGGACAGCCCTGTGGACAGTGAAAACGTCGGGGAACTGGTCTATATGGATATCATTAACCGTGCGGCGGAGTATGTACATATCATGACTCCGTATCTGATTCTGGATCATGAAATGATAACGGCCCTGACCTTTGCGGCAAAGCGGGGCGTGGATGTGAAGATTATCATGCCGCACATTCCGGACAAGGCGTATGCCTTCATGCTTGCGAAGACGTACTACGGCGTGCTTCTGGAGGCGGGAGTAAAGATTTATGAGTATACGCCGGGGTTTGTACACGCGAAAGTATTCAGCAGCGACGGCATCCGCGGCGTGGTGGGAACCATTAATCTGGATTACAGGAGTCTGTATCTGCATTTCGAATGCGCCGCGTACTTCTACCGGGTTCCGGAGATCGCGCGGATCGAGGAGGATTTCCAGCAGACGCTCGCAAAATGCCAGAAAGTGACTGTGCAGGAGGTAAACTCGCGGCCTCTGCTTCATAAGATCGGCGGCAGGCTGCTCAGGCTGTTTGCGCCGTTAATGTAAAAACCACCCCGGACGCGCAGAGGTTCGGGAGAATTAGGACAGAAGAGGAGAGAAACGATATGCCAATTAAAATACAAAGTGATTTGCCGGCAAAGGAAATACTGGAAAAGGAAAATATATTTGTCATGGACGAAAAGCGCGCCCTTCACCAGGATATCCGCCCGATACAGATACTGATCTTAAATCTGATGCCTTTAAAGGAGGAGACAGAGCTTCAGCTGCTGCGTTCTCTCTCCAACACACCGCTGCAGGTGGATGTCACATTCATGGCAATGAGCAGTCATGTGTCAAAGAACACTTCGACCAGCCATCTGAATAAGTTCTACCTGAACTTTTCTCAGGTCAGGGACCGCCGCTTTGACGGAATGATCATCACGGGCGCTCCGGTGGAGCAGATCGAGTTTGAGGAGGTTGATTACTGGGAAGAGCTCACACAGATTATGGCATGGACCGAGAGCCATGTGACATCCACAATCTATCTGTGCTGGGGCGCGCAGGCGGGCCTCTATTACCACTACGGGCTTCAGAAGCGCAGGCTTCCGCGCAAGATGTTCGGACTGTTCTGGCATAAAGTCTCCAACCGCAAGATTCCGCTGGTGCGCGGGTTTGACGATATGTTTCTGGCGCCGCACTCGAGGCACACGGAGGTACCGGTCGAGGATATTCACAACTGTCCGGAACTGACCGTGCTGGCGGAGTCCGAGGAGGCAGGAGTCTTCCTTGCGATGGCGGAGAACGGAAGAAAGATCTTCGTCATGGGCCATCCGGAGTACGACAGGGTGACGCTTGACGGAGAGTACAAGCGGGATCTGAGCAAGGGACTCCCGATCGATATGCCGAAAAACTATTATCCGGACGACGATTCCTCCCGCAGGCCGCTGCTGCAGTGGAGATCGCACGCGAACAACCTGTATACAAACTGGCTGAATTACTACGTATA
>CAKNMY010000088.1 GCA_930989745.1 uncultured Lachnospiraceae bacterium | reverse complement strand
GTTCCTCTTCCGATCTGATACTCGCTTCTTACTGTGTGGCCCGGAGCCTTCGGAGCGATCATGGTTACGTCCACGTTCTTCGGCGGCTTGATCTGTCCGAAGTGGATTGCAAAACCGTGAGCGAACATCAGCATATTTCCATCTTCCAGGTTCGGCTCGATGGATTCTTTGTACATCTTCGCCTGTTTCTCATCATTGATCAGGATCATGATGATATCCGCCAGCTTTGCAGCCTCTGCCGCAGTATATACTTTGAATCCCTGAGCTTCAGCCTTTGCCCAGGACTTGCTTCCTTCATATAAGCCAACGATTACGTTGCATCCGGAATCTCTCAGGTTCTGCGCATGCGCGTGTCCCTGGCTGCCGTAGCCGATAATCGCAATGGTCTTTCCCTCCAGTAAGTCAATGTTGCAGTCTTCCTGGTAATAAATTTTTACTGCCATAATTCTTGTCCTCCAATTTTGTAAAATTTCCGCCGCCGCCCGGAAACCGGTCAGCGGCAATATGTATAGTGTTAGGGGTCTGCCTGCATGTTTCAGGTATATCCTCTAGCGTGCCTATAAATAATAGACGTCGTTGGATCCTCTGGAAAGCCCGGTAAGACCGGTTCTCG
Organism: uncultured Lachnospiraceae bacterium; assembly: GCA_930989745.1. GTDB lineage: Bacteria > Bacillota > Clostridia > Lachnospirales > Lachnospiraceae > Egerieimonas_A > Egerieimonas_A faecigallinarum. Next base: position 10,248 of record CAKNMY010000088.1, on the reverse strand, counting down.
CAAGTTCCAGGATCTCATGTCCTTCGTCTATGAGTTTGATGAACGCCTCCAGCTTGGACTTCGTTCCGGTCAGCTCCACAATCATGGACTCTGGGCCGACGTCGATAATCTTCGCGCGGAAGATATCCGCAATGGAGATCACCGCCTGACGTTCCTCCGGAGTTGTGCGGACTTTTACAAGGATCAGCTCGCGGTTCACACTCTCTTCCGGCTCCAGCACCTTGATCGTACGGACGTCCACAAGCTTCTCAAGCTGCTTCGTAATCTGCTCCAGCACCAGATCGTCGCCGCTGCATACTACAGTCATGCGGGAGAATCTCGGATCTGCGGTCGTTCCTACTGTCAGACTGTCGATATTATAGCCTCTGCGGCTGAACAGTCCGGAAATCCGGCTCAGTACACCCGCTGTATTGTCTACAAGCAAAGACAAAATTCTCTTATTCATACGCTTACCTGCTTCCCGTTCCTGTTCACTCTGTGATCAGCACCAGGCAGCACGCTGTGTGAACTGCCCATTGTCATGAATAACGCGCTTTGCCGGACAGCCTGAACAGTAACTCTTTCTTGAGGTTCCGGCATTATCGCCGCAACCAACTTATCGTTTATTCTAGCAACTCTTTTTTGCTTTGTCAACGTTTTGCATTAATTTTTTAGCAAAATCCAAATATGAGCGCAATTTTTTTCGCTTGTCCTCCAAAAAATCTGCTCCCGGCAAAAATCTATTTTTCCTTTGTTTTCAGGGGATTCCAGCATCCCGAGCGGTAAAAGCCGTAGGACAGCCCCGTCCCCAGCACCCATCCGATCGGCCAGGAGAGCCAGATCCCCGTCGTCCCCAGCGGGATCGCCAGAAGAAACGAGAGCCCCACGCGCAGGATCAGATCCGAAAACGTGGATATCATAAACTGCGCCATTGTCCCTGCGCCGCGCAGCACGCCGTCGGCGATGAGCTTAATGGAAATGATGAAGTAAAACGGGCTTACAATTTTCAAAAATTCCACTCCGGTGTTCAGCGCCGAGACACTGCCCTCATCCATAAACAGAAGCGTCATCTGCCTGCCGAACAGGAAAAACGCCGCAAAGAACGGAATACACACCACAATCGCCAGCTTCAGTCCCGCGCGGAATCCCTCGCGCACACGGTCGGGAAGACCTGCGCCGACATTCTGCGCAGTGAAATTGGAGATCCCGTTTCCCAGCGTGGTAATACTCGTGATTGTAAAGGTATTCAGCTTAATGGCTGCGGAATATCCCGCGATCACCGATGAGCCGAAGCTGTTGACCAGACCCTGGATGAAGATATTTCCAACCGATATAAAGCTCTGCTGCAGAATGCTCGGAACCGCGATCCTTCCGATCTTTCCGAGCATCTGCACGGAAAACAGCTCCGGCTTATCCGCTGTCCGGATCTGGCGCAGCTTAAAAATCACCGCAAACAGAGCCAGAACGCAGGCAATTCCCTGCGCAATAAAGGTAGCCCAGCCAACGCCGGCAACGCCCCAGTGGAAGACGCACACAAATAAAAGATCCAAAAGCACATTTCCCACAGAGGAACCGATCAGAAAATACAGCGGTGTCCTGGAATCCCCCAGCGCTGTAAATACGCCCGTTGCAACATTGTAAAGAAACACGAAGGCAAAGCCCCCGATATAGATCCTCAGATACAGCGCGCCGTCAGCGAAAATGTTTTCCGGTGTCTGAATCATAATCATCAGAGAGCGGCTTCCGAGCAGTCCGGCGACTGTCAGAATCACGGAAAGCCCCAGCGCGGCCAGAAGTGTGGTAGTAACCGCAGTCTTCATCTGCCGATAGCTCTTCGCGCCGAAGAGCTGCGCGATCACCACGGAGCACCCGATATTGCTCCCCACGGCGATGGCCATAAAAATCATTGTAATCGGGTAGGAGGCTCCCACAGCCGCAAGCGCATCCTCCCCTGCGAATTTTCCAGCAATCACACTGTCCGCAATGCTGTACAGCTGCTGAAAAATCACGCTGATAAACATAGGTATGGAAAACCTCCAGAGCACGGCGGATGGTTTGCCGACAGTTAAATCTTTTGCCATTTTCATTCCCCTTCTCTTTGTATAACTTTGCTCCCGGTATTATACTCCCAAAAGAACCGCTGCCGCAAGCCTTTTTGCCGAAACGACGGGAAACGGGGATGCCTCCGCGCAGAAAGACACGGTGCTTTACACGAAAATTTTTTTATGGTATGATAGCAGGGATTAGATGGAGGTCGTCATATATGCGCCAAACAAAAAAACATTTTATCAATCTGCTGCTCATACTGTTCGGGAACACGGTCTACGCTCTGGCTGTGACCATGTTTATTCTCCCGGGCGGGCTGATCACCGGAGGCACTACAGGACTTGCGCTCAGCGCCCAGCACTGGTTTTCCGTCCCCATCTCCGGTTTTGTATTCTGCTTTAACCTGGTCATGTTCCTTCTGGGAGCTTTTGTGCTCGGCAAAGCATTTGCCCTGTCCACGCTGGTAAGTACGTTCTATTATCCGGTCATTCTCGGAGTTCTGGAAAAGGTTCCAGGTCTCGGTGATTTTACCGATGATCCGATGCTTGCGACCGTGTGCGGCGGACTGATGATCGGCTTTGCCATCGGGATCGTGATCCGTGCCGGAGCCTCCACCGGAGGTATGGATATTCCGCCTCTTGTACTCCATAAAAAATTCGGGCTCCCGGTCTCTGTCATGCTGTACGTCTTCGACGTGACAATCCTGCTTCTGCAGATGATGTTCTCCAACAGGGAACAGATTCTCTACGGCATTCTGCTTGTACTGATCTATACCGTGGTACTGGACAAAATCCTGCTCATGGGCACCACGCAGACTCAGGTCAAGATTATCAGCGCCAAATACGATGAGATCAGTTCCGAGATCATCCGCACGCTGGACCGCAGCACCACGCTGATCCACTCCCAGACCGGATACATGGGAACGGAGCAGCTCATGATTCTCACTGTGGTATCAAACCGCGAGCTGCCCGCATTAAATCAGCTCGTCATGCGGGTGGATCCGCAGGCATTTATGATTATCGGAAGAGTAAACGAGGTGAAGGGGCGCGGTTTTTCCCTGCAGAAAGAATACCGGGAAGAAAAAAAGGCGGGGCGCTGACGCGCTCCGCTCTTCCGCTATTCCCGGTGCGTACCCTTTACAATCTCGATGCCCCTCTCTTCCATCATTCGGCAAATGGTTTCCAGCCGGGAACACTCTATCCGTACGGCGAAAGAACGCATTCAGACACCCGGCTCCCGTGCAGACCTCATTCGCATGGGCACATCTCAGAATTCCTATCTTTTTCATCTTTCCACTCTCCTACAGAAACAGAATATGCATATTTCCTCTGCTGTCTCTCACCACTTCAGCTTCCACCTGGTAGATTCTGCGGATCAGCTCCGGCGTCAGAACCTCCTCCGGTGTGCCCGCTCCCGCAATCCTGCCGTCCTTCATGACATAGATCCGGTCGCAGAACGCTGCCGCGATATTCAGATCATGAATCGCCGACACGACGGTCACCCCAAGTGTCCGAACGATTTTCATAAGCTGCAGCTGGTGCGTAATATCCAGGTGATTCGTCGGCTCGTCAAGCACGAGGCACGGCGTCTTCTGCGCCAGAGCGCGCGCAAGAATCACGCGCTGCTGCTCTCCTCCCGACAGCGTGGAAAAGCTTCTGTCCGCAAAGTCCACCATTTCCACGGTCTCCAGGCATTCCTGCACGATCCGGTAATCCTCCGCGTTATCGCGCTCCAGAGCTTTCTTGTGCGGAGCGCGCCCCATAAGAACTACTTCCCGGACAGAAAACTCAAAATTATAATAATTGTGCTGCGCCACCACGGCAAGCCGGCGGGCAGACTCCCTGACCGGCAAATGTTTAAGCTCTTCACTGCCGAGCCAGATACAGCCGCTGTCCGGTTTCAGGACCCGGTAAATACATTTTAACAGTGTGGATTTTCCGCTTCCGTTCGGTCCGATGATCCCTACAAATTCCCTGTCGTGAATCTCCACGCCAATCCCTTTGAGAATCTCGGCGCTCCCAAAAGAAATCCTGACGTTATCTGTTTTGATATTCATTCTCCCGCACCTCCGAATCCATAGCGCCTGCGCACCATCAGATAAATAAAGCAGGGAGCGCCGATCATCGACACCAGAATTCCCACAGGCATCTCCGCGTTTTTCAGGATGATGCGGCTCAGGACATCAGCCCAGATCAGAAAGCTCGCTCCCAAAAGTGCGCACAGCGGGATCAGGCGCTTGTGGTCCGTTCCGAAAAACATCCTCACCACATGCGGGATGACCAGTCCCACAAACCCGATCATTCCGGCGCAGTATACGGCAAAGCCGATCATGACGGAGGACAGGATCAGATAGGCGAGGCGCGCTTTGTGAAGATCTGTCCCCAGAGTCACAGAGGTCTCATCCCCCAGCAGCATCAGATTCAGATTTCTGAACTGCGTCCAGAACACCAGCGTTCCGCCAACGATCACCGGGAGAATCACCCGGTTATCCTCCCAGGATGCAGCCGAAAGGTTCCCCATTGTCCAGCGGGCCACCTCAGCTGCCCCGTTATTATCATTGGCAATATAAATGGCGAAACTTGAAAATGCCGAGCAGACCGCATTGACCGCCATGCCGGCAAGGATCAGCTTTCCCGCGTTGGCTCTGCCTCCCATATTGGCGATCCCGATAACGGAAAACGAGGTCAGAAGCGCGCCGATAAATGCCATGACCCCCACAAAATTACTTCCGAAAAACGTACCGACTCCCAGCATAATCGCAAGCGTCGCTCCCAGTGAAGCTCCCGAGGAAATTCCCAGAATGTACGGATCCGCCAGCGGATTCTTCACGATCGCCTGCATGACAACGCCGCAGACAGACAGCCCCATCCCGACGCAGAGCGCCAGAATCACCCTCGGAAAGCGGATCAGCCATACCACATCATGGACAGCCCCCTGACCGCAGTCAGAGAGGCTGTCCGCATGAAACAACTCATATGCCACAACACTGTATACATCCTTCAGAGAGATATCCGCATTGCCAAACGTGATGGACGCCAGCACAGAAAAAACCAAAAGCACCAGCAGAACGGTGAATGCGGTCGCAAATGCAGCGCTTCCGAGAACCTTATTTCTGTTGTTTCCAATGCCTCTTCTCATCTCAAACTCCTTTATGCTTCCAGATTCAGGTCGGGATACAGTCCGTTTGCAAATGTGATGATGCCGTCCTGCGTACGCGTAGCGCTGGCGTACATCTCACTGAGCATAATCGGAACTACTCTGCCGTTTTTGACTGCGCTCAGGCTTCCAAACGCCTCATCACCGGTCAGCTTCTGCAGATTCGTCTCCCGCACTTCATCCGGATCGTCACCGGTATACGGCATGTATACCACAAAGATAACGTCCGGATCTGCATTTACAATATCTTCTTTTCCAAGAGTGGAGGCATCCGGACTTGCCAGAGTCGCCCCGAGCTGTGTCACCATATCGCCTCCCAGGCTGTCAGCCCCATAGTTGCTGATGGAATCTCCGAGGAACTCTATGATCATCGCTGTCGGCTTTTCTGTCTGATCCTCAGTCTGTTCAAGAACATGGCTTACGGTATCCCTCATCTCGTTTACGATGGCTTCCGCCTTATCCTGAACATCGAAAATTTTTCCAATGTTCAAAATATCCTGATACTCATTCTCCAGCGTCTTGTTATACGGCTCTGCGCTTTTATGGGTATTGGTATTGATATATGTATTCACGCCTTTATCCACCCATCCCGCGGAATCTCCGAGTGTCTTTTCGGAAAACAGGGATCCCCATGAGAAGATCATATCCGGCTCCAGCATCGTTGCCGTCTCCAGGGAGGGTGTAAATTCGTCCAGATAATTAACTTCACTGAATGCCGCCTTCTGTTCGTCCGGCACCTCATTGTCCAGGCCTGCCGCCGCCGCGATATGGTCTTCCAGTCCCAGCGCAAGCATTGTCTCTATGGAACCCTGATATACGGCAAGAACTTTTTCCGGAGCTTTCTCATATACGGTCGTCAGCTCTTCGCCCTCGTAGGTGTACGTCGTAATTGTCAGCGGATATTCCGTCTTCTTCGCGGACTGCGCCTCTTCTGCCTCATCCTCCGCGGACTCTTCACTCACATCATCCGCGGCCTGATTATCCTCTTTGATACTCTCCGCGCTCTTTCTTTCCGCGTCCCCGCTGTTGTTCCCGTCAGAGCCGCATGCTGCCATGCCTGCCGTCATTCCCGCCGCCAGCAGCAGGGCGGCGATTCTTTTTGCAACTGTTTTGTTTCTCATGTTCTTCTCCTCTTTCTCTTTTTTCTGACATGAGGAATTGCACTGCCATAAAGCAAAAAATCTGTTTTCTCACGGAAAACAGATCCATTGGAAACAGACATCCTGACTGTGCACGATGCTGTCTCGATGACTGCTTTCATCGGAAGCCTCATCCCTTCATCGCTCCAGGCAGGTCTCCTGACTCACGGATCATAACCAGTGCTTCCGCCTTCTCACGGCAGTGGCCGCAATGACATTTATCGAAGCACGATTCCCCGTTTACAGTGGCCGGACCGTCCGGGATTCTCACCCGGTTCCCTCTCACTGTCCCGCGCTGTTTACCAGCCAAACAGTTCACCTGAAACGTTATTCAGTTACGTTTATTATTCTACCACGGCTGCTTCGCGATTACAAGTTAGTTTCCGCAACTTTTACAGAATACATTCCATCCCGATTTTCTGCGGCTGCAGTCCCATTTTTTCATAAAATCTCTGCGCGGCGGTATTGCAGCTCCAGACATTCAGCGTGAGATTATAGAACCCCTCACGGCGGGCATACCCCTGCACATGACGGTATATGAATTCACCGATCTTCTGTCCTCTCTGACGCTCATCGACACACAGATCATCGATGTACAGCGTCCGGATATCGGTAAGGATCGCGTCATTTTCGTACTGAATCACTTTGCAGAACGCGTAGCCGAGCACCTCGTCGTTCTCGTCCGCCGCGACGAAGATCGGGCGCTTCTCATCACGGAAGATCTCCTGCAGCTCCTTCTCGCCGTATTTGCGGCTGCCTGCTTTGAACAGATCAGGGCGTCCCTTCTGGTGCACACGCGCTACCTGATCCAAAAGCTCCAGAATGCGCACTGCATCCGTATCTTTTGCTCTTCTGAAATTCATAATAAATTCTCCTCTTTTCCCAAAAGCAGCGCCCGGATCCTGTTCTCTTGGCATCCGGGCGCTGTTCGCCTTTTGCTTATACGGGGTCGCCCTCGTGTACTTCATAGCCGCACTTTTCGCACTTTACGTTCTCAATGGATTTATCCTCCTTTGCGAAGACTTCCATCCACTCTCCGCATTTCGGGCATTTGATCTCCTTGGGTACCGGCGTTCTCTTCTGAGCTTCGCATCCGTCTAATATTGCCATCGCAATCTCCTCCTTTTTATGTTCTGATCTTATTATACTCCCCATTTCGAGGAACTTCAACGGCGGTTTTACGACAATTTATTCCCCTCCCGCCGTTTTCTTTTTGCGCAGCAGTATCCAGAGAACAGCGCAGACTCCCGCGATTCCCGCCAGGCACAGAAATAAAATCCCAAAGCTTCCGGGCAAACCGTCTGTCTGGCTGTCCGCACCGCGCTGCATGTCCGCCACCGGCAGGCCGTCGCCCTGCGGATGATCGAGACAGATCCAGCCGCGGATGCCGCCGCCGTAATCCGTATAGCCCCAGTTCAGGCCGTCCTCGCCGGTATAGAGGTAACTGATCTTGGCGTTAAGAGTAACTTCCGAGATACGCCCTTTGTACTGTCCGGAGTACGGATATTCCCAGACCGACGCCTCCCTGGCAGTCTCCGGATCCAGTTCCACGGCATACGGCTGAATTTCCGATTCATATTCCGCAAAAAATTCTTTTCCGTCATACGGCAGCTCCATACTGTCCATGATAAGCCAGCCCGTATACCATGTTCCTCCCCGCGCCACCTCGGTCAGTCCCCAGCGCTCCTGCTTCTGAAAGATCCCGGAAAGCCATCCGCTCTCCCCGTCTTCAGGCTGCGCATACGAGATACGAACCGAATCGCCTTCTTTCAGTTCTGTCAGCGGTTCCCCGTCCGGAGCGTCAAAAAGCTCCTGGTCTTCTGTCAGCAGATACACCCTGTCCTCGCGGGCGAATTCTTCCCAGTGTTCCCTGTAATAGTCGTTTTCCGGCTCCTCGCTTCCCGCCGCAGAGACAGCGGACGGAACCGCCGTCATGCACAGAACTGCCAGGAACGTCAGCAGCAGGCTGCACAGCCGGTGCGCCCTCATGAGTTTCCTCCGAATATCTTGTCCGCCGCAAGACAGTACGCCGGCGTTGGAACGTGATATCTCTCGCCCAGCCGGATCACCTCGCGGATCAGCCCGTCCGCCTCCGACTGCCTGCCCGCGCGCAGGTCGCGCTGCATGGAGGTTGTCGCCACCGGATCGAGATCATCCAGAATCTTTAAATTCACTTTCACCATATCTTCCCCGAAATCAATGCCCATCGCATCTGCCAGGGATTCGATCTCGCGGATCAGCGTGCAGAAAAATTCCCGTTCTTTTCCTTCCTTCTGCACCGCGCCCGCCGTGACGTCAAAATAGACGCCGCAGACTCCGATCGGCGATACATAGGAAAATTTACGCAGAGCATCTCTGCGGATATTATCCGAAAGAACCGCACAGATGCCGCACTCCTCCAGATCCTCCGCAATGTTGTGGAGAATCGGGCGGTATTCCTCCGGCTTTCTGACGCCGAACACCACCCGGAAGATCTCGCCGTGCATGAAGATCGTGCCGGGCTCTTTTATGTTTGCGGACACATAGACGCATCCGTCTGTCACCAGAATTCCCGGAAGCTCTTCCTGAAGCATCCCTCCCGTTCCATAGATATTTAAGATCGGTATTACGACTGTATTTTCATGAGCGATCTTTTTGATAAACGGCACAGTGCTCTCGAGGGAGTAACCCTTCACACAGACGAATATCACGTCGGCCTTTTCTCCGTAATGCTCCATATCCTCCGCCTTCATGGGACAGATTGTCCTGTCTCTTCCGAACGTGGTCTCCAGGCGCAGCCCGCGCTCCCGGATCCTGCTCAGATGCTCACCGCGCACAATCACAGTCACATCCTTACCGCCTTCCGCGAGGTATGCTCCCAGCGGTCCCCCTGTGCCGCCCGCTCCTATTACAACGTACTTCATCTCTCTTCCTCCTTCACAAACATCAGTGCAAAGCCTGCAGCCAGCAGCGCGGCAGCGATCCAGATCGCCCGGTTTCCCAGATGAATGGAGGAAACCGCACCCCACGCCGCCCCTGCGGCAAAAATCAGCAGAACAAGAAAATAATAAATACTTTTTCTCTTCTCCTGCTCTTCTCCCGTGACATGGTATCTGCACAAGAGCTCAGCAGCGCTTCTCATATTTCCGATACACATGGTCGTAGCGCTCGGCATGCCGCCGAACCTGCGGAAGGCGGCCACCTGCATCGCGCAGGCAAAGGACATCACAGCGTTCGCTCCCATATTCAGTTCCTGCGGCAGAAATCCGGCGGCCGCCAGAAGCGCCATCTCGATCAGGAGCACAGGCTGTCTCCAGTGAAAACGCCCATCCTCCTTCCAATGCGCCCGGATGCGTTCCGCCAGATAGACGCCGGCGAAAAATGATGCCAGCGGCACTGCATACCGGAAAACAGCGCCCCAGTTTCCCTCCGCCAGGTTTTGCCCGAGCAGCACAATGTTTCCGGTCTGTGCGTTCGCAAAGACTTTTCCCCGGCAGTTGTACGAGTATGCGTCCTGGAAACCGCCGGCAAGCGTCAAAACTGCGGCCATTGCCATAGACTCCGACATCTGCCCTCTCTGTTTTGTTCTTTTCATAACCTCTCCTCTCTGCGGTGTTCTTCTGCCCCTAATGCGTTTTCTTTCGTTCCTGCTGCGCCACGGTCTTTTCTCCCACCATACTGCGCAGCGTTCCCACCAGTTTTGCAAAGTATCTGCACACCGGCTCGATCAGAAGCCCTGATATGTACTGCGCTTCCTCGATATAGGCGCCGGCCACATGCGCTGACAGCGCCACCGCCCCATATCCGAGACAGAGAATCAGCAGCTTATACAGTCCGGCAAGAAATTTCTCTCTCTGAAATCCCTCTTTCCACGTCCCATAGCCTGTGCCCATAAGCTGGTTCGCCACAAGCAGAAGCAGCAGTACCAGAAACAGATTTATACACATGA
>CAKNMY010000087.1 GCA_930989745.1 uncultured Lachnospiraceae bacterium | reverse complement strand
AAGTGGTGGTTTCACGTACTTAGGGCTAGCCGCCGCGCTAGCGGCTTGGTACAATCGTTAAAAATGCGAAATATGGAGGGATACGCAATGGCAAGAGTTATGGTGTTTTTGGCGGATGGTTTTGAGGAGATTGAGGGACTGACGGTTGTGGACCTGCTGCGCAGGGCGGGCAGCGAGGTCGTGACGGTTTCCGTGATGGGAAGAAAGGAGATCCGCGGATCTCATGAGATTCAGATACAGGCTGATGAACTGTTTGAGGATATGGAGTTTGCGCGGGGAGATGTGCTGGTGCTTCCGGGCGGAATGCCGGGGACACTGCATCTGGGCAGCCACAGGGGACTTGGGGCGCTTCTGGAAAAGTGGAATGAGATGGGCGAGCGTATCGCGGCAATCTGCGCAGCCCCGAGCGTACTGGGTGACCTGGGCATTCTGGAAGGGAAGGAGGCTGTCTGCTATCCCGGATTTGAGGACAGGCTTGCAGGAGCGCATACGAGTGACCGCGCGGTAGTGACGGACGGCAATGTGACTACGAGCCGCGGCCTCGGCACTGCGATTGCCTTTGCTTCTGAGCTGATTTCGCTCCTTCATGGTGAGGAAAAGGCGCTTGAGATCGAAAAATCGGTGATCTACACCCGCCCATGAGTGGAAAAACCAGGAAATCTTGAGGTTTCTTGCAAAAAATACTAGCCATATGGCGGGCTTTATGCTATACTGCTATAATGATTACGAGTATGCAATGACAGTTCAAAAACCGCAGGAAATCAGAAGAAAGCGGTATTCAGGAGAACTGTGCAGATAAACAAGGAGGAGTCTTTTAAAATGAGCGTACAGGTTGAAAAACTGGAAAAAAACATGGCGAAACTCACAATTGAGGTTGCCGCAGAAGAATTAGAAAAAGCAATTCAGGGCGCATACCTGAAGCAGAAGAGCAGAATCAGCATCCCGGGATTCCGCAAGGGAAAAGTTCCGAGAGCTATGATCGAGAAAATGTACGGCGTGGGCATTTTTTATGAAGATGCTGCAAACGCTCTGATTCCGGAAGCATATTCCAAGGCGCTGGAAGAGGATGAGTGCAAGGCGCTTGACATCGTTTCTCAGCCGGAGATCGCAGTGGTACAGATTGAGAAGGGCAAACCGTTCATCTTCACAGCAGAGGTTGCTACAAAGCCGGATGTAACTCTGGGCGAGTACAAGGGCTTAGAGGTTCCGAAGGCAGATCTCGAGGTTTCCGAGGAGGAGATCGCAGCAGAGCTCAAGAGAGAGCAGGAGAAGAACTCCAGAAGAGTGACTGTAGAGGACCGCGCAGTTGAGAACGGCGATATCGTAACTCTGGACTTTGAGGGATTTGTGGACGGCGTTGCATTCGAAGGCGGCAAGGGAGAGAACTATCCGCTGACAATCGGATCCAATGCGTTCATTCCGGGCTTTGAGGAGCAGCTGGTAGGCGCGAAGATCGATGAGCCGGTAGAAGTAAACGTTACTTTCCCGGAGGAGTACCAGGCTAAGGAGCTTGCAGGAAAAGCAGCTGTATTCAAATGCCAGATCCACAAGATCGAGGTAAAAGAGCTTCCGGCTCTGGACGATGATTTCGCTAAGGACGTATCCGAGTTTGACACTCTGGATGAGTACAAGGCTGACATCAAAAAGAACCTGGAGGAGAAGAAGGCTTCCGACGCTAAGCGCGCAAGAGAGGACGCTGCAGTAGACAAGGCAGTGGAGAATGCTCAGATGGAGATTCCGGAGGCTATGATCCAGACCCAGGTAAGACAGCAGGTGAATGAGTTCGCGTCCAGAATTCAGGCACAGGGCCTGTCTATGCAGGATTACATGAAGTACACAGGCGCTACCATTGAGGCTATGCAGGAGCAGATGCGTCCGCAGGCTGAGAAGCGCATCCGCACAAGACTCGTTCTTGAGAAAGTAGCAGAGGCTGAGAATATCCAGGTATCCGATGAGAGACTGGATGAGGAGATCGCTAAGATGGCGGAAGCATATAAGATGGAAGCCGACAAGTTAAAAGAAGCAATGGGCGATTACGAGAAAGAGCAGATGAAGAAGGACATCGCTGTACAGGATGCAGTTACCTTAATTGCAGACGCAGCGAAAGAGGCTTAAATCTGTACCATCGTCCGCACAGAATGGGAGGCATTTACATGAGTTTAGTACCGTATGTCGTTGAACAGACCAGCAGGGGGGAGAGAAACTATGACATTTATTCCAGACTGCTGAAGGACCGCATTATCTTCCTGGGTGAAGAGGTCAATGATGTGACAGCCAGCCTGGTTGTCGCACAGCTTCTGTTTCTGGAATCTGAAGACCCCGGAAAGGATATCCATCTGTATATCAACAGCCCGGGAGGTTCGGTAACTGCAGGCCTCGCAATTTATGATACCATGCAGTATATTAAGTGTGACGTTTCTACAATCTGTATCGGAATGGCGGCGAGCATGGGAGCGTTCCTGCTGTCCGGAGGGGCAAAGGGAAAGAGACTGGCTCTTCCGAATGCCGAGATTATGATTCACCAGCCGTCAGGCGGAGCGCAGGGTCAGGCTACTGAGATTAAGATCGTGGCAGAACATATTTTAAAGACTAAGAAGAAATTGAACAGTATCTTGGCGGCAAACACTGGTCAGCCGATCGAGGTTATCGAGGCGGACACAGAGCGCGACAACTATATGTCTGCGGAAGAAGCGCAGGCGTATGGTCTGATTGACAGAGTGATTACCAGCAGATAAACGTAAGGATGAAGACTCCTGTCGGTTTGACAGGAGTCTTTGGCGTAACATGCCTCAGTATGCCGGAGGGACTTTCGGCATACCGGGTAGATAAGGGGCAAAAGCAAGTCAGAGAAAGGATTGGAAAAAAATATGGGTTTAAAGGGTAATGAACCTAAAATAAGGTGCTCTTTTTGCAGAAAACCGGAGGAACAGGTGCGCAAGCTGATCGCAGGACCGGACGGAGCATATATCTGTGACGAATGTATTGAGATCTGTTCTGAGATTATCGCCGAGGAGTTAAACGGCGCTTCCCAGAGGTTTAACGGAGACATTAATCTGCTGAAGCCGAGGGAAATCAAGGAAATTTTAGACGAGTATGTAATCGGGCAGGACGAGGCGAAGAAGGTCCTCTCTGTCGCTGTTTACAATCATTATAAGCGCGTGCTGGCAGGAGAGGGGTCGGACGTGGAGCTGCAGAAGAGCAATATTCTGATGCTGGGTCCGACAGGTTCCGGAAAGACCTTCCTGGCACAGACGCTGGCGAAGCTGCTTAACGTGCCGTTCGCGATTGCGGACGCGACGACGCTGACCGAGGCCGGTTACGTGGGTGAGGACGTAGAGAATATCCTGCTTCGCATTATCCAGGCTGCGGACTACGATATCGAGCGCGCGCAGTACGGAATTATTTATATTGACGAGATCGATAAGATTACGAGAAAATCAGAGAACGCGTCCATCACCCGCGATGTTTCCGGCGAGGGTGTGCAGCAGGCTCTGCTGAAGATCCTGGAGGGAACGGTAGCGAATGTTCCGCCGCAGGGCGGAAGAAAGCATCCGCAGCAGGAGTTCATCCAGATCGATACCACGAATATCCTGTTTATCTGCGGCGGCGCGTTTGCCGGCATCGAGAAGATCATCGAGACACGCCAGGATACCAAGGCGATCGGATTTACGGGACAGCTCTCCAAAGTTCATGAAGACAGAAACGTGGGCGAGATTTTAAAAGAGGTGATGCCGCAGGATTTCATCAAGTTCGGACTGATTCCCGAGTTTATCGGACGTGTTCCGGTGGTTGTATCTCTGGATTCGCTGGATGAAAATGCTCTGGTGGAAATCTTAAGCAAACCGAAGAACTCTCTTGTTAAGCAGTACCACAGGCTGTTTGAGCTCGACAATGTGGATCTGCAGTTTGACGACGACGCGCTGCGCGCTATGGCCAAGAAGGCTCTGGAAAGAAAGACCGGCGCAAGAGGACTGCGCGCCATCATGGAGCAGACGATGATGGACGTAATGTTCGATGCTCCGTCTGATGATACGATCTGTACCTGCCGCATTACGAAGGAGGCTGTGGAAGGAACGGAACAGCCGATTATCACGAGAGGCGAGGCGGCACCCGCAGTGACGAAGAAGAAGTCCGAACGGCGCAGGGCAGGAAGACCGGAGACAGCATAAGAGAGCAACTGTTTGGAGGAATTTTTAATGGACGACACGATAAAAAACCTGCCGGCGGTCGCCCTGCGGGGCAATACAGTCCTGCCGGATATGATTGTTCATTTTGATGTCAGCAGGAGTAAATCGATCAAGGCAGTGGAGGAAGCGATGCTCCAGGATCAGAAGCTCTTTCTGGTCGGACAGAAGGATCAGCACCTGGAGGATCCGGGACAGGAAGATCTGTATACCATTGGAACGATCGCTTCTATCAAGCAGGTAGTAAAGCTGCCCAAGAACCTGCTGAGGGTTCTGGTGGAAGGCGAGCAGCGCGCGGAACTTCTCGGATTTTCGGAGGAGGAAGACTTTCTGAGAGCTGAGGTCTCAGTGATTGAGAGCCGGCAGGAAGAAATCTCTGAGAACGAGGCAGAGGGAATGAACCGGGCGCTGACGGAGCTGCTCCTGAAGTATTTCAGAACAGGCCCCAATATCAGCAAGGAGCTGGCTTTCCAGCTTGCGGAGATCGATGATCTGGAGAAGATGGTGGATCAGTTCTGCATCCAGCTTCCGTTTTCCAGCGAACAGCGCCAGAAGCTTCTGGAAGCGGTCAATCTGCTGGACCGCTATGAAGTTCTGAGCGTTATGCTGGCGAATGAGATTGAGATCATGAAGATCCAGAACGATTTCCAGAAGAAGGTCAAGGAGCGTATTGACCAGCATCAGAGGGAATATTTTCTCAGAGAGCAGCTCAGAATGATCCATGAAGAACTTGGAGACAGCGAGGAGAGCGATGCGGAGAAGTTCCTGCAGAAGGCGGAGAAGCTCAAGGCATCCGGAGAAGTTAAGGAGAAGATCCGGGAGGAGATCCGCAGGTTTAAAAACGTGGGCAGCAGTTCGGCGGAGGCGGCAGTGATCCGCAGCTATATCGAGACGCTGCTGGCGCTCCCGTGGGATAAGACAACGAGGGATAACAAAGATTTGAATAAGGCGGAGGAGATCCTGGAACACGATCACTATGGCCTTGAGAAGGTCAAGGAACGTATTCTCGAATTCCTTGCCGTGCGCGCTCTGACAAAGAAGGGCGACAGCCCGATCCTCTGCCTCGTGGGACCGCCTGGAACCGGCAAGACTTCGATTGCCCGGTCTGTGGCAAGGGCGCTGAATAAGAAGTATGTGCGCATCAGCCTGGGCGGCGTGAGAGATGAGGCAGAGATTCGGGGACACCGCAGGACGTATGTGGGAGCCATGCCGGGACGGCTGGCTGCCGGATTAAAGCAGGCGGGAGTCAAGAATCCGCTGATGCTGCTCGACGAGATCGACAAGGTCAGCAGTGATTATAAGGGCGACACGTCAGCCGCGCTTCTCGAGGTTCTGGATTCTGAGCAGAACTGCCATTTTGTGGACCACTATGTGGAGATCCCGATGGATCTGTCCGAGGTGCTTTTTATCGCCACGGCGAATGAGATTCAGACAATCCCGCGCCCGCTGCTGGACCGAATGGAAGTGATCGAGATCACCAGTTATACGGAAAATGAGAAAAAGCATATCGCGCAGGAGCATCTGATTCCGAAGCAGATCAGCGCAAATGGCCTCAGGGACGGTCAGCTGATCATTGAGCCGGAAGCACTGGATCGTGTGATCAGCGGATATACCAAGGAAGCGGGCGTGCGCGGCCTTGAGAGAAAGATCGGGGAGATCTGCCGCAAGACGGCCCGAAGACTCATGTGCGGGGAACAGCAGGTGACGGTCACCAAAGAGAATCTTCAGGAGTTCCTGGGAAAAGAGCGGTACCATGTGAACCTGGCAAATCAGCAGGATGAAATCGGAATCGTGCGCGGCTTGGCATGGACCAGCGTGGGCGGCGATACCCTTCAGATTGAGGTGAATCTGATGCCTGGCAAAGGAGAATTCCTGCTTACCGGACAGCTTGGAGATGTGATGAAGGAGTCTGCGCAGACGGGGATCAGTTATCTTCGATCCGTAGCGCAGGAGTATGACATTCCAAAGGAATTTTTCAGGGAAAACGATATTCATATTCATATCCCGGAGGGAGCAGTGCCGAAGGACGGACCGTCCGCGGGCATTACGATGGCGACAGCGATGCTGTCCGCAATTATAAAGAAGCCGGTGCGTGCCGACGTGGCAATGACCGGTGAGATTACCCTGAGGGGAAGAGTGCTTCCGATCGGCGGCCTGAAGGAGAAGCTTCTGGCCGCGAAAAAGGCGGGAATCAGGACTGTCCTGGTGCCGAAGGCGAACCGCCCGGATGTGGAAGAGATGGAGACAGAGATTACAGACGGACTGAATATCTGCTTCGTGGAGCATATGAAAGAAGTATTGGAACGCGCCTTTGCCGAGTGACGGGGCGCCAAAATACCGCCGCGGACCGCGGCGCTGGAGGAAACTATGATTATAAAAGACGTATCGCTGGACATTGTATGCGGAATCACCAGCAAACTGCCTGACACCGGCAGGCCGGAAATCGCCTTTGCGGGAAAGTCCAATGTGGGGAAATCTTCTCTTCTGAACGGGCTTGTGAACCGAAAGGCACTGGCGAGGACAAGCTCCCAGCCGGGAAAGACACAGACAATCAATTTTTATAATGTCAACCAGGAGCTGTATCTGGTGGATCTTCCGGGCTACGGTTACGCGAGAGTGTCCGTGGAGGTGAAGGAGAAGTGGGGAAAGATGATCGAGCGCTATCTGCACACATCGAAGACGCTTCGGGCAGTCTTTCTTCTGATTGATATCCGCCACGATCCTTCCGCAAACGACAAAAATATGTATGAATGGATTCTGCACAACGGGTATGAACCCATCATTATTGCTACGAAACTGGATAAAATCAAGCGCAGTCAGGTGCAGAAGCAGATAAAGGCCATCCGCCAGGGGCTTGGCTGTGTGGCGGGCACGCAGATTCTCCCGTTTTCCGCGGAAACAAAGCAGGGCCGGGACGAGATCTGGGCAGTGATTGAGGAGCTGTGCAATGGGAATCATTAAAGCTGCAAAGGTAGTATTCGATTATCTGAAGTATTCCGAGGAGGGACAGGAGCCGGAAGTAAACCGCGCGATCGACGGTGTGGATCTGGATATCGCGGAAGGACAGTTTATCGCGATTCTGGGCCATAACGGCTCGGGAAAGTCCACGCTGGCAAAGCATATGAACGCGCTTCTGGTGCCCACGGAAGGGACGCTGTGGGTGGACAGCCTGGATACCGCTGAGGATGACGATGTGTGGAAGATCCGCCAGAAGGCAGGCATGGTCTTTCAGAATCCTGATAACCAGATCATCGGGACTGTGGTGGAAGAGGATGTGGGATTCGGACCGGAAAATATCGGTGTTCCCACGGATGAGATCTGGCAGAGAGTGGAGGATGCGCTGACAAAGACCGGTATGATCTCATACAGGAAGCATTCCCCGAATAAGCTCTCCGGCGGGCAGAAGCAGCGTGTGGCGATCGCGGGAGTAGTCGCGATGAAGCCGAAGTGTATTATTCTGGACGAACCAACGGCAATGCTCGATCCCAACGGACGAAAAGAGGTGCTCGCTGCTGTCAGAGAGTTAAATGAAAAGGAAGGCGTGACGGTTATTCTGATCACGCACTATATGGAGGAGGTCATTCTCGCGGATAAGGTCTATGTCATGGACAGCGGCAGGATCGTCATGCAGGGAACGCCCAGAGAGATCTTCTCCCAGGTCGATACCCTGAAAAAATATCGCTTGGATGTACCGCAGGTAACGCTGCTCGCGGATGAACTGAAAAAGGCAGGCGTGGATATCCCGAGCGGTATTCTTACAATAGAAGAGTTGGTGAATGCATTATGTCAATCAAATTAGAACATGTAACGTATACCTACAGCCCGGGGACAGCTTATGAGATGCACGCGCTGAAGGATGTCAGCCTGGAGATTCCGGACGGGCAGTTTGTCGGGATCATCGGCCATACAGGAAGCGGCAAGTCCACGCTGATCCAGCATCTGAACGGGCTGATCCGTCCCACAGAGGGACGGGTGCTCTTCGACGGACAGGATGTCTGGGCGGAAGGATATGATCTGAGAAGCCTGCGCAGCAATGTGGGGCTGGTGTTCCAGTATCCGGAGCATCAGCTCTTTGAGACGGATGTACTCACCGATGTCTGCTTTGGACCGAAGAATCAGGGCTGCACGCCGGAGGAATGCAGGGAGCGTGCCGAGGAAGCTCTGCGCCACGTGGGATTCCCCGAGCAGCTGTATCATAAGTCTCCTTTTGAGTTATCCGGCGGACAGAAACGCCGTGTGGCGATCGCGGGAGTCCTCGCCATGAACCCCAGGGTGCTGGTGCTGGACGAGCCCACGGCCGGACTTGATCCGAGAGGGCGCGACGAGATTCTCGATCAGCTGAAAGAACTTCACAATACCAGAGGAATCACGGTAGTTCTCGTATCCCACAGTATGGAGGATATTGCGAAATATGTGGAGCGCATTATCGTGATGAACGGAGGCCGGATGGCTTTTGACGGCATCCCGAAGGAAGTGTTTTCTCATTATAAAGAGCTGGAGGCCATGGGGCTTGCGGCTCCGCAGATCACCTATATCATGCACGCGCTGAAAGAACACGGCATGGACGTGGACACGAATGCCACTACGATAGAGGAAGCTAAGGCGTCGATCCTTGCGGCGCTGGAAGGACGGAGGAAGAAGCCATGCTGAGAGATATCACGATTGGACAATATTATCCCGCGAAATCCGTGCTTCACCGCCTGGATCCCAGAGTGAAGTTTGTGGGAACTCTGGTATATATTATTTCGCTGTTCATCTTCAACAGCTGGATCGGGTATCTGATCTCGGCATTGTTCCTTGCTGTGATGGTGAAGATCTCCACAGTTCCGCTGAAGTTTATCGTCAAGGGACTGAAAGCGATCGTAGTGCTGCTGCTGATTTCGATGTTCTTCAACGCGATCTTTACTCCGGGCCATGTGGTATTCCAGGTCTGGATTATCAAGATCACAGAGGAGGGACTGATCCTTGCGGCAAAGATCGGAATCCGTCTGATTCTTCTGATTATCGGAGCGTCTCTGATGACGCTGACCACGACGCCGAACCAGCTCACGGACGGACTGGAGCGGCTGATGAAGCCGCTGAACAAGATTCATGTTCCGGTACACGAGATCGCGATGCTGATGTCGATCGCTCTGCGCTTTATCCCGATCCTGATGGAGGAGACGGACAAGATTATGAAGGCGCAGATTGCCAGAGGAGCGGACTTTGAGAGCGGAAACCTTATCCGAAAGGTAAAAAATATGGTGCCGCTGCTGGTGCCGCTGTTTATCTCCGCATTTCGCCGTGCCAACGATCTGGCGATGGCGATGGAAGCGCGCTGCTACCATGGCGGCGATGGAAGGACGCAGATGAAGCCGCTGATCTATAAGAAGAGGGACGCGGCAGCATACGCGGTTCTTGCTCTCTATCTCGCAATAGCGATCGCCATGCGGGTGATCGGAATATAAGGGGAGAGCGGCATGAAACGTGTAAAATTGACTGTAGCATACGACGGAACGAATTACTGCGGGTGGCAGGTGCAGCCGAATGGGATTTCCGTGCAGGAAGTGCTGAACCGCGAGCTCTCACAGCTCCTGAAAGAGGAGATTCACACGATAGGAGCGAGCCGCACTGACGCGGGTGTGCATGCGCTCGGAAATGTAGCTGTCTTTGATACTGAGAACAGAATGCCTGCGGACAGAATTTCCCTTGCGCTCAACACACGGCTGCCGCAGGACATCCGGATTCAGGAATCCAGGGAGGTTCCGGCGGAGTTTCATCCGCGGTTCTGCGAGACGCGAAAGACGTACGAGTACCGGATCCTGAACCGGAAGTTTCCGGATCCCACGAGGCGGCTGTATTCTTACTTTTACTATTATCCGCTGGATGTGGACCTGATGCGGAAGGCGGCGCAGTATCTGATCGGAGAACATGACTTTAAGAGCTTCTGTACCGCGAAGCCGGAGACCGAGAACACGGTGCGGCGTATCGAAGCGCTGGATATTGACCGCGCGAACGATCTGATCACGATCCGCATCCGCGGCAACGGTTTCCTCTATAATATGGTAAGAATTATTGCCGGAACTCTGATCCGTGTGGGCGGCGGCTTTTTCGAGCCGGAGCACGTCCGGGAGATCCTGGAAGCGCGGGACCGCAGCATGGCGGGAGAGACCGCCCGGCCCGAGGGACTGACGCTGGTGAAGATCGAGTATCCGCAGTGGGAAGCATGCGGATGGAGCACGAAAAAACCCGAAGAATCTTGAAAAAAAGAGTTGACATCGGAAAATCCATGTTCTATAATGGATAAGCATGACAAAGAGAAAAATACCTAGCCAAAGCCCCGGAAGGGTATTTTATATAATTATCACAGTTAAGTAAAATATGATTACAGGAGGTAGAATCCATGAACAGCTTTATGGCTAATCCGGATAAGATTGAAAGAAAATGGTATGTAGTGGACGCTGAAGGATGCACCTTAGGACGTCTTACATCTGAAATTGCAAAAGTTTTAAGAGGAAAGAACAAACCGGTTTACACACCGCACATCGATACAGGCGATTACGTAATCGTAATCAACGCAGCTAAAGTAAAAGTTACCGGAAAGAAGTTAGACCAGAAGGTATACTACAGCCACTCTGAGTATGTAGGCGGAATGAAAGAGACTACATTAAAAGAGATGATGGCTAACAAGCCGGAGAAAGTAATTGAGCTTGCAGTAAAAGGTATGCTTCCAAAAGGACCTCTGGGAAGAAGCATGATTAAAAAACTTCACGTATACGCTGGCGCAGAGCACAACCATGAGGCTCAGAAGCCGGAAGTATTAAAATTCTAAGAGGGAGGTAAAGGACATTGGCTAACGCAAAATTCTACGGAACAGGAAGAAGAAAAAAATCTATCGCGAGAGTATACTTAGTACCTGGAACAGGTAAGATTACAATCAATAAAAGAGATATTGACGAGTATTTTGGATTAGAGACCTTAAAGGTTGTTGTTCGTCAGCCCCTGACAGCTACTGAGACAGTTGACAAGTTCGATGTTTTAGTAAACGTTCGCGGCGGTGGATTCACCGGACAGGCAGGCGCGATCCGTCACGGAATCGCAAGAGCACTCCTTCAGGCAGACGCTGATTACAGACCGACCCTGAAGAAAGCTGGTTACTTAACTCGTGACCCGAGAATGAAAGAGAGAAAGAAGTACGGCCTCAAGGCTGCCCGTCGCG
>CAKNMY010000086.1 GCA_930989745.1 uncultured Lachnospiraceae bacterium | reverse complement strand
TGTCATCATACTTTTTCTTCCCCTGTTCAATTGTGTATCACTCAATCTTCCAACACTTATTCCCTTGCAGGAATTTTATTCTCCAAAAAAGAATAAATAAACGCTGTTTTTTATCTTCTGCTTCTATATTCTATTCTTTACACCACAAGCTCCAGCCCGTCATAAGAAACAATCATGCCTTCCTTTTCAGCCTCCCGGCACATCTCTTCATATGTAAGCCCGCCGTTATGCGAGAAATGGTTCAGCACCACCGTCGTTTTCTCATCTGCCAGCTTTTCACTTCTCATTCTCTCCAGCACTCCGCGGATATCCCTCAAACACATATGGTAATCCGGTCCGGCTTTCTCAAGGCATCCGGTGCAGTCCATGGAAATCAGATCGTATCTGCCCTCCTCTTTCAGGCCCTTCCACGTATCTTCATAAAAGACGCCTGTGTCATGCGCGTAAAGCAGCCGTTTGCCTTCGCACGAAATAGAATAAATGACCGGCGATGTCGCATCCTCATGATTGGCGCGTAGCGGCAGTACGGAATATTTGCCTCCCTCTCCTGCCGTAAAGCGCCTTCCCGGTTCCACCAGCGAAATCCCGGCTCCCGCGGTCTCCGCAAACGGAACACACGCCATAAGCTTTTCATAACCGCTCTGCGCGGCGTAAAAATGCAGAGGGCGGTGCTGATTACTGTACGCCTCGACAGCCATCAGCGCGTCTTCCGGATATAAATGATCGCTGTGGTCATGAGTGATCAGGCAGTCGCCGATCTTCGTCCAGTCTAGGCAGAACCGCTGGAAATGCCAGACTGTATCCGGCGGAAAATCCAGCAGCAGCTCATCATTTATGAGTGCCTGGGAACGGGAACGCAGTTCGCGGCCTCCCTCTTTCATTGCTTTTTGACAAACTCTGCAGGTACAAAACAAAGAGGGCACTCCCTCATAAGCCGCTGTACCAAGAAATTTGATCTTCATACGACTCATCCTTTCTTTCTCTGTAGTCTGTTAAGCATATCACATTTTTCTTTACTGCACATCAGCAAAAGTTGAGCGAGCCATCAGTTCTTTTGCCTCATCCTCTGACAAATCATAACGGTAGAATAATTTGTAAAACTCCTGCGCTTCCGCCACCATGTCATAGTCAAACACTTCCGGATAGAGCAGATTGCCCATCCATTTCACGCCCAGAATCCGGTTGACTGCCGGCGGACGGTCAATCCAGTTATACGGTATGGACGGAACTTCATAGACATTTCCGTTCTGTACTGCCGAAAGGCTGTTCCAGGCTGCGTCCTGCATGGCGGTGTCGTACGCTCCCTCCTCAGTAAAGATGACAACATCCGGGTTCCACAGCAGAAGCTGCTCCATGTTCGCCTGGTTTGCGCCGGAGTCAAAATCGGTCTCCACCACATTCTTTCCTCCGACCAGGTTAATGACCTCCCCGTGGGAAGAATCCGCCGGATTTGCGCTCAGACCGTCCTCTCCGCCGCCGTAATATACGGTGACGCGATTTTCCTCGGAAATCGATGCCGCCTTTTCCCCAGCCTCGCTGATTGTCTCATCGCAGTATGCTGCCAGCTCCTCTGCCGCATCCTCCGCGCCCAGCAGGCTGCCCAGCGTGCGGTATGCTTCCCCGCTGTCCGTCAGTTCCGCCTTGATGAAGATCACCGGGATGCCAAGCTGCTCCTGAAGCGCGTCCAGATCCGCCGCCATATCGCCCTTGATCTCTCCCATGTCGATGATAACCTGAGGATCTGCCTCGATCAGCGCCTCTTTATTTAAGTTTGCCTTTTTTCCGTAAAATGTTCCAAACACCGGAAGGTCTTTATACTCATCCGGGAAATACGCGGACATGCTCTCTCCGGGATCACTGCTCCATCCCACCATCGTTTCCGGCGCAAGGCTGTAGATAATCATCTGCGCCAGGTTGCCGGAGGGCGCCACTTTCGTCAGTTCCGCGGGAAGCTCGACCTCGCGTCCCAGGGAGTCGGTAAATACCTCTGTCCCCTCCTGCGCTTCTGCCTCGTCCTGCTGTGTGTCCTCAGCTTCCTGCTCAGGAGCCTCCGTGGCCTGCGCGGCGCTGTCCTCAGACGTTTCCTGCGCGCCGCAGCCCGCTGCGGTACTTAACATTACCGCTGTAAGCATTACTGCCATCCACCTTTTCATGTTTCTCATTGTTCTTCCTCCTTATAAAAAATAAATATTTCCAAACTTTTTTGATTCGGCAGATAGTATCCGTCATCTCTCTGCTCCAGACGGCTGCACAGAAATTCCTTCCGCTCTGCCGCCGTGCATCCGGGGTAATAATACTCCACAAACGCTTCCGCATCCCCGCGCGAGGCAAAAGGCTGGCCGAACTCCAGCTCCGCACGGCGGGAAATGTACGGAATGTCCAGCCTTTCCAAAAGCGCGGAGAACTGCTCTCCGCACGCTTTTTCCCTTCTCGAGATGCCGCTGGGAGAGAGGTTGCTCTTCCTGTCCGTATTCGTGATATAGATCAGCGTACTGCGGGGAAACGCGTATACTCTGCGGAACTGCCGCTCATCGTTCAGATTCCCGAAGAAGCTGAGCAGAGCGATCTGCGGCCGTTCTCCGTCAAGGCGCGCTTCCCAGTCCCCGCAGACGGGGAAAATATTGCGGATCTTCCGCGCTTTTGCCATGTTCCCGAGTGATATGACCGCCTCGCGGCAGATATCAAGCGCTTCTATCCGCGCCACCCAGGGACTTAATTCCGCGTCAAGGTATCCCAGCCCGCAGCCCAGATCGCAGAGGCTGTCCGCACCTTCCACACACGTTCTCAGGAGTTTTGCTATATTTCTGTGGAAATCCCCGTACTCCGCCGCCTCGCGGTACCATCGGATACTCTCGCTGCTCCACTGAAATCTCACCGCGTCCCACGCTCCCTTCTTCCTGCCGGGACACACAGATGATACTCCTGGTCCCCGTCGGCAAACGTATGAATTCCGATCTCCACCCCGTACGCCTGATACAGCACTTCCTCCGTCAGCGCTTCCCTCGGCGTTCCCTGACTCAGGACGGCCCCGTCTTTAAGCATCAGCACCCGCGTGCCGTACAGAAATGCCTGGTCGGGATTGTGGGTGGACATCAGGATGGAATACCCCTGCTGAGCCAGCTCCCCGACGACCTGCATCACCCGCACCTGGTTCCCGTAGTCCAGATTTGCCGTGGGTTCATCCATGATCAGAAGCCTGGCGTCCTGGGCAATCGCCCGCGCAATCAGCACAAGCTGCCGCTCGCCGCCGCTGATCTCCCCGATCCGTTTGTCCTTCAGATGCGAAATCCCCAGGGTCTCGAGCGCCTCCAGCGACCGCTCCTCTTCCCGCTTTCCCGGGGACGCGAACATCCCCAGATGCGAGGTTGTTCCCATAAGCACCATCTGAAAGGCGGTGTAGGAAAATACCGGGCTCGAATACTGCGGAATGTATGCCAGATACCGCGCCATCTGCCGCGCCGAGAGCTTCCGGATATCGGTCCCGTCAATGACAATCCTGCCGCTCCATCCTCTCTGCAGCCCCAGCAGGCAGCGAAAGAGCGTACTCTTTCCCACTCCGTTGGGACCCAGAATGCACAGCAGCTCCCCTTCTGTGACGGTAAATGTCAGTCCTTTCAGGACCTCATGGGCGCCATAGGAAAAGGCAAGTTTTTCAATCTCGATTTTCATACGCTCTTTCCCTCCCGGATCATCAGATATAAGAAAAACGGCGCGCCCACAAAGGAAGTCAGGATGCCGAGCGGCACCTCTGTCGTCGATATGGTTCTGGCGAAATTATCTACAATCATCAGGAAACTCGCGCCGAGCAGCATGGATGCCGGAAGCGCCCTGCGGTAGTCGCATCCGATCATCATGCGCACAAAGTGCGGGATCACAAGTCCCACCCAGCCGATCATTCCGCTGATCGATACGCTTGCCGCAGTGATCAGCGTTGCGCCGAGCGTGATCAGAAGCCGGACAATCTTCGTATTGACGCCGATCGCCTTCGCCTCCTCCTCGCCGAGCGTCAGGATATTCATCTTCCAGCTCAGCAGCAGAATCGGAATAAATCCCAGCAGAATCGGAACCGCCGCAAACTTTACGTCGTCCATCGCGATGGAGGCTAGACTTCCCATCAGCCAGTATGTGATTGCAGGCAGGGTATCATTCGGATCCGCGGCCAGTTTGACAAAGGATATCCCTGAGGAAAACAGCGATCCGATCATAATGCCGCCCAGCACCAGGCCGAGCACAGGGTTCTGCCTTACGAACCGCGCCACCAGCTGCACGAGGAATACAGCGAAGAGTCCCATGAAAAATGATCCCGCCGTGACCGCACTGTAGCTCCACCCCAGCAGAATGCCCAGCGCAGCTCCGAATCCCGCGCCCTGTGAAGCGCCCAGGACATCCGGAGAAACCATGGGGTTCTGAAACATTCCCTGATAGCAGATGCCTGCCGCGGACAGGCTGGCTCCGATCAGAGCCGCCGCGAGCACACGCGGCAGACGCACGTTGATCACGACGATTTCCGCCTGCGGACTCCAGTCTCCGGAAAAGTCCGCCACTTTCGACCAGAGGATCTGCAGCAGTTCTCTGACAGACACCGGGTACTGCCCCACCGCAAAGGAACCGAAAAAGCACGCGGCAAACAGCAGCACGAAAAAAATCATATAGTATCGTTCTCTTTTTCTCAGTTCCATGGTTCTCTCCCTGTTCCGGGCTCATCCGAAAAGATCTCCGCAAAAACCGTCTGCAGCGCTTCGTCCGCCCGTTCTTCAAACATTCTGTATTTTCTGAGCAGTTCTTCTCCTTCCGGTGTCAGCACTGCCATGCCGCCGCTCTTTCCTCCCTGCCTGCAGGACACTGCGGGAGCCCCGAGGCCTTTCTCCACCTTCCGCAGAATATTCCACGCTTTTGTGTAGGAAATCCCCATCAGCTCGCTCGCCATGCGCACGGATCGCTCTCTGCGGATCAGTTCCAGAAGCTGCGCGGCCCCCGGACCGAAGAATACCGTATCCCGTGCCAGCCGCAGCCCCGTGCAGAAGCGCAGCGGATGCCGGCTGTGCTTCTGCGCAGGCTGTGTTTCCTGACCAGACTCCTCTGTACACGCGGCAGCGCTTTGAACCACCGTCTCATCCTCGGTCTCAATCGCCTCCGGCAGCACTCCCCGTCTGCGAAACAGCTCCAGGACGTCCTCCGCAAAATGGCACGGCTGTCCGTTCCCCGGTCCGCGGTCTTCGCCGGTCAGCCTGTCATACGCCTTCCGCGCGATCACAATCGGAGTCCCGGCCAGCCCATGGTACCGCGGAAACGCAAGCACCTTTCCGCACTCGAGCATCCGGCGCACCGTCTGGTGCGACACCAGCGGATATTCCACCGTGGCAGCAAGAATCCGCTCGCAGTCACTGGACAGGAACGCGATTCCCTCACGCAGAAGCTCTTCCATGCCCGCTCCGTCTCTGCATCCGAGACAAACCGCGCCCATCCGGGCGATATCTTTCTGGATCATCGCCACCTGACGCTGTTCCGCCACGACTGCCACACTCTGTACCTTTGCCTCAAAGCAAGTCAGAATCAGCCCCTGCACTGCCGAAATCTCTCCGACAGAGCGCGTAGGATCCAAAGTTTCACCGTCCGCCCCGACTCCCGAGGCAATAATCACTGCTCCTGTCATAGCTTCCCCTCTCTGTATCTGTCCATTCACTTCCGCGAAGCGAATTGTTTTTAAAAATAATTCGACAACAGGATTATACAGGGTTCGGCGGAAAATTACAATTACTTTTTTCAAAAAAAAGAGACGCCCCGCGCCGTGGACATCTCCGATACAGCTCCTATTGCTGCGTTTCTTTTGTCTCATTTTGCTCCTCGACAACCTGGCAGGGCTGCTCTGCCACCGCCTCCTCCAGCAGCGTCAGTGTTCCCCGCGATGTACACGTGCTGCCGGCGACCGTCGTCTCCACATTTGTCTCCAGCACTTTTATATCCTGTTCCTCCAGTTTTTCGCAGTACTGCTCCAGATGCTGCCGGGCAAGATCGCGCGCCTCCTCCTCGCTGTATTCCCGCGTCTCCACGCGGTAAATCTTCTGCTCCATCTTTCCCAGCGACAGCGGAAGCACAAAGTTCTCCGTCAGATGCACCGGACTGAGCGTCAGACATTTGTCCTGCGGGCTGTCCCGGTCCGTAAAAAATCCCAGATGGAACTGCCAGTCAAAGATCCGCACCACCGGGTACCACGCATTCTCATCCTGATAGACGCGTACCTCGCGTTCCATCCGGAAACTGTCCTCATATGCCTCCTGTGTTACGAGCCGGATATCGGCGTCCGCCGCGACATACCTCCTGGACGCGACCTCCCCGCTGTCATCCGTAATTTCCAGCATCCCGCCCACGAGCACATCGCCCTTTTTCACCTCGCTGCCCGGCAGGGCCTGCGGAGTGCCGCGGCGCGTGACGACCGACTGCACGACCCCGTCTTTGGCGGCGATCAGGTCCGTGGGCGCCTCCGCATCTGCCGGAACTTCCCCGGAGGGCACTTCGTAGCTGTCCTCATTCTCCTTGATCTCCAGGATCAGCCGCGTCCCCTGAATCTTTGCCGATACCCAGATCATATCGGGAAATTCTCTGCGCAGTTCAGCCGCAAGCCCGGGGCAGTCAATCGTGGATTTGGGCGTTCCGTGGACAATCTTCAGCGTTTCCAGATAATTCAGGATTTCCCGCGTGGTATTCGCGTGATTTCCTTCGATATGAATGTTCCAGATAAAACCGGACAGCAGAAAAAGCAGCGCTCCGGCCAGAAAAATACCAAGAAAAAATGCCTTTCTTTTCCTGTTTCGGTGCAGAAAGAACGGCATTCCGTATTTTTTCAGTATGAGGACTCTCGATCCGGTCTTGCGGCAGTAAGGCTGCAGACGAAAAAAATCCGGGACGGACAGACAGAATTCATAGGCATGCTCCCCGTACAGCAAATCCCACAGCTCCACACCGGCGTGGCCGCACAGATACAGGAAGCGCTCCGGCTCTCTGCTGATGAGCCGGATATGTACATACCCTCTCAGAAAACGGATTCCCTTTCCAGTCACCTTATCCCCTCCCGCGCCAAATTTCAGCAGTGAAAAAATACCTTCTCAAAACAGCCGATGATCTTCATTTCCTCACTGGTATAATACTGGATCTTCAGATCTCTGCCTTCCACAGAGAATCTGTAGGTCTTGGTCTCTATACAGATAAAATGCTGATTATATTCCAAAATCTTCCTGTAATTCTCCACGCACAGCTCGCCCTTCCCGGTAAACGTCAGAATCGGCTCTCTGCTGGACAAATCCCGTGGGATCTGCAGAGAGCCCGCCAGCCTGGGCGCTAGATGAAAGCTTTTTCGTCTCAAGGGAAGCCCTCCGGCGCTTTATTGTCTATTCTATGAGAGAACGCCGCGGATTAGACCCGGCGGAAGAAAATCAGGGTATACCACAGGACGTACTTCTCTCCCATATAGTAATCCATGCAGTGCTTCTCCACCAGATCCGTGACCAGGATGCCGTGGCTCTCAATGCACGGATGCATCTGGTCGGGATGGCTGCAGGGGTGCTTGGGATACGCGCATTTCTCGCACAGATCACACGACTCTGTGGAGAGCGTCAGGCAGAAATACCCCTCTTCACGCAGATAGTTCTCAATCTGCCCGGTCAGTTCCTCGTGTTCTTTTCTGGTCTTCAGAACCGCGCTCATGTTCATGATATCGTCCACTTCGGCGACGGAGGAAAAAAAGAGCGCGTCCGTATATTCGAGGCACTTGCTCCTGCACTGCTCCACGGTTCCCACCGCCGGCGGACACGACCAGGAATTCCCGTAGCGGGAGCACTCCTTTTTGCAGATCGTGCGCACCCGGTCGGAAAATTCCACCTCCTCAGGGCTTAAAAACGCATACTGGTAAATCGGATACTGCGTGATATATTCTTCAATCTTCTTATGTGCGTCCATAAAACTTCTCACCTTTCGCTTATTTTTCCAGAACGGACAGATCCGCTTCGTCAAGAAGCGGCAGGCTGCCGAACACCATATCAACCGCCGTCTCATAATCAGAGAGGCGCTGCGCCTTGCGGATCTTCTTCAGGAGCTTTTCACCGCCCGAGAACCGCCTGATAAAGAAGAACCAGAATTCCTTCATCTTGAATAATACATTCTTATCTCCAAAAGAAATTTCCCTGTACCCCTCATAGACCATGTCATGGAAACGGCGCATCGTTCTTCGGTCTTCCTCTTCTCCCCCGGGGGCAGCCGCGCACAGTCCCGGGGACGCGAGCAGCCCTCTTCCGAGCATCGCCGCTTTCACATCGGGGAACTGCGCGGACAGAGATTCGATATCCCGCCGCGCAAATAAATTTCCGTTATAGCAGACCGGCGCACGGCTCTCCCTCACCGCATACGCAAAGCTCTCCATGCGCGGGAACTTTCCATAGTAATCAATGCGCAGCCGGGGATGTACAATGAGTTCCTTCAGGGGGTAACGGTTATAGATCTCAAGAAGGCGGGGAAACTTCTCCTCATCCTCAAGCCCCAGGCGCGTCTTGACGGATACCGAGATTCCCTTTTCCTCCGCTCCCTGACAGACCTCTTCCAAAAACGCATCCAGCTTATCAGGAAACGCGAGAAATCCGCTTCCCTTTCCCTTGGGAACCACGGTCCCTGACGGGCAGCCGAGATTCAGATTCACCTCCCGGTACCCGTAATCCGCAAGCTCCTCCAGCGTGCGCAGAAAATCCTCCGCGCGATTCGTGAGAATCTGAGGAATGAGTTCCAGGGAGCCGTTATGCTCCGGAAGCACGTCATTCCTCTCGCGGGAATTCATGCAGGTATTGCTGTTCGGGGAGATAAACGGGCTGAAATACTTATCCATGCCCGGATAACAGGCGCGGTGCGCGTTCCGGAATACATATCCGGTAATTCCCTCCATGGGTGCAAAATAATACTTCATGTTCTTAACCTCTGCCGTAATATAATAATCTGCCGCTCAGAAATCTGAGCCGGCCTGCGTCAGCGGAGTTCGCCGTCCGGGGAATACCCGCGGATGCGCACCTTATTTCCGGAGACGCTCAGCTTCTTGATGCTGCGCAGGAAGCTGGACAGGCGGCTGTAGCCGTAATCCTTTAAATCGAAGCTGTCATAGCGCTTCTTCAGATCTTCATTGATAATGGAGAGATTGTTGATACATCCTCCATTTGCCACGATCATGCCGATAATCTCGTTCTCCAGCTTCTTTCTGTCGAGCACCTCCCGCTTCTGCACATAGGTGTGTCCGTCCTTCTTAAACAGGCTGATGCTCGGCATGGACTCCGCGAGAAACACATTGAGCTTCGTGTACCCGTAATTGCGGACGTCGAAATCCGTAAACTTCTCGTCCAGCCTGCGTCCCACGGTTCCCAGATCGAGCATCTTGTCCTCTGTCTCATTGAGCATGGAGAGAATCGCCGTCTCCAGATCCCGGATTTCCGTGACATTCTCCGAGCTCTGCTTTTCAGAAGAACCTGCGAGGATCTTCTCCTCCTCCAGCGTATCCTTATTCTGCTCCTCAATCAGGTTCAGATGGACAAAGCGGTTGCAGGCCTTTGTGAGCGCCAGGGGCGTCTTGGATTCTCCCATGCCCAGGACGTACATATTCTCCTCGCGCAGCCGCATCGCAAGGCGGGTGAAATCACTGTCACTGGTGACCAGGCAGAAGCCATCCACATTTCCCTTATACAGAATGTCCATGGCATCGATGACCATCGCCATGTCCGTCGCGTTCTTGCCCGAAGTATAGGAAAACTGCTGTACCGGGATGATGGAATACTCCAGAAGAATATTTTCCTTCCATCCGTTTCCCTTGGTCCAGTTCCCGTAAATCCTGCGGTAGGACGCGAAGCCGTACTTGTCCAGCTCGCTGAAAATCGTGGATACATACTTGAAGCTGATATTATCCGCGTCAATGAGCACCGCAAACTGCATCTTATCTTCCAATCGTAAAACCTCCTCTCTTTTCATTTTTCAGGATCAGAGGCATATAAAACAGTTCCCGCCGCATACTCTCTGAATCCTGACTCACAATATATTATACACGAACCCGGAACTTTCGCCCAGATAAATTTTCATGTTCTTTCGCTCATATCCGGCGACGGAAGAGAATACGCTGAAAAGAAGCAGGAAATCAGAGGAGAGCAATTCATGAACAAGGTCACGGAATTTATAAAAAATACGCGCAACGTAAAGCAGGGCTTTATCCTTCTCGCAGTTTTCGCCGCCGCGTACCTCGCCGGAGCGGGCGCCGGAACCATGACCCGGGAACCGGATACCGTGGAAACGGCGGCGTCTGCTGAGGAAAACTGGGGACTTGGCTTCTCTGAGAGCGGCGCGCAGCCCACGGGAAACGCAACTGCTGAGGAACTCAAGGCCTACCATGCCTGCTTCCTCGACCCGGACTGCGGGGAGGAAGACAAAGTGATCTATCTGACCTTTGACTGCGGTTTTGAGAACGGCAACACAGAACCCATTCTGGACGCGCTCAGGAAGCACAACGCTCCTGCGGCTTTCTTCATCATGGGCAACTACCTGGAGACTTCCCCCGATCTGGTGAAGCGGATGCTGGACGAGGGACACATTGTCGGGAACCATACATACCACCATCCGGACATGACGCAGATCTCCACCGTGGAATCCTTCCGCAAGGAGCTTGAGGATCTCGAAACGCTCTTTGAGGAGACAACCGGACAGAAAATGGCGAAATTTTACCGCCCTCCGCAGGGAAAATACAGCGAGGCAAACCTTCAGATGGCATCCGATCTCGGATACCGCACATTCTTCTGGAGCCTGGCCTATGTGGACTGGTACCAGGACGACCAGCCCACAAAGGAGGAAGCTTTCGACAAGCTCCTGCCCCGCATTCACCCCGGCGCCGTCGTTCTGCTGCACAACACCTCCAGCACCAACGGAGCGATCCTTGACGAGCTGCTGACCAAATGGGAGGAAATGGGATATCGCTTCGAATCGCTCGATAAACTCGCGGAAAAGCTGTAAAAAGCAGCACAAAACAGGCGCTGCGGATCAGCTAATGCCGATTAGCACAGCGCCTGTCTTTCCTCTTTCTTTATTACTGATCAAGTGCGCTTACCATAACCCTGCAGTTTTTCTTATAGCACGCGATCCCATATTTCAAAACTCTGTCAATTCCCTCCGCACGGAGTTCCTCCTCATAGTTCGTATCCTCAATCTGCTGAAGCGCTTTCAGGCAGGCAGAGGTGAGATCACCGTCGTGGGCATATTTGATTTTCTCTGAAATACTGTTCCACTGCCGGCGCGTCGCCCTTTTCCAGAGCGTCGCAAAACTGGCTCAGCATGTGTCCATCCTCTCTGCGTCAGATAACCTGTCGTGAACAGGACGCTCCAGATATTGTCTATA
>CAKNMY010000085.1 GCA_930989745.1 uncultured Lachnospiraceae bacterium | reverse complement strand
ATTTTAAATGCAACGAATATTAATGTAAATATTCTGAAAAATGACAAGTCAAACCTGGAGCTGATCGATAACCGGTTCCGGCTGCATCTCTATCAGAATTACATATATGATGATATCCTTGATCTGCTTGAGTCCCAGAAGGAGGCGAATTTACTGTTCCGGATTACGGACGATTTCCTCTTTACCTATTTTTTCCTGCATATCCCGGAGGAGTACATATCGGAGGATGAGACTACATGGATATCTGTCGGGCCCCTTTCCGAGGGACGCAGAAGTCCCGATGACATCTATCACATTGTGCAGAAGAACCGTATCCCGGAGCGTCTGTTTCAAGAGATTTCTTCCTTTTATGATACGGTTCCCGTGATAGAAAGTGTTTCCCAGTACGGAGAATTTATTCAGGAGCTGGCATCAGGCCTGTTCAGCCGCAAGTATCGCCTGGAGTATCTGCCCGCGGACTGCGTGCTCTTCTGCAACAGTGCCAGTATCTATAAAACTGTGCGGGATAATCCTCAGATGGCGATGACCAGCATTGCCGAACGGTATGAGGTGGAAAATGAACTGATGCTGGCCATATCGGCAGGCGACTATGAGAAAGCGCACAGCCTGCATGGGAAGTTTTTGACTTACCATATCCGTCCCCGCACGGAAAATCCGCTGCACAACCAGCAGCATCTTTCCATTATTCTTAATACGCTCTGCCGCAAGGCCGCGGAGGCGGGCGGTGTGCATCCGCTCTATATTGATGAGCTCTCCACGCGGTTTGCCGTTCTGATCCATGAGGTTTATTCCATCGGAGATGTGAGCGCACTTAGCAGAGAGATGATCCACAAATACTGTCTGCTTGTAAAAAATCATGCCATGAAAGGATATTCCGCTGTGACGAAAGAGATCATCTCTTACATCGATTTCCACTATATGGAGGATCTCACGCTGAACCGTCTCGCAGAGATGTTTAATATCTCCAAGACATACCTGTCAAATCTTTTCCGGAGAGAGACCGGCGTCACGCTCACAGAATATATCCACCAGGTACGAATGCGCAAGGCGATCACGCTGATCAATTCCTCCGCCCTTCCGGTTGCAGCCATTGCCACAGCGTGCGGTTATAACGATATCAATTACTTTACCCGCATTTTCAAACGCACTTACGGGCTGTCCCCGAAGCAATATCAGAAGTCCGTCATGCACGGCGGAGTCTGAGATCCCGGCAATAAAAGAAGCAGAGAGCTGTCAGCTCTCTGCTTCTTTTATTGCCGCGCGTTCGCTGTAGTGATGCGCCGACTCCAGCATCATATCCTTCACTTTCATCAGGCGGGTCTGGGAACTGCGCTCATTCTCATCCAGCTTCATCGTAATGTAGCGGATATTCTGCTGTGTCTCGGGAATCACCACATGTTCCAAAGCGTTTACGCGCCGGCGGGTCTTCTCGATCTCTGCCGCCATCAGCTGGCAGGACTTCTCGATCTCTGCCAGCCGGAGCAGATCCGGCAGCAGATCCGCCAGCTTCTTCACCGCGTCGTCCAGATCTCCGGAGGTGAAGGCAAGACCGTAGGAATAGATGTCGCTGGGATCCGGCGATCTCGTCGTGCTGTGAAAAACGGGGATCTCCACGCTCATCACATTTCTGGTCTCCGCCTCCAGATATACTTCCTGCTTCGGAGCCATCAGCGCCACATTCAGCGCCTCCTGCGACATGGAAGCGCGCGCCAGCACAAAATTCTGGTTTGCCTCCTGAATGCCCGCCTCCACCTTCTCCCGGAGCGCTTTATTTTCCCGGACCAGCTCCAGAAACTGCCGCATCAGCTCATCTCTCTTATCCTTCAGCAGCTTATAGCCGCGCATGGCGGTGACCAGCTTCTTCTTCAGCCTGGTCAGCTCCATGCGGGTGGGGTTCACATGCTTTGCGCTCATAACCGTCTGCTCCCCTTTCTAACTCTCTTCATAGTACTGGTCCAGATACTTATCCTTGATTCTCTTCAGCTCGCTTCTCGGCAGGATACGCAGCAGCTTCCAGCCGATCTCCATCGTCTCCTCAATATCCCGGTTCGCATAATATCCCTGAGAGACGTATTCCCGCTCAAACTCATCGGCGAATCTGGCATAGAGCTTATCCATATCCGTCAGCGCCGCCTCTCCGAGGATCACCATCAGCTCCTTGGCGTCTTTTCCTCTGGCATATGCCGCAAAGAGCTGATTCATCACGTCCGCGTGATCTGCCCGGGTCTTGCCCTCGCCGATTCCCTTATCCTTCAGACGGGACAGGGACGGGAGCACATCGATGGGCGGAAGCACGTTCTTGCGGTACAGCTCCCTGCTCAGAATAATCTGCCCCTCCGTGATGTAGCCGGTCAGATCCGGGATCGGATGCGTCTTGTCGTCCTCCGGCATCGTAAGGATCGGGATCAGCGTGATGGATCCGCTCTTTCCTTTCTGTCTTCCGGCTCTCTCATAAAGCGAAGCCAGGTCCGTGTACATATAGCCCGGATACCCGCGGCGTCCCGGAACCTCTTTTCTCGCGGCGGAAATTTCCCGCAGCGCGTCGGCATAATTCGTGATATCCGTCAGGATGACCAGCACATGCATATTCTTCTCAAACGCGAGATACTCCGCCGCCGTCAGAGCCATGCGCGGCGTCGCAATACGCTCTACGGCCGGATCGTTCGCCAGATTGATAAACATGACGCTGCGGTCAATCGCTCCCGTCTCCCGGAAGCTCTCCATGAAGAAATTCGCCTCCTCAAAGGTAATACCCATTGCGGCGAATACCACGGCAAAGGGTTCGCTCGTTCCACGTACTTTCGCCTGGCGGGCGATCTGCGCCGCCAGATTGGCGTGCGGCAGGCCTGAGCCTGAGAAAATTGGGAGCTTCTGCCCGCGCACCAGCGTGTTCAGTCCGTCGATGGCGGAAATTCCTGTCTGGATAAATTCCTGCGGATAGTTTCTCGCCGCTGGATTCATCGGAAGGCCGTTGATATTCATCCTCTTTTCCGGCAGAATTTCCGGTCCCCCGTCGATCGGTCTGCCGAGGCCGTCAAAAATGCGGCTCAGCATATCCTCGGACACGCCCAGCTCCATGGATCTTCCCAGAAAACGCACTTTGCTGGATTCCAGGTTGATTCCGGCGGACGCCTCAAAGAGCTGCACCAGAGCGTTTCCGCCGTCGATCTCCAGCACTTTGCAGCGCCGCTTCTCACCATCTGCCAGCTCGATCTCACCCAGCTCGTCATACGTTACATTCTGCACCCCGCGCACCAGCATCAGAGGACCTGCCACCTCTTCTATGGTTCTGTATTCCTTTGGCATCAGAAGTCCTCCTTTCTGCTCAGCTCATCGCGGATCTGGCTCTCCAGCTGTTCCTCGGTCTCGCTGAAAACCCGCTCCACATCCGCTTCCTCCGTATATTTATACCGCCCGATATTCTCTCTTACGGGCAGCGACACCAGCCGCTCAATCGAGACGCCGCTCTTGAGCGCCTCGCCTGCCTTCTTATAATAGTCGAGGATCAGGCGCATCATTTTATACTGCTTCTGAAGAGAGGTGTACGTATCTGTCTCATGAAATGCGTTCTGATGCAGGAAGTCCTCACGAATCGACCGCGCGGCCTCCAGTTTCAGCCTGTCGGGAGCCGACAGCGCGTCCATGCCCACGAGCTGAACGATCTCATTCAGCTCCGCCTCCTCCTGGAGCAGCCGCATGATCTGCGCGCGCAGATCCGTCCATTCCTCGCTGACCTTTGCGTTGAACCACTTTTCCATCGTGTCGACATAAAGGGAATAGCTTGTCAGCCAGTTGATCGCAGGGAAATGGCGCTTATACGCGAGATCCGCGTCCAGGCTCCAGAACACCTTCACAATGCGCAGCGTCGCCTGCGTCACCGGCTCCGACGTATCGCCGCCCGCCGGGGATACGGCTCCGATAACCGAGAGCGCTCCCTCTCTGCCGTCGCTGCCGAGCGAGATTACCCTGCCGGCTCTCTCATAGAACTGCGCCAGCCTGGAGCCCAGATATGCCGGATAGCCCTCCTCACCGGGCATCTCCTCGAGTCTGCCGGACATCTCACGCAGCGCCTCCGCCCAGCGCGAAGTGGAATCTGCCATCAGTGCAACCGAATACCCCATATCCCGGAAATACTCCGCGATCGTGATACCGGTGTAAATCGATGCCTCGCGCGCCGCCACCGGCATGTCCGAGGTGTTCGCGATCAGGACGGTTCTCGCCATCAGCGATTTGCCCGTCTTGGGGTCCTTCAGCTCCGGAAATTCATTCAGAACATCCGTCATCTCATTGCCGCGCTCGCCGCAGCCGATGTATACCACGATGTCGGCATCCGCCCACTTGGCGAGCTGATGCTGCACAACCGTCTTGCCCGAGCCGAACGGGCCGGGAACTGCCGCCACACCGCCCTTCGCGATCGGGAAGAGCGTATCGATCACTCTCTGCCCCGTCACAAGCGGCATATCGGGCGAGAGCTTCTTCTGATACGGACGCCCGCGGCGCACCGGCCAGCGCTGCATCAGCCCTACCGAATGTTCCTTTCCCTTTGCGTCCGTGACAACCGCTACGGTATCCTCGACCGTATGGCCGCCCGGGTACAGCGCGCTCAGCGTCCCCTCAATGCCGGGCGGCACCATGATCTTGTGGCTTACCACTTCCGTCTCCTTAACCGTTCCCAGTATGTCGCCGCCCGTCACACAGTCGCCGACAGATGCGGATGCCTCAAATTCCCACAGCTTATCCCGCTTCAGCGCCGGCACCTCGACGCCGCGGTTCAGCAGATTTCCGCCCGTCACACGCATAATATCGTCGAGCGGCCTCTGAATTCCATCGTAAATACTACCGATCAGACCCGGGCCGAGCTCCACGCTCATCGGAACTCCCGTGGACTCAACCGGCTCACCCGGTCCCAGGCCGGACGTCTCCTCATAGACCTGAATCGATGCCCTGTCTCCGTGAATCTCTATAATCTCGCCGATCAGGCGCTGGCTGCTGACGCGCACCACATCGGACATATTGGCATCCCGCATGCCCTCCGCGATTACCAGCGGCCCGGCGACCTTCTTAATTACGCCTCTGCTCATCTCTACCTCCTACTCACCGCCGAATATAATATCGGAGCCCACTGCCTGCTCCACGGACTTCTTCACAGCCGTCATACCGCGCCCCGTATTGCCGGACGCGCCGGGAATCAGGATGATCGCCGGAAGCCCCGCTGAACGGTACCGGTCAATCGCCGGCTCAATCTGCGCGGCAAGCGCCTCCGTGATATAAATCACGGCGTACTCTCCCTGCGCCAGATCCCGCAGCGTGCGCTCCGCCTCCTGCGGGTCCGTGACGGAGAAGGGCTCAAGCCCCAGCGCCGCGAATCCGTAGATGCTGTCCTGATCTCCCATCACTGCAATTTT
Organism: uncultured Lachnospiraceae bacterium; assembly: GCA_930989745.1. Classification (GTDB taxonomy): domain Bacteria; phylum Bacillota; class Clostridia; order Lachnospirales; family Lachnospiraceae; genus Egerieimonas_A; species Egerieimonas_A faecigallinarum. The sequence continues at coordinate 6,126 of CAKNMY010000085.1, read as the reverse complement.
ATACATAGATCACTCTCACCCTTTCCCGGTCTATACGTAAGTCTCCCGCACCCTCTCCCGGATCGACTGCTCCGGCAGATGATTCTTCTTGCCCGAGAGCACGATGCGGACAGATTTGATCTCGCTCTCTTTCGCCAGGATATAGGCGGCAAGCGGACCCAGCCCGAACGCATTGTGAAGCTGCGGGCGGATGCGGCGGATCATCAGATTGTCGCACCACCGCTCAAATGCGGAGAGAGATTCCTCAAGCGCCGCGGCTCCCTCATGATATTCTGAGAATTCCAGGCAGCGCTTTACCGCTTCCTCTCCCTCAAGCGCCGCGTCCGCCAGCTTCTTTACATCCAGGGAATCACACGGGGCAAGCGCCCTCTCCAGAAATTCCCGGCCCTTTCCCATCCTGGCGGCGCGGACTGCGGTCTTGATATCCGCGCACGCCACGGTGAGCTCTGCGTAAAGCTTCAGGAACTCATTTCCCGATTCCTTTCCCGCCCGGTAAACCGCATCCAGCGCCGCCCGGTCGAGAATCACGTCGCAGAGCTGTCCGTCTCCGGTCTGAAGCAGCACGCGCTGCGCCTCCTGCGCCGGCTCCCGCATCTCCTCCGGCAGATCCTCAAACTGGTTCTCCAGCACCGCTGTCCGGATCGTCTCCACCGGCACCGTCCCCTGCTCAATATAGACATTCGCAGGTTCCGTGCGGTGGCGGCAGCTCTTCACCGCAGCCTTCAGATTGCTGTAATCATTTGCATATAAAAACACATGGAACACAGAGGTGTCGCCCAGCAACTCTTCCATGAGCTCCCACGTCCTGCGCCGCTGTCCGGAAAGCATCTCCTCCCAGTCAGTCCCGCCGCCTTCCCAGCCTTTCTCTCTCAAAAGGCGGATGCACGACTCATAGTCGGGCGCGGACAGAAGCTGCTCAAAAAAGGAAGCGGACAGAAGCGCCAGCTCCTTTGTCCGAATGCGCGCAACCGCATATAAATATTGATCTTCCGCCATCGCCAGTCCCTCCGTATCAATCAAATAGAATTCTCTGCACCGTATCCTGCAGCCGCTCGTGCGCCTCCTCAAAAATGGCGTCAAACGAACAGTTCTCCTCAATACCTCCGTAGCAGAGTATAAAGCCCGCCTCGATCTCCCGCGGTTCGGGAACGATTTTCAGGGAGGCGCCCTTTTCTCTCACCGCCTGATTGAGGCGCTCCTCAAACCCATCCGGAAGCCTTCCCAAATCTCTTTCGCTGAAGCAGACCGTGCCCTCTTGGGGCATCGCCGCGTCCGCAGCCATCTTCACAATGATATCGAAGTACTGCTCCGGCTCCAGCTGCTTTGCCTCCTGCAGAGCATCCGAAATCACCTGGCGGATGAGCTCCTGCTTCTTTGCCAGAAGTCCCTGGCGAATCTTCAGTTCCGCCGCGGATCTTCCCCTCTGCAGAAGCTCTGCGGTCTCCCTGCCTGACTGCTCCCGGATCCTGACGCACTCCGCCTTTGCCTCTTCCTCTGCCTCGTGGAGAAGCTGCTGCGCCTGTTCCTCTGCCTCCCGGATTACCGCGGCTGCGTGGTCCTCCGCTTCCGCGCGGATCTGACCGATAATCTTATCCAATCCAGCCATAGATTCTTCTCCCTTCCTCGGACCGTCACACGGGGAGTCCGTTGATACCGAAGATGGAGAGAATGGAGATCAGCAGCGCCAGAATCGCGTACGTCTCAACCATCGCCGGGAAGATCATGCCCTTTACGAACTGATCCGGACGCTTTGCCACAAGGCTGATGGAAGACACGGAAGCTCTCGCCTGGCGGATCGCCGACTTATAGCCCACAAACGCCATCGGAAGGCATGCCACAAAATAGAGAATTCCCTTGATCAGGGAAATATCCGAATCGCCTCCCATAATACCGATCTGCGTCAGAGTGATAAAGCCGATCAGCAGTCCGTAGATTCCCTGTGTGCCGGGCAGAAGCTGAAGAACCAGCACCTTGCTGAACTTTGACGGATCTTCCGTCACCACGCCTGCCGCTGCCTCTCCTGTCATTCCGACGCCGATCGCAGAGCCGATTCCTGCCGCCAGAGCTGCGGTCACTGCTCCCAAAAGTGCCAATACAACTCCCATGTTTTCAATAATTGCCATAACTATACGTCCTCCTTGACTTTAAAATATTTTGTATGCTCTGCAAAGGGCTGAAATTTCTTTCCTCCGCCCTCATAGAACTTCCCGAAAAATTCCACAAACTGCAGACGGTTCGTGTGCACATACGCGCCAAGCGCGTTGATCGCCAGGTTCAGCGTGTGTCCGATTACAAATACCACAATGAACAGAATCACTCCCGGTATAGAGTCGCCCATCATGCTTCCCATCTTGTTGAATACCGTAGAGATAACGCTCGTCGCAAGTCCCAGGGCCAGCAGTCTTGAATACGACAGGATATCGCTCAGATACGAGGTGACGCCGTAAGCGCCGTAGAGCCCTTTCAGCAGGCGCTTTCCCCAATTTCTTGACTCGCGTCCGTTCGTCAGCACGATGCCGATCAGTCCGATCAGAGCCGCGGCTGCCGCGATTGTTCCGACGGTATGCGGAAGCGTAAAGGAAAGCCCCAGCATCTCCGTAAATACGGACATCGTAAGCATATATACAACGGCTCCGCCCACCAGCAGATACCAGAACACCACGTCGTAGATTCCGTCCGCCAGATGGCCGCTCTTTACCGAACTGTAGAGCTTGACGCCCAGTCCGGTGAACAGATGGATGATTCCGACACAGAGGGAAAAAACGAGCATCTTCATCGGCATATCGACCGGCTCAAACCACAGCGGCGGCATCGAGATATCCGGGCGGTGGAAAAATGTCGTGGCGATCACATTCACCGCGTCCCCGAAGAAACTTCCGAACATAAATCCCCAGAATGTTGTCGAGATTCCGCTGTACATAAACATTTTCAGCGACTTCTTCAGTCCTTCCTCCATCTGCGGGAATTTCTTCAGACAGAAGAGACAGCCGAACACCATGATCAGTCCGTACGCCGCGTCCGAGAGCATCAGCCCGAACAAAATATAGTAAAACGGCGCCATCACTGCCGAAGGATCGAGCTCTCCCTTCGCGGGAAGCCCGTAGCTCTCTATGATTCCCTCGACCGGCTCGGCAAATTTGTTGTTGCGCAGAATCACGGGGACATCCTCATCCTCACCAGGATCCTCGAACTGCGCGAATACGTTATAGCGCGCGGCAAGCTGCGCCTCCAGCTTATCCGCCTGCTCCGCCGGGACATAGCCGGTGATCAGAAATACACTGTGCGACTGCGCAAGACCGTTCAGAACGCCGTACTTCTCCGCCCGCATCGTGTAATAATCGGCCACAAATTTGAGTTCTCTCCGGGCAGGCGCCATGGAGCAGATCTCCTGCTGCGCGTCCGCGATCTCCTGCTGCGTCCTCTTAAGCTCCTCTTGAAGCATCTTCTGACGCTTCGCCGGAACCGCCGAGGTCTGCGGAGCGCTTATGAGACCCATTGCCTTCAGCGCCGCCTCTGTCTCAGGGGCGTCACGCTTTGCGCATACCGCGAAGATACACGTCTGTTCTCTACTGCTGCTCACAATGGACAGCTCTGCAGGCTTTTCACAGACAGAAGAAAATTCCCGGGAGAGCTCCTCCTGCTCCAGCTGCCGCGGCACGGATCCGATAAAGGCGGACGTTGATTTTGTCCCCTTAAAGTTCAGCGGCAGATCAAACGTGCTCCACGGCTCCAGCTCCTTCAGCTGCTGCTCGATCCGCGGCAGGCTTCCCTGCTTTTCACCGATCGTCTTCGCAAGCTGAAGCAGCCGGGACGCGCGCTTCATGATCTCATCGTGCCGCTCCGCCATTTCCTCATACTCAGACAGCGGCATCACTTCTCTTCCCTTAAAGGAGTCCAGCAGTCCCTTCTGCTCGGAAGCGTAGGACTGAAGAATTCCAAGCGCCCGCTCCGCATCGGCGGCATTCCGCTCAAATACCGCCTTTGAGGAGAGGACATCCATCTTCTGAAAGACCGCGTCCTCCCCGATCTCTTCGCTGACCTCCAGCACGCCCTGTCTCTGAAGGTATTCGAGTGTCCTCTTCCTGTCCTTTTTCAGTCCGCACAGAAATGCCTTCTTCATGGGCAATACAGCCATCTGCTGCACCTCCTCTCACATAAGCCCGGCAAGTACGGCGTCGACGGCACGCCGCCTCTTATCCGAGAGCTTTGCCTGCAGCCGGGCGCCCTCCTCCTGTTCCTGTCCGGCGGCTTCCTCCAGCATGTTCCGGCACGCTTCCCGCGTCTCCTTCCGCGCCTGTTCCGCTTCCTCCTGCGCTTTCTTAATCATATTCTTTTTCAGCGCCTCAGCTTCCATGCGCGCCTCCCGGAGGATTCTCTGCGCCTCCTGCTCAGCGTTCTCCGCCATCTTCGCCGCCTCGGTCTCTGCCGTCCGGATGGCGTCAATAATCTCCTTCGCCAATATATTTCCTCCTTTCACGCTGCGAATTCAAAAAAGCCTTGCTTTTTTCATAATGTTCCTTAATTATATAACTTTTTTAGTGTGACTGCAATCAATCTTTTCAATTTTTCACGATTAACAGAATTTTTTTTCTGACATTTCAGGCAGGCTGCAGCAGACCCCAGAACAGTATTTTCTCCCAGAGTGAAAGAAATTATGTTCTGCTTATTTCACAGCACTGAGATTGCAGCGATCTCGCTGCCGTCAGATTGTTTCAGGATTATTCCATGCACAAAAAATAGATGCCCTTTTGGACATCTACAGTGACATATTGCCTGTTCTCATGATTCTGATACGCCTTTGAAATATTTCTTTGCCTTCTCCAGAAACAGCTGCGCAGGTCTTGACAATACCTGATTCTTTTTCCACACAAGAACTGTCCCGGTCTCCACGGCGGGATACAGGGGAACGAACGTCAGATTTCCGTACATGCTCCCGTTCTGGAAGCACAGCGCCGCTCCGACTCCGTTTTCAACCAGAATTGCCGCGTTATTGAGCAGATTGTATCTCCCCACAACACTGATCCGGTCATAGCAGTCCCCAAACCATCCTTCCAGCTCTTTTTCCACCAGAGACCGCTTTACCATCAGCAGCGGAATCTGCAGCAGATCCTCCGGCGTCACCCTGTCTTTGGCCGCAATCTCAGAGTCCGACCTCACCAGGACTCCCCATTGCTCCTTCCTGTTCAGGCGGATAAAGTTATACCTTGAGATATCCACCGGCTCCGCAAGCAGCCCGATATCCGCCAGGCCCCGGTCCAGGCGCTCCTTGATATCGTCCGCATTCGCCGTGTAAAAGTCGAACTGCACCATCGGATACTTATTCTGAAAGTCACGAATGATCTTCGCCAGCTCGTGAACGCTTCTCGTCTCACCGCTTCCGATCGCGATCTCTCCGGTGAGCAGTTCGTCTTCCTTTGATGAGAGTTCCTTCTGTGTTCTGTTCGCGAGCGCGATAATATCCTGTGCCCGTTTCTTTAAAAACATCCCATCCTCTGTCAGGTAGATATTATGGTTTCCCCTCTGAAACAGTTTTGTCCCCAGCTCCTCTTCCAGCTGCATCAGCTGCCTTGAAAGGGTTGGCTGCGTGATGTGCAGAAGCTCTGCTGCTTTCGTAATATTCTCCTCCCGGGCAGCCATCAAAAAATAGCGCAGTACGCGTATCTCCATCTTCCCTTCCTCCCTTTGCCTGACGTATCTTCATGATTTTCTAGCCACATTTTACAGCATAATGCCGCAAAATGCAATTGCAGTCCCTGCACACGCTCACAGAAGATTGTTACACTTGTAATATTCTTTGCAATATAGTATATTTTGCATAACAACATTTCATTTCTGTTACGCACAAAGGAGACTTGTTTGAAAATGGGACGAAAATCTGCTTCGCACGAACTTGTAAAAGAATGTATCTATACCGCATTAATGGACCTGATGGAAAAAGAAGACTACGATAAGATCACCATCACGGATATCACAAACCGCGCCGGCGTATCGCGCATGTCCTACTACCGGCTGTATCAGTCAAAGGACGATATTATCGAGACGCATCTGATCGAAGTTTTCGAGGAGATGCACGGGAGTTTGACAGTTGAGCATAGGAAAAATCATCTGCAGGCCGCATAAAACCTG
>CAKNMY010000084.1 GCA_930989745.1 uncultured Lachnospiraceae bacterium | reverse complement strand
CTTACGTTTTCTTTTCATAGTACATTCCTTTTTCTTACAGTTGTAATATTTAGTTGTACTTAAATCTTACAACTGTAAGTTTTATTTGTCAACCACTTTTCCTCTTCCAAATTTTTTTTCTTATGTTATAATGTACGCGAAGCGGGCGTTTGGGCTTCCGTGAACTCCGGCGAGCCCGAACGCTGCATAAAAAAATCAAATTGAAGAGGTGAATATCCCATGTATTCTGTAAGAAACGTAAGTGAGGATTTATTCTGGATCGGCGCCGATGACCGACGCCTGGCTTTATTTGAAAATATTTTCCCTATCCCGCGCGGTGTATCTTATAACGCCTATGTGCTGATGGATGAGAAGACGGCGCTTCTTGACACCGCGGATTATTCCGTAGGGCGCCAGTTCCGCGAGAATCTGGATCATGTACTTGGCGGACGCAGCCTGGATTATGTGATCGTTAATCATATGGAACCCGATCACTGCGCGCTTCTCGCCGATATCGCGAGAGACTATCCAGACGCCGTATTTGTAGGAAACGCGAAGACTTTCCAGATGATCAGCCAGTTCTATCAGCTCGATCTGACCGGAAGAAATCTCGTGGTAAAAGAAGGGGACACGCTCACGCTCGGAATGCATACTCGGACCTTTGTGATGGCTCCGATGGTTCACTGGCCTGAAGCCATGATGACCTATGATGTGACGGATAAGACACTGTTCGCTGCGGACGCATTCGGAAGCTTCGGCGCGCTGAACGGCAATCTGTTTGCGGACGATGTGAATTTTGACCGTGACTGGCTGGATGACGCCAGAAGATATTATACAAATATCGTCGGAAAGTACGGCACACAGGTACAGGCTGTCTTAAAGAAAGCGTCCGGTATCGAGATCTCCACGATCTGCCCGCTGCACGGTCCGATCTGGAGAGAGAATCTCGGATATATCCTGGACAAATATATGAAATGGAGTACCTACACTCCGGAAGATAAGAACGTGATGATCGTCTATGCTTCCATGTACGGCGATACCGAGAGCGCGGCGTGCGCGCTGGCCAATCTGCTGGCGGAACGCGGCCTTAAGCATATCGCGGTATACGACGTCTCCAATACTCATGTGTCCGCGCTGATCGCTGAAGCTTTCCGCTGCAGCCACATTGTTCTGGCTGCTCCGACCTACAACGCAGGCATCTACCCTGTAATGGAGAACTTCCTGACAGACATGAAGGCATTGAATCTTCAGGGACGTACCGTTGCGATCATGGACAACGGCACATGGGCAGCATCTGCCGGCAAGCAGATGGCTGCAAAGCTTGAAGAGATGAAGAACATGACCATTCTCCCGACAACCCTGTCCATCAGGTCCGCTCTGCACGGCGACCGTGCCGGTGAGCTGGAGGCATTTGCCGATATGATCATGGAATCTATGAAATAAACGAAATGATATGTTTCGCAAAAAGCAGCCGGTGGCTTTTCCCGGCTGCTTTCTCTTTTGTATTCTTTTATTATCCCGCAAGATTATCATAAAACTCCGTGATCTTCTCATCCTGATATCTTCCCGCATAGATCCCGTTGCGGAAACGGTTCGCGGCTTCTCTGCGGAATTCCTCCCAGCACTGCTTTTCCTCCCGCACATTGATCGGATAGAACAGTACTCCGTTCTCCTGCGCTGCCTTTAAGTCCGCCGGAGCGTCTCCGATCATCAGAATATGATCCGGAGCATAACCAAGGGACATCAGGCTGTGGATTGTGCTTGCCTTGGAACCGGCCTCCTGCGCATAAATATGCTCCACATACTCCATCATATCCCAGTAAACCCACTCCTTGCGTATCTCCTCCTCATTCGCCGCGGTCACGATCGCGATATCCGCGAAGCCTGTCATCTTCTCCAGAGCCTCACGCACACCGTCAAACGGAACCTTCTTGTCCGTGTTGATCATGCGGATGGAGCCGTTTACAAGCTCTGACCAGTCGAGTACTTTCTTCAGGCACGGACTTCCCGTGCGCTCAATCTCCCTCTTCAGGCTGTCATTCGACAGTTCATCCGCATTCTGTACCCAGTTCAGCAGACTGTCCAGATCTTCCACATGCTTATAGTTTTCATTGATATCTTTTAAAATCTTGGCAAGCCCGATAAAACGGTTCACTCCTCTGTCCATGCTGTACAGACTGATCTCTCTCCAGCGCTTCTGAATCGCGTCCCTGTATTCCTCCAGGCCCCATTCATATACCGTACAGGGCGCAAAGCTCTTACGGTGCTTTAAATCCATAGTGTCAATGGCGCATCCATCCGAATCGATACAGATGAGAAACTCTTTCGTCTTTCTGAATTCTGTTGGTTTCCCTTCCATGTTCTTCCTCCTCGTTATCAAACCGTCAATAGTCTTTTATCATTATACCACCGTATCAGTAAAATTTGCACCAATGTATTGCCAAAAATACAAGATTCATTTTGTATATTATGCACAAGTACACTAAATAAAATCCAGAGTTTTTAGACCGTTTTCTCAAACTTTACTCTGTCCGTTCCCGCAGATATGGGGTCGCCTGATTCAGATTCTCAAATTTTGCGGAAACTTTATCCTCCAGACCGGGAAGGCTTAAAATCAGATCCGGAATCCAGATGACATCAATCCCTGCTGCCAGCGCGGAGCGGATCCCGTTTTCGGAATCCTCCAGCACGATCGCGTCGGAAGGGGAGACCTTCAGCCTTTCGCACGCCAGAAGGTAAATCTCAGGATCCGGTTTCGAATGCGTTACCATATTTCCGCAGACGATGACATCAAAATATTCTCTGACTCCTGCCTCCTGCAGCTTTTCCATCGCATACTTCTGACTGGAGGAGGTCGCGACCGCCAGTCTGCACCGGCGGGCTTTCAGCGTATCGAGAAGCGCGTGCAGCCCCGGCTTGACAGGAATGCCGTGCTCCCTCATCTCCTCCTGTGTGCAGCGCCTGTAACGCTCCTGAAAGTCGTCATATGGAAAGTCCGGACCGTATTTTTCCAGAAAATACTTTTTCCTGCCGTCCCGGTTCATCCCGAGGGTATGATAGATATTTTCGCCGAACCGCTCGTATCCCATCTTGGCGCCCACCTTTTCCCAGGCCCGCATGATCATCCGCTCACTGTCGAACATCAGTCCGTCCATATCAAAGATTACTGCCTTCTTTTTTTCCTCTGCCGCCGCGCGTTCCGCAATGTACTGATTGCAGATCGCGCGGATTTCTTCCATCCGCTCTCTTGCCGTACTGTCCCGCAGCCTGAGCCGGTCCACATTCCGGTTCAGGTAGTCATGCTCCAAAATCCAGGCAAAACTTCCCGGAAAATTCAGGTCAAAGATAAATGCCAGATACGAGCACCACATATCCGCATGCGTCGTCCGCTCCTCCCGGTAAATACTTCTCCGGCAGCGGAACGCCTCCAGGATATTGTCCGATATGGTTTCTCCTTCCACCGTCTGCTGGTCCACATCAAAGAGCGCCTCGATCGGCTCCGTGTCTTTGACCCGGAAGTTGTCCAGCTTATCCGCGTCCCGAATAATCCGGCAGTGCAGCAGCGTTTTCCCTTCTATCCCGTCTGGAATACGGTAAAGTGAATGGCATTCGATAGCCGTGCGGATGATACCATCATACGTATCATCCTTCAGAAACCGGCGGATCTGTCCGTCCTCAAACAGCAGCTTTACGCCGAATCGGGCATGGTCAAACTTCCTGTCATCATAGCTCCCAAATACCCTGAGCTGCTCGAACCTCCCGATGTCGTGCAGCAGAGCGATCAGCAGCGCAAGCTGTGTATCCTCCCCGGAGAGATACTTCCTTCTGCAGATTTCGCGCGCGGCATCCACCACACATAAGGTATGCACCCATTTTAACTTTATTTTATTGTCTGTCAGATCGTAATCCTTCAGATATTGCTCAAATTCCCGTTTTGCCAGTGCCAGGTCAATCATACATCATCCTCCGTAGTTCATACTCTTCAACAGTATAACGCAAAAACGGGGACATGAGGAGTCCGAAAATTGCTCCCCGCGCCCCCGCGCTGTTTTCTATGCTTCTGCTTTCTTCATATTTCTGAATTCCACTGTGATAAATGCCCCTGCCAGCAGCGCCGCCATAAAGTCTGCCACAGGCGCGGAATACATAACCCCGTCAATTCCCATAAACATCGGGAGAATCAGGATCAGCGGCAGCAGGAAGATAATCTGCCTTGTGAGCGACAGAAAGATACCCCTGGTCGCCTTGCCGATGGAGGTAAAAAAGTTTGCCGTGATCGGCTGCAGCTCATTCAGGAATGTAAAGAACAGGAAAATCCTGAAATACTGTTCCGCAAATCTGAAATACTCCTCGCTTCCCGAACCGAAAATGCTGATAATCTGTCTCGGGAACAGCTGAAATGCCGCAAATGCGGCGAGTGAAATGAGAAACGCTGCCGTAATCGCCTTTTTATATGTCTCTCTGACACGTTTATAATTTCCGGCCCCGTAGTTATAACTGATGATCGGCTGCAGCCCCTGGCTGATTCCAATTACAATCGAGAAATACAGCATATTTACCTTCGCAATAATTCCTGCGCAGGCAAGCGGTATCTCAGAACCGTAAGCGGACTGTCCGCCGTAATACGTCAACACATTGTTCATGACAATCTGCACCACCATCATCGCCATCTGATTGAAAAACGGCGCCATTCCCAAAGAGAGCACCGCAATGCAGAACTCCGGACGAAGCCCAAGTGATGTTCTTGTCAGCTTCACGGTCTTAAATCGGGTCAGATACCAGATTACCAGAATCGCGGACACAGCCTGTCCAATGACAGTCGCCCACGCAGCTCCCGCCATGCCCATGTCAAATCCGAAGATAAACAGCGGGTCCAGGACCGTATTAATGACAGCTCCCACCAGCGTGCACGCCATGGAAAACTTCGGACTTCCGTCCGCCCGGATGAGGTTGCTTCCCCCGGTGGAGAGAATCAGAAACGGAAATCCCAGAGAGGTGATGCCTGTATAAGTCAGCGCATAATCCAGAATCTCGTCCGTCGCCCCGAACACATACATCATCGGTTCCAGAAAGCACCGCACCGCAATACACAGCACCGCACCGATCACCACCATCATCGTGATCGCAGTTCCCGCGAACTTCTCCGCCCGCTCCTCCTTTCCGGCTCCCATACTCAGATTAAAATTCGCCGCCCCGCCGACGCCGCACAGCAGGGATACCGCCGTACAGGTGATCGACAGCGGAAACGCCACATTGGTCGCCGCGTTGCCCAGCATTCCCACGCTGCGCCCAATAAAAAACTGGTCCACCATATTATAAAGAGAGCTCACCAGCATCGCTATGATGCTCGGAACGGCAAACTGCCGCAGAAGGCTGCCTACCGGCTTCGTACCAAGCGGATTACTCTTTGCCGCTTCCATGATCTTCTCCCCTTTCCTCTGTCATATCATCAGAAACCGATACCGCATTTTCACTCATATGCTTTATCAGCGGCAGCAGATACTCCTGCTGCTCCTGCGGAAAGTCCTGGAGAATTTTATCCCACCAGGCCTCGAGCGCCGCCCGGATGACCGGGATCAGTTCCTGTCCCTTTTCCGTCAGATACAGCGCATACTTACGGCTGTCCTGTTCGGATCGGATCCTGCGCACATAGCCTTCCCGCTCCATTTTCTTCATGGATCGGGTTGCCACCGCCTCATCGATTCCCATGCTCCGGCACAGCTCTTTCTGCGTACAGCCCTCATTCTTGGCCAGAAACAGCATAAAATTATAGCTCGAAAACCCAAGGCCGTAAGGCTGCATCACCGCGTTCAGATACTTCTGTTCTCTGCGGCTGATGATCGATATGTATTTTCCCAAAACTGTGATTCCCACAATATTCCTCCTGCCTCCGCACTCCGCGGGTCTTATTCCAAGTCCGTCAATGTCAGTCGACACCAGTTTAACCGCTTTCGATTGACCTGTCAAGAATTATGGGGGCTTACTGATAAAATTCTGTTCCCCGGCTGTCCACTCTCGCCAGAATCAGAGGCTTTCCGGCCGGCTTTTCCTCCGAGATCACGACCGCGTCCCGGAATCGCGCCTGCGCGTCTGCAAATTTCCGGTCATCAGAGGCGTACAATACCGCAATGGCCTCGCCGGCGCTCACATACTCGCCGGTCTTCCGCTTCAGTTCGATGCCCGCTCCGTAGTCGATTGCACTGTCTTTCGTTTCCCTGCCGGCGCCGAGCAGCATAGACGCCGCGCCGATGCCCTGCGCGTCCATATGTGAAATATAGCCGGATTCTTCCATGCGCACCTCAAAGCGTCTGCCGCAGATCGGCAGGCCCTGCGGATCTTCGAGCGCAGACGCGCTTCCGCCCTGCGCGCTCACCATCTCCTTCAATTTGCGAAGCGCGCTTCCGTCCGCAATGGAGCGTTCTGCCATCTTCCGGCACTCGCCGCGGCTTCCCTTATCACTCAGGTACAGCATCTCAGCGGCCAGCGCTGTGCAGACCTCTGTCAGATCTTCCGGTCCCTGATTTTTAAGTGTACAGACCGCCTCCCGGACTTCCAGAGCATTTCCAATAAAATGTCCCAGCGGCACATCCATATCTGTGATCAGAGCCGACGTTCTCCTCCCGGCGTGTTCTCCGATCGCCACCATCTTCTGCGCCAGCTTCACGGAATCCTCCATCGTCTTCATAAAAGCGCCGCTCCCCGTCTTCACATCCAGAAGGATCCGGTCGCTTCCTCCTGCCAGCTTTTTCCCCATGATGGATACAGCGATCAGAGGAATACTGTCCACTGTGGCTGTCACGTCCCGAAGGGCATACAGCTTCTTATCCGCCGGCGCCAGGTTCCCCGACTGTCCGATCACACTGGCTCCCACCCGGCGTACCACTGAAAAAAATTCCTCCTGTGAAAGCTGCATGCGGTAACCCGGTATGGATTCCAGCTTGTCAATCGTCCCTCCCGTATGGCCCAGTCCCTTCCCGGACATCTTCGCCACAATGCCTCCGCACGCTGCCACGATCGGAACCACGATCAGCGTCGTCTTGTCTCCCACGCCGCCCGTGGAATGCTTATCCACTTTGATCCCCGGAATCCCCGACAGATCCGCCGTCTCTCCGGAGCGCGCCACGCAGTCCGTCATCACAGCTGTCTCTCTGTCTGTCATGCCTCTAAAATAGACTGCCATCAAAAATGCCGCCATCTGGTAATCCGGCACTTCTCCCTTTACGTAACCGTCCACCAGCCATTGGATCTCCTGATCCGTAAGCGGTTTCCCATCTCTCTTCTTCTCAATCAGGTCGTACGTTCTCATTTACACGCCTCCTTTGCTTCCAGATTCTGTGCTCCGAAGCTCTCCGGCAGCAGTTCTCCCAGAGTATACAGTATCCATCGGTTCTCATCTGCCGCTGCCACGATCACAAAGTCCGGTTCGCAGAATTCCGCCATTACCTGCCTGCACACGCCACAGGGCGTGCAGATCCTTCCCGGGCTGTCGGAAGTTCCCGCAGGCCTTCCCACCACGGCTATCGCTGAGAACCGGCGTTCTCCCTCCGATACCGCCTTGAAAAACGCGGTCCGCTCCGCACAGTTGGAGGGGCCGTACGCCGCATTTTCTATATTGCATCCCATATAGACCTCCCCGCTCTCAGCCAAAAGCGCCGCGCCTACCAGGAACCCTGAATACGGCGCGTACGCCTGCTTTCTCGCTTCCTCTGCCAGCCTGATCAGCCTTACAGCTTCCGTCTTCTGCAGTTTTTCTGTCATTGCAAGTCCCTCCTTTTCCGATGGCGTTTTCTCTGTTTTTATTCTAACATACCGTATCTGAAAAGTAAAAGAGACTGCCTGAAAAATCTCAGACAGTCTCTCTGTTTCGGATGATTTTCAATACTTCTCGATGCGCTCGATGGGGAATACAAAAATCGTACAGCCGCCGATTTCCGCGTCCACCGGGAATCCCATATTCATACTGGGTCCCCCGCCTCCCGGCATCATATGAGGATTATCGTAGCGGACTGTTTTCCGCTTTCCCGCACAGTCCCGAATAATCTGAATAGCGCGTTCCACCTCCTCGTCATCCGTTCCGATCATGATCGTCGTATTCTTGCTCTTCAAAAATCCGCCGGTGGTGGATAATTTTGTGACAAAAAAGTTATTCTGGTTCAGCTCGCTGATGGTATCCTGCTCATCGTCATGCTGAATAATCGCCATAATCATTTTCATAGCGCAACCCCCGCTTTCTCTGCTTTTGGGATCATTATACAACGCATGCGGATGTAATTGCAACCTCATCATCCACATATTTTCCCCGGCCGCAGATTCTCCCGCGGAGGTCTGAAAGCTTCTCAGTTTTCGGGATTCACACCGCTCCAGCTGCCCGGATTATTCCGCTCAAACAGTCCGGTATCCGGATTGCAGAACCACCAGATACCCGGAGTGACGGATTCCGCCCAGCCATTCATCTGCACAGCTCCATCCGGGCAGAGATTATACATGCCTGCCGGCATTCCAATCTCCGGCTGCGCGTCCGCATTGATCCATGTGCTGTAGCGCATTCTTCCGTTGCTGTCGAGGTTATAAATCTTCCATCCGGTCTCGTCCTTAATCCAGCCGCGCTGCATCAGGCCGTCTTCATCAAAATGATACCAGACATTTCCCTCAATATTATTGTTGTACGGGTCAGCCTCCCGGTATGCCGCCCAGTCGCTGACTACCATTGCTCCGGTATCCGGATCTGTGTAATAATAGTCGCCTTCGGTCTCAGCTTTGATGAATTCGCCCTTTACAAGCTCACCGTCCCGGTAATAATAACTGCTTCCATCTGCCTCTGTCTTCCAGCCGTCCTCGATCTCTGTGACAATAATTCCCAGGACAGCCTCCTTTGTGACGCCGTCATACGTATACTGGAACGTGATGCTCGTGTCATCCGCAGTCAGCGCGTTCCTGTTATAATTTACCTCCGAGGTAACATCCGTCTGCGTCCCGTCACTCCACAGCGCGAGAATCCTTACCCCTTCCGGATCAAAATACTCTCCCTCTTCATATTCGGTCTTATCCGGCACGGCAGCAATCTGGATCTCTTCCAGCGTCACGCCTTCCGGCTGTATCGTACTTCCTGTGACTGAGATGTACTCGCAGGGAATATAGGCATACATACTGCCGAAATCATACTCGCCACTCTCATTGACGACCGCAGTCCGCTCATCATTCAGCGCCGCGTCGCTCTGAATCCTGTAGTATCCGCTCGCGGTGCTGCTGTCAAGAATCAGAACAGAGTAGCTGGATACCGCACCCGTACTGTAGAGTACAGCTGAACCGGAATCCGCCTCCTGCGTTACGCTGACATTGTTGTGGCTGTACGCCGCTGTATCCTTAACTCCGAAGATATAACTGCCGCCGTCCTCGCTGCCTCCCAGGCTGTCAAGCGTCCATGCGATATTCGCAGCCTTCTCGCCCCAGTACGGATCGGAAGCATATTTTACGTTAATACCGCTTGCCTTATTTCCCAGGAATCCGCCCATGTACCGCCAGTCTTCCGGATAAAGATAACCGCGCGACATATAATTCTTTGAAAAATCCTGAATGCATGCCTCCACACTTCCATATGTATTCGCGCTCGTTCCCGGTGAAGAGTCTATGGCGTTCAGACCAAAGAGATTATTCTTCTGCTGACTGATCGAACTTCTTCCCCAGTTGCTCTCATTCGCTGCCACGCCTGCCATCAACAGCGCGTTCACACCGTACGTATCCTGGCTCTTTACAAATGTAGTGCCCATATCCTTCATCTTTGAGGTGCTCTCCAGCCTCTGATCCAGAATGCTGTCAAGTTTCTCCCCGCTGTATGAGCTTCGGCTTCTCAGCGGAAGATACTGATAATAATTATAGTAGGGATTCTCCGGATTTACTGCATGCGCTCTCGTATCATTGCAGTAATCCTCCAGCATTACAGCATAGTCCGTATAGAAATAATGCCCGTCATAGCTGTAATACTGCTGTCCTTCCTCAAGGTAAGACGGCGCCTGTCCGTTTCCAAGTCTGGAAGCATATCCGGGCGTCGTCATATCAGTTACGATATTGTGAATCAGTTTCCCGTTGACAGCCTCATAACAGCTCACAACCGCGGCATCGCTGAAATCCACAACCTGTACCTCAGATGCATCCACCAGTCCTATGACGCCGGACAGCATAAACTTCACCTGACCGTTGCTTTCACCCAGATACGCAGCGTCCGCGCCGTATGCTCCGTTCGTATATCCGCTGATTCCGGTTCCCGCCTCCGTATATTCCGTGACAGCGTTTCCCTTTGTGCGAAAGTTGACAATCTTCACAGTGTCATCCGCCGAAAACGTCTCAATTCCGGAATCCTCCACGAGCCTCGGCCCGTCGTCAGCATCTGTGATATTTCCTTCCTCATCCATCTCGGTTACCATCTCCAGCCGCTGGGGATTCTCATCCGTCAGCGCTGCATCCGCTGCCGCCGCGTCGCTTTTCACAGAAAAAAGCCCGCATAGCCCCATACAGAACACCAGCGCAGCGGCCAACCATTTACCTCTCTTCATTGGTTCTTCACTCCTTCGTTTACACTTCAGTTATGACCGGTTCCACACCCGAAAGTATAACATACAATCAAAAATACGACAACCTTCTTGCTTTTCTGAAGACAATGTGATATTTTTGAAGTATAAAATATCGGTTAAGGAGTTTGCTATGTATAAAAAGACAATATTCCAATCCAACAATCCCTGTCCGCCATTTTCACTGACGAGACATTCCTTCACCGCGCCGGCGGTGGAGACAATCGGTATCTCCGACAAGCTCTGTATCTTCTTTATCCTTTCTGAGGGGCTTACCTGCACCCTGAAAGACCGCGCCGTTGCGCTCCCAGCAAACACTGTCCTGCTTTTTCATACCATGAACCTTCAGCGGCTCAGTCCGAATCCCTCCTACTGCGCGGACAGCTTTATTTTGTCTATTGCCCCCGAGAATCTCTCTCTCCTCTCCACAGAGCATACCAATCTTCTGGACTGCTTCTTTTACCGTCCATTTGAAGACGCACAGCTCCTTCCTCTGGATGCCTCAGATATGCAGAAAATTACCGCGCTTTTAAGCAAGCTGGAAGGCTTAAACTCCGAAGATCCTTCTTCGTACGGGAATGATCTCTATAAGAAGACTGTGCTCACAGAGCTTTTTCTTCTGCTGAATATGCGCTACCGCGCAGTTCACAAGCTTAAAGACACCGGAAATCAGGATCGCTGTTCCTGTGTTTATTCCATATTGAGCTTCATCCACAAGAATTATCACCGAGACATATCCATTGAGAGCTTGTCCGACCAATTTGCAATCAATAAGTTTGCACTCGGAAATACCTTCCGCCAGATCACCGGCACTACAATCAGCCAATACATCACAGACTGTCGAATGGAAAAGGCAAAGGAGCTGCTGCTCAGAGGCTGCCGCGTCGAGATGGTCTGCGAATGTATTGGCTATATCAATCTTTCCCACTTCAGCCGTGCTTTTAAAAATTATACCGGAAAGAGTCCGAAGCAATTTCAGATGGCTTACAGACGAAGCTGCATGTAGTCTTTGAAAAAGAGGCTGTGAAAAAGTACATTCCACTTTTTCACAGCCTCTTTTTCTCAGTGCGGATAACA
>CAKNMY010000083.1 GCA_930989745.1 uncultured Lachnospiraceae bacterium | reverse complement strand
GACTTTAAGCGGAGCCTGAGAAAGGAAGTTGAGATCCGCACCTACCGTCCGATCGAGCGGCAGAAGGAATTTTGCGGCATCCTGAGCGCATATGATGAGAACAGCGTGACTATTGAGCTGGAGGACCACACTGAACAGACACTCCAGCGCGCGGATATTGCTCTGATCCGCCTGGCATTTGACTTTTGATAAGGAGGAAGAAATAAATGAATACGGAGTTACTTGAGGCTCTTAATATATTGGAAAAGGAGAAAAACATCAGCAAGGATACCCTGCTGGAGGCAATTGAGCAGTCTCTGCTTCAGGCTTGCAAGAACCACTTCGGAAAGGCTGACAACATTATTGTGAATATCAATCCCGAGACCTGTGATTTTAAGGTGCTCGCTCAGAGAGAGGTCGTGGATACCGTGGAGGATCCGGCGACGCAGATCAGTCTGGCTGACGCCAAGATGATGGACAGCAAGTTTGATCTCGGCGATATCGTGAACGTGGAAGTAAAGTCCAAGGAGTTCGGCCGCATCGCTGCGGGCAATGCCAAGAATGTCATTCTCCAGAAGATCCGCGAGGAGGAGCGCAAGGTTCTCTATAACGAGTACTTCGGAAAAGAGCGCGAGGTAGTAACAGGTATTGTACAGCGCTACCTGGGAAGAAATATCAGCATCAACCTTGGAAAAGTGGACGGCATCCTGAATGAGAACGAGCAGGTAAAGGGTGAAGTTTTCCGTCCCACAGAGCGCGTCAAGGTCTATGTGCTGGAAGTTAAGGACACCCCGAAGGGACCGAAGGTTCTCGTATCCCGTACACATCCGGAGCTGGTAAAGCGTCTGTTTGAGTCCGAGGTAACAGAAGTTAAGGACGGAATCGTGGAGATCAAGAGCATTGCCAGAGAGGCAGGCTCCAGAACAAAGATTGCCGTTTGGTCCAACGATCCGGACGTGGATCCGGTGGGCGCCTGCGTCGGCATGAACGGAGCGCGCGTCAATACGATCGTAAACGAGCTGCGCGGCGAGAAGATCGATATCATCAACTGGGATGAGAATCCGGCGCTTCTGATCGAGAACGCGTTGAGCCCGGCAAAGGTTATCTCTGTAATGGCAGATCCGGATGAGAAGACCGCAAGGGTAATCGTGCCGGATTACCAGCTTTCTCTTGCGATCGGCAAAGAGGGACAGAACGCAAGGCTTGCGGCGCGTCTGACCGGATTCAAGATCGACATCAAGAGCGAGACGCAGGCAAGAGAAGAAGGCGATTTCGATTATTATGATGATGACGAGTACGAGGAGGAATATCCGGACAGCGGCGCAGAGCAGTACGAAGAGGAGGCTCAGTACGGGGAGATTGACCTGGATGCCGGACTGGAAGAAGAATAGAAAGCGGGAAGTGATTTAGTGGCTATAGGAAAGAAGATTCCGATGCGCAAGTGCATCGGCTGCAATGAGATGAAGAACAAGAAGGAGATGCTGCGAATCCTCCGCACGACAGAGGGAAGCATCGTCCTGGACGCCACCGGAAGGCAGAACGGCAGGGGCGCCTATCTGTGCCGCAGCAGCGAATGCCTGAAGAAAGCGATCAAGAGCCGCGGCATAGAGCGCTCCCTGAAGATGGCAGTGCCCCCGGAGATTTACGAGAATCTGGAAAAGGAGATGGAACAGCTTGAGCAGAACTAAGGCAGCCGGAATGATCGGTATGGCGATGAAGGCAGGTAAAGTGGCAAGCGGAGAATTCTCCACCGAGAAAGCGGTAAAAGAGGGGAGAGCATGGCTTGTGGTCGTCGCGGAGGACGCGTCGGCGAACACATGTGCAGCTATTATGGTGTCCCGATCTGCTTTTTTGCAGATAAGGAGCAGCTTGGCAGAGTCATTGGAAGAGAATTCCGCGCGTCGCTTGCAGTGACGGACGAGAATCTCGCAAAAGCGGTGATGAAGCAGCTTGATGACTGATCGGGGCAGTGCCCGAGACGTAACATTTTATGGAAAGGTCGGTGCAGAACCATTGAGAATATCTGAAATTGCAAAGGAACTGAATAAACCTACAAAAGAAATCATTGAATTTTTAAGAGAAAGAGGAGTAGAAGCAAAGAGTCATATGAGTAATCTGGAAGAGAGTCAGGAAAAGATGGTTCGGAACATGTTTTCCGACAAACCTGCAGCGGAGGGACAGGAACGTTCGAAGAAAAAGAAAAATATCATTCAGGTTTTCCGTCCCCAGAACGCTGCGAGCCAGCAGGCAAAGAACTTTAAGAAGAACCGCCCCGACGACAGAAAGAACCGGGGAGGACAGGAGAATAAGAGCGAGGACGGCAAGGTGCAGGCACAGGGCCGTTCCGATGAGAGAAAGCGTTCCCAGGGAAATCAGGGAAATGCCGGAACATCTCAGCGCCAGGAGAACCGCCGCTCTGACGACCGACGCAGAAACAGCGGTGAGGAAGGAAGAAAGCGCTCCGACGATAACAGAAGGCGCCCGGACGACAGACGCCAGGGCGGCGCGCGCCCTGAAGGCGCAAAGCGCTTTGAAGACGGCAGCGGCGCAAGAAAGAACGACGGACGCCGCTTCGACGACAGAAGAAACCAGGGAGGCCGCGACAAGGACGATGACAGCCGCAGAAATGACCGCCGCCCGGGAGAAGGCAGAAGAAACGACAGCCGCAGGAATTCTTCTTCCGAAAATGTGGATATGGCTCTGGCAAAGAAGCCCACAAAAGACGTATCCAGAAAAGAGAAGGATAAGAAGAAAGATTCTCTGAGAGAGGAGAAGTTCACGAACGACCGCCGTCCCAGCCAGGGCGGAAACCGTCCGAATCAGGGAAAACGTCAGATGAGCAGAATCCCCAAAGCGCTCCAGAAACCGGTGCACCAGCCGAAAGAGGAGAAGAAGGAAGAAGTAAAGGAGATCAAGCTGCCTGAGAAGATGACAATCCGTGAGCTGGCGGAAGCGATGAAGATCCAGCCGTCAGCGATCGTGAAAAAGCTTTTTATGGAAGGCATCATGGTTACGGTAAACCATGAGATCGACTTTGAAAAGGCACAGGAGATCGCTCTGGAGTACGATATTATTGCGGAGCCGGAGGAGAAGGTCGATGTAATCGAAGAGCTTTTAAGAGAGGACGAGGAAGACGAGAACATGATGGTATCCCGTCCGCCGGTTGTGTGTGTTATGGGACACGTAGACCACGGAAAGACCTCTCTGCTGGACGCGATCCGGAAGACGCATGTGACGGACAGAGAGGCCGGAGGCATTACCCAGCATATCGGAGCGTATGTGGTATCCATCAATGGACAGAAGATTACCTTCCTGGATACTCCGGGCCATGAGGCATTTACAGCAATGCGTATGCGCGGCGCGAACTCCACCGATATCGCAGTGCTCGTAGTCGCTGCGGACGACGGTGTAATGCCGCAGACTGTGGAGGCGATCAACCACGCGAAGGCAGCGGGCGTGGAGATCATTGTTGCGATCAACAAGGTAGATAAGCCGAGCGCAAATATCGAGCGTGTGAAGCAGGAGCTCGCCGAGTATGAGCTGATCCCCGAGGATTGGGGCGGAAGCACAGTCATGGTTCCGGTGTCAGCGCATACGCACGAGGGTATCGACAACCTGCTGGAGATGATTCTTCTGACCGCAGAGGTGATGGAGCTGAAAGCGAATCCGAAGCGCCGCGCGAGAGGCCTTGTAATCGAGGCGCAGCTTGACAAGGGCAAGGGACCTGTGGCTACGATTCTGGTACAGAAGGGTACGCTTCGCGTCGGCGATTTCATAGCAGCCGGAGCATGCTCCGGAAAGGTGCGCGCGATGATGGATGACAAGGGACGCCGCGTCAAGGAAGCCGGTCCGTCCACTCCGGTAGAGATCCTGGGTCTTAACGATGTACCGAATGCTGGCGAGGTTCTGGTTGCTACGGAGAGCGACAAAGAGGCAAAGAGCTTCGCGGCCACATTCATTTCCGAGAGCAAGAACCGTCTGCTCGAGGAGACAAAGGCAAAGATGTCCCTGGACGATCTGTTCAGCCAGATTAAGGAAGGAAATCTCAAGGAACTCAATATCGTAGTGAAGGCGGACGTACAGGGATCCGTGGAGGCTGTAAAACAGAGTCTTGTACGCCTGTCCAACGACGAGGTTGTGGTCAAGATCATCCACGGAGGCGTGGGCGCGATCAACGAGTCTGATATTACACTGGCATCCGCTTCCAATGCGATCATCATTGGATTTAACGTGCGCCTGGACGCAACCGCCAAGGCAACGGCGGAGCAGGAGGGCGTGGATGTCCGCCTGTACCGTGTCATTTACCAGGCGATTGAGGATGTGGAGGCAGCCATGAAGGGTATGCTTGATCCGATTTTCGAGGAGAAAGTGATCGGCCATGCGGAAGTGCGCCAGATCTTCAAGGCATCCGGTGTGGGAACGATTGCCGGAAGCTATGTACTGGACGGTGTGTTCCAGAGAGGCTGCAAGGTTCGCATCAGCCGCGAGGGAACGCAGATCTTTGAGGGCAATTTAGCTTCCCTGAAGCGTTTTAAGGATGATGTGAAGGAAGTCAGGGCAGGATATGAGTGCGGACTGGTATTCGAGGGCTTCAATGACATTACGGAGGAAGACCAGGTAGAAGCTTATATTATGGTTGAGGTGCCGAGATAGTCAGCACAGAAACTGAATGGATAGGAGCCGCCTCCCGGTGTGTGCGCTTTGCGCGCATCCGGGCGACGGCTCCCTCAGAATATGAAGAGAGGGAATTAGAAGTGAGAAAAAACAGCATCAAAAATACGAGAATCAACGGGGAAGTCTTAAGGGTTCTCTCCGATATTATCCGTCAGGAAATCAAGGACCCCAGAATCCACATGATGACTTCTGTCACATCCGTGGAGGTTGCGCCTGATCTCAAGACATGCAAGGCATATATCAGCGTGCTGGGAAATGACGAGGAAAAGGCGGATACAATCAAAGGGCTTCGGAGCGCGGAAGGATATGTGCGCAGACAGTTAGCCAGAGAGCTGAATCTCAGAAACACGCCGCAGATTACGTTTATCCTGGATACTTCCATAGAGTATGGCGTAAATATGTCGAAACTGATTGACGATGTAACTCAGAGTCTGCATGATGAAGAGAAGGATGAGGAAGATGAATAAGTTAAGCGAAATATTAGAGAATGTATCCACAGCTGCCATCGCAGGGCACGTCAATCCGGACGGGGACTGCGTCGGTTCCTGCATGGCGGTCTATCTCTACCTGAAGGAGAATTATCCGCAGATTCAGGCGGATGTCTATCTGGAGAACAATAAGGAGGAGTTTGAATTTCTCCAGTGCTCCGATAAGATCCTCTGTGACCCGCAGCCCCAGAAGCAGTATGACCTTCTGATCCTTCTGGACGCGAGCAGCCTGGACCGGATCGGAGTGGTGGGAAGCTGCCTTGAGAATATGAAAAAGGTCGTAAGTATCGACCATCATGTGACAAATACAGGAATAGGCGATATCAACCATATTGAGCCGGACGCGAGCGCTACATGTGAAGTGCTCTGCGGCCTGATGGACCATGAGAAGATCAGCCGGGCATGCGCGGAGGCACTGTACATGGGCATTATACACGATACCGGCGTGTTCCAGTATTCCTGCACTTCTCCGCGCACGCTGCGCATGGCCGCGATGCTGCTGGAAAAGGGAATCGACGCTTCCTGGATCACGGATTCCACCTTCAGTATGAAGACGTATGTACAGAATCAGATCATGGGAAGGACTCTGACTGAGAGTATCATGATCATGAACGGTCAGTGCATTATCGGAATTGTGCGCCAGAAAGAGATGAAGTTCTACGGCGTGGAGCCGAAGGACCTCGACGGAATTGTAAGCCATCTGCGGGCTACCCGCGGCGTGGAAGTGGCTCTGTTCCTCTATGAGACGGCAGCGCAGCAGTTTAAGGTGAGCATGCGCTCAAACGGGAAAGTGGATGTGAGCAAGATCGCCGCAGTGTTCGGCGGGGGCGGCCACACGCGCGCTGCCGGCTGTACGCTGCAGGGCTCTGTGTATGATGTGATCAACAATATCACAAAATATATAGAGATTCAGTTGAAGAGCGGAGAAAGGTAACAGATGGATGGAATTCTGAATATATACAAAGAGCCGGGATTTACCTCCCATGACGTGGTGGCGAAGCTGCGCGGGATTCTCCGGCAGAAGAAGATCGGGCACACGGGAACGCTGGACCCCGATGCCCGCGGCGTGCTTCCGGTCTGCCTGGGAAAGGCGACAAAGCTGTGCGCGCTGCTGACCGACGAGGGAAAAGAGTATGAAGCTGTCCTTCTGCTTGGACGCACCACGGATACGCAGGATGCCGGCGGCACAACGCTCCGGGAAGACCCCGAGGGAGCAGGGCGCCTCTCAGAGGAGGAGGTGCGAGCCTGCATCCGGAGCTTTGTGGGGGAACAGGAGCAGATTCCGCCGATGTACTCTGCACTGAAAGTCAACGGCAGAAAACTCTATGAGCTGGCGCGTGAGGGCATAGAAGTTGAGAGAAAGGCGCGGAAGGTGCACTTTTATGAGATTCAGGTTCTCGGCGCGGAGCTTCCGCGGGTAAGGATCCGTGTCAGATGTTCCAAAGGCACGTACATCCGCACGCTCTGCCACGATATCGGCGAGAAGCTCGGCTGCGGCGGCTGCATGGAGGAACTGCTGCGCACCCGTGTGGGGCGCTTCTGCATTGAGGACGCCCTGACGCTGGGAGAAGTGGAAGCTCTGGCGCACCAGGGGCGCGCGGAAGAATGTCTTGTAAGCGTAGAGGAGATGTTTGACACGCTTCCGAGAGCACAGTGCGACCCGGCTGCGGACAGGCTGCTTGCCAACGGAAATCCTGTACCGCTCCGGCAGGCTGTCGCTGAATCCGATGAAGACGGAGCTCAGGTCCGGATGTATGACAGTACCGGACGCTTTATAGGCATTTTCGCGGTGGAACGCGCTCAGGAGCGGTTAAAGCCTGTAAAGATGTTTTGATGCGATAGAAAAGGCTGAAACGAATATGAGATATATAAGAAACACGATTGATTTTTTCTCGGACGCGCCCACGGTGATCACTCTGGGAAAGTTCAACGGCCTGCACCGCGGTCATCAGAAATTGCTGAGGAGAGTGCTGCAGCGCCAAAGAGAGGGACTCAGAGCCACGGTATTTACATTCGACGTTTCCCCGGTGAGCCGGCTGAGCGGCAAAAAGCAGAGGCTGCTGCTGACGAACAGCGAGCGTGCGGATGTTCTCGAGGCAATGGGGACCGATCTGCTGATCGAGTGCCCGTTTGTGCGGGAGATCATGGAGATGGAGGCCGAGGAGTTTGTCAGGGAGTATCTGGTGAAGAGGCTGCGCGCTGCCTGCGTTGTCATCGGCACGGATTTTCACTTTGGACACGGCCGCCGCGGCACTCCTGAACTTTTGGAGCGCATGGGCCGGGAGTACGGTTTTGCGGCAGAGGTTCTGGAAAAAGAGACTGACGGAACGCGGGATATCAGCAGCACTTACATCCGTGAGGAGCTTGCCGAGGGAAATATGGCAAAAGTCAATGAGCTGCTGGGGTATGAATACTTTGTCCGCGGGGAGATCGTTCACGGCCGCGGCATGGGAGGGCCTGTCATCGGCGTTCCCACAATTAACCAGGTGCCCGCGGATGAGAAGCTTCTTCCGCCCAGGGGTGTCTATACCACGGTCACATCTGTGGCGGGACAGACCTTCGGGGGAGTCAGCAATGTAGGGACGAAGCCCACGGTAGACGGCGGCTTTATGGGTGTGGAGACACACTTGTTTGGATGCACCAGTACGCTGTACGGACATGAGGCTACCGTGAAATTTCTGAATTATCAGCGCAGAGAGAAGAAGTTTCCATCTCTCACTGAGCTGCGTGCCCAGTTGGCAGAGGATGAAAAAAACGGAAAAGATTTTTTGATTATGTATGGACAAACTTTTGGTTATCCTTTATAGTAGTAATAGAGCCTTTACAAAGATTTAACATAAACTTTGCAAAGGCTTTACAAAAGAGGGGAGATATTCCCCGAACTATAAGGAGTCAAAAGATGAGCATAGTATTTTCTCTGATCGGCGGACTGGGCTTCTTCCTCTACGGAATGAAGATGATGAGCGACGGCCTCGAAAAAGCCGCCGGGGCCAAGATGCGGAGAATCCTGGAGATGTTTACGAAAAACCGGATCCTGGGAATTCTCGTGGGTACTGTATTCACTGCGGTTATCCAGTCTTCCAGCGCCACTACGGTCATGGTGGTCAGTTTCGTAAACGCGGGACTTATGAGCCTGACAAACGCCGCGGGCGTGATTCTGGGAGCGAACATCGGAACCACTGTAACCTCGCAGCTTATTGCGTTCAACCTGTCGGAGGTTGCGCCGCTGTTTGTCATGGCGGGCGTGATCATGCTGATGTTCTGCAAAAATAACAATATACAGAAGATAGGAGAAGTGATTCTGGGCTTCGGCGTTCTGTTTGTGGGTCTCTCTACCATGTCGGGCGCCATGAGTACCCTGAAGGACTCCCCGCAGATTGTGGAGATCCTCGGATCGCTGACAAACCACTATCTGGCCGTTCTGGTGGGATTCGCGGTGACGGCAGTGCTGCAGAGTTCATCGGCGACCGTCGGCATCGTGCTGCTGCTGGCTACCCAGGGACTTTTGGAACTTCCGATCTGTCTGTTCATTATCATGGGCTGCAATATCGGTTCCTGTGTCAGCGCCCTGATCGCGAGTCTGGGCGGCAAGCGGGAGGCAAAACGGGCTGCCTGGATTCATTTCCTGTTCAATATCTTCGGAACTGCCATTTTCCTTGTGATCTTTGCCTTCGCGCTGGATCCGATTGTAGACTTTATTTACCGGATATCCGGAGAAAATATCAGCAGAAGCGTGGCGAACGCGCATACGCTGATTAAGGTCTGTGAAGTCATTATGCTGTTCCCGTTTGTGAACTGGATTGTAAAGGCCACATATTTCATTATTCCGGAGAAGAATACCGGGAAGGCAGAGCCGGCGGACCTGCAGGCGTGCGAGCTGCAGTTTATCGGAAAAAATTCCGTATTCTCCCCGACAACCGCTGTTCTTCAGGCGGTGCAGGAGATGGAGAATATGGGCTCAATGGCAGTCAACAATCTGACGCGTGCCATGAATGCGCTGGTGACGATTGACGAGGAAGATCTGAATACGGTCTACAAAGTTGAGAAGACCATTGATTTCCTGGACCGCAGGATCACAAATTATCTTGTGGATCTGAACCAGAGCACGCTGCCGATTGATGACGCGCGCAGCATCGGAGCCCTGTTCCATGTAGTGAACGATATTGAGCGCATTGGTGACCATGCGGAGAATATCGCGGATGCCGCCGTGATGCGCAGAGAAGACAATGTGACGTTCAGCAGGCAGGGAGAGAAGGACCTCTCAGATATGCTGGATATGGTAATTAAGATCACCACGTACGCGATTGAGATGTTTTCTCACAACGACACCACGCACATGGAAGAGATCCGGGAACTGGAGGACCGCATCGATGAGAAGGAGCGCGAGCTGCAGCAGAAGCATATCGAGCGTCTGACAAAAGGCGAGTGTACGCCGGAGGCAGGCATGATTTTCTCAGATATCGTATCGGGCCTTGAGCGTGTGGCGGATCACGCGACCAATATCGCGTTTGCCATTTTAGAGAACAGCCGCGAGGAAGAGGAGACAGCAGAAAACCCAGTATAACCGGTCGGCATGAACGTAAATTTAGATGGAAAGATTCCGAATTTTTCCTTTACAGAAGCTGGTCTTTATGATATAGTATCTAAGGTAAGTCTCAGCCCTGATTCAGATATCGGACACTCCGACCATTTCTTAATCAGAGGCGGTTATAAAATTTAAGGAGGACAAAGAACATGATTTCTAAGGAAAAGAAGCAGGCTATTATGGCCGAGTACGCAAGAACACCGGGCGACACAGGTTCACCGGAGGTTCAGGTAGCAGTTTTAACAGCAAGAATCAATGAGCTGACAGAGCACTTAAAGGAGCATCACAAAGATCATCATTCCAGAAGAGGACTTCTGAAAATGGTTGGTCAGCGCCGCGGTCTGCTGGCATATTTAAAGAAAACTGATATCGAGAGATACCGTGCTTTAATTGAAAAACTGGGAATCAGAAAATAATCAGGTATTTACAAGGCGGGCGGAAGAGATTCCGTCCGTTTCTTAAATCCGAAAAAGAAAGTGAATAAGGCGGCGCCGAGTATCCGGGACCACTGAAAAGGGCATAAGACATCTTGTGCATTTTTCAGTAGTTTCGGGAAAGGGAGCTGCCGGAAAAAGAAAAGGAGAGAAAATATGTACAAGAGTTTTTCCATGGAACTTGCGGGCAGAACCCTGACCGTAGATATTGACCGCGTGGCAAAGCAGGCAAACGGTGCAGCTCTGGTGCACTACGGCGACACTGTCGTACTGTCCACAGCAACCGCGTCCGATAAGCCGAGAGAGGGCATTGACTTTTTCCCGCTGAGTGTGGAATATGAGGAGAAGATGTATGCTGTCGGAAAGATCCCGGGCGGATTCAACAAGAGAGAGGGCAAGGCGAGCGAGCACGCGATCCTGACTTCCCGCGTGATCGACCGTCCGATGCGTCCGCTGTTCCCGAAGGATTACAGAAATGACGTAACACTGAACAATATGGTAATGTCCGTGGATCCGGAGTGCAATCCGGAGGTAGTGGCAATGCTGGGCTCTTCCATTGCGACCTGCATCTCCGACATCCCGTTCGACGGACCGTGCGCGGCAACTCAGATCGGAATGATCGGCGGCGAGCTGATCGTAAACCCGTCCCTGGCACAGAAGCCGCTGTCTGACTTACAGCTTACGGTAGCGTCCACAAGAGAGAAAGTCATCATGATCGAAGCCGGAGCGAACGAGATTCCGGAAGCAAAGATGATCGAGGCGATCTTCAAGGCGCATGAGGTGAATCAGGAGATCATCGCGTTCATCGACAAGATTGTGGCAGAGTGCGGAAAAGAGAAGCACACATATGAGTCCTGCGCGGTTCCGGAGGAACTGTTCGCGGCAATCAGAGAGATTGTTCCGCCTGCTGAGATGGAGGAGGCAGTATTCTCCGACGACAAGCAGACGAGAGAAGAGAATATCAGAAAAGTAACAGAGAAGCTCGAAGAGGCATTCGCAGACAATGAGGAATGGCTGGCTGTTCTCGGAGAGGCAGTTTATCAGTATCAGAAGAAGACTGTCCGCAAGATGATCTTAAAGGATCACAAGCGTCCTGACGGAAGAGAGATCAAACAGATCCGTCCGCTGGCTGCAGAGATCGATCTGATCCCGAGAGTACACGGATCCGCGATGTTTACCCGCGGACAGACCCAGATCTGCACCATCACCACACTGGCTCCTCTGTCAGAGGCTCAGAGACTCGACGGACTGGATGAGTTCGAGACATCCAAGCGCTATATGCATCACTATAACTTCCCGTCCTACTCGGTAGGTGAGACAAAGCCGTCCAGAGGACCGGGACGCCGTGAGATCGGACATGGAGCGCTGGCAGAGCGCGCGCTGGTTCCGGTATTGCCCACAGAGGAGCAGTTCCCGTATGCGATCCGTACCGTATCCGAGACTTTTGAGTCCAACGGTTCCACCTCTCAGGCAAGTATATGTGCGTCCACGATGTCCCTGATGGCAGCGGGCGTTCCGATCAAGAAACCGGTAGCAGGTATTTCCTGCGGACTTGTGACAGGTGAGACGGACGATGATTACATCGTTCTGACAGATATCCAGGGCCTTGAGGATTTCTTCGGAGATATGGACTTTAAGGTAGCTGGTACACACGACGGTATCACAGCAATTCAGATGGATATCAAGATCCACGGTCTGACCAGACAGATCATTGAAGAGGCGATCGCGAGAACGAAAGAGGCGCGCGAGTATATCCTGACAGAG
>CAKNMY010000082.1 GCA_930989745.1 uncultured Lachnospiraceae bacterium | reverse complement strand
AAATATCAGACGAAAGGCGGTGACCGCGTGGCAGAAAAAGATACTGCCGAAAAAACTCTTGAAGCATATAACGATGTATTCTCCGACATTGTTAATGTTCTTCTATTTGACGGAGAAAAAATTGTAACAGCCTATGACCTCGAAGACCAAGCTCCCCGTTCTTATTATAAGACGGATGGAAAGCTCCGCGAAATAGAGCGTGATGTCTCAAAACGCTGGAAAAAGGGCAATATTCGTGTCGCCTGTATCGGTTTGGAAAATCAGACCGCCCCTGACCCGGATATGCCTCTGCGGGTGATAGGCTACGATGGTGCCGAATACCGGGCGCAGCTT
Source organism: uncultured Lachnospiraceae bacterium (assembly GCA_930989745.1). GTDB lineage: Bacteria > Bacillota > Clostridia > Lachnospirales > Lachnospiraceae > Egerieimonas_A > Egerieimonas_A faecigallinarum. Next base: position 11,634 of record CAKNMY010000082.1, on the reverse strand, counting down.
CTGGCGGACAATACAGCCAAAAGCAGATATCCTGTCGTAACACTTGTTCTATACTTTGGATATAACGGTCATTGGAAAAAACCACTCAGCCTGAAGGAACGGCTGAAAATACCTCCCCGGTTCGATCCCTACATAAACGATTATAAGATAAACCTGTTTGAGATTGCCTATCTGTCTCCGGAGCAGGTGGATCTGTTTCAGAGTGATTTCCGCATCGTTGCAGATTACTTTGTACAGAAACAGAAAAATGGGGATTATATTCCTGGATCACGCGAAATCAGACATGTGCAGGAAACGCTGCAGCTTCTTAGCGTCATGACGGGAGATTATCGATTTGAGGAGGCATATCATAACGGTAAGGAAGGAGGGCCCCGTACAATGTGTGATGTATTAGACAGAGTTGAAAATAAGGGTCGTGAGGAAGGCAGGAAGGCTGGCATCAAAGAGGGCATTAAAGAAGGGGAACTGAAGGCTACCAGAGAAATAGCCTTATCTCTTGTCAGCATGGGACTGCCCATTGAGACGGTTGCTCAGGCTGCTCATGTCAGCATTGAGCTTGTAGAGCAGTGGGTGAGAGCTGACAGCTAAGCCGCGAAGCAAACTTACTCAACAGCCAGCAAATGATCATTCCGATTCTGTTAAACCACTACCAATCTCATCATCCAAAAGGTCTGAACATATCTCATAGAGCACATCATTTGCATAAAATAAACATTTTTTCAAAAAACACTTTACTATTTTGGAAAAATATGGTATATTCTCTTTCATAGAACGCATTATTTCCAAGTTCTATTTTAGTCAGAGTGCATCCCATTCCCATTTTCCAAAAGCACTCTGGCTATTTTTATACTCAGCTCTAGCTGAAATCCATCTTTCATTCCCGTCGTATTCCCTTATCTGCTTGGACAGCACACTATTTATCCATTCATCCCATTCTGCAGATCATACAGCTCCGTAGCCGCCCGAAATTCCATTGGCTTATAATAGTAAAATCCCTGAACAATATCGACTCCGCATTTTCTCATATCATTCAGCTGTTGCTCGGTCTCGATCCCCTCGCCCACCACACAGCACTGCAGCTGCAGTGCAATCTGGCAGAGGCCTGTTACCAGTATCTGGACATTTTCCCGTTCAATCGAATCCGTGAGCCGCTTATCCAGCTTGATCTGTCCGATACTGTCAATCATCAGATCGCCGATCGATGAGACGTCCGCCCCGCAGTCATCCAGGCATACCGTAAATCCCCTGGCCCGCAAGAGCTTCACATTCTTTTGAACAATACCGTTTGCAGGCTTCTGAAACGCCTGGCCCTCTATCATTTCCAGCGCAAGATACTTCGGCGGTATTCTGTATTCCTCCGCAATCGCAGTGATCTGCTCCGCAAATCCGGGATCCATGAACTGCTTTCTGCAGAAATTACAGGAGACGCGGAACAGCGGTCTGCCTTCCTCCATGCGCTTTTTCAGGAGCAGGCATACTTCCCTGTATACAAAATAGTCCAATTCCTCCATCATATGCATCCGGTTCATATCATCCAGAAATTCATGCGGACTCAATATGCCGAAAACAGGATGTTCCCGCCGCACAAGCGCTTCAAAACCGTAAATCCTGTGCTTGCTCACACAGATCTGGGGCTGCAGAAACACCTTCATCTCTCCTTCATTTACGGCTCTTTTCAGTTCACTTTTCGTGCGGAGTATTCTTTCAAACTTCTTGTCTTTCATCCTGCTCCTCTCCGAGACCGGCCTCCTGCAGCTATCGCGTCATCTCGCTCCTTTTCCTGAAAGCACCGTAATAACCGTTTTAGCCAGAATCTTTAAATCCAGTCCCATGGACCAGTTGTCTATGTACTTCCAGTCCAGCTCTACAATCTCATCAAAATCAGAAATATCATTCCGTCCGCTGATCTGCCACAATCCGGTAATTCCCGGCTTCATGCACAGACGCTTCTTATGATCAAATTCGTACTTCTCGTATTCGTCTACAGTCGGAGGTCTGGTTCCCACAAGGCTCATATCGCCCTTTAAGACATTGAAGAACTGCGGAAATTCATCCAGGCTGCGTTCCCGGATAAAATGCCCGATCCCTTTGATTACTCTCGGATCATCTTTCATCTTGAACATATACTGGTTCATTTCGTTCTTCTCGGCAAGCTCCTGTTTGCGCTGCTCCGCGTCCATATACATGGAGCGGAATTTATAGATCCGAAATTTTCTTCCGTTCTTCCCCACGCGGATCTGGGAAAAAATGAGGGGACCGGGGGACGCCCGGTAGATAAACGGAGCAATCGCAATGCCGATCAGAACTGCTGCCAGAAGTCCTGCCAGCCCTCCGAGGATATCGAAAATGCGCTTGCAGAATAATCCCGCTCTGGAGAGTTCCCGATTGTAGCAGGTGAGCACATTGATTCCATTGATATACTCCACCTGCGTATTCGCAAACGCAGCGACATGCTGCTCCATATAGATGTGCACCACGATCCCGATGTTCAGAAACCGCTTGGTCAGCACTTCCTCTTTCCGCGGGTCCGACGGAATGCTGATAACGATTTCGTCGATCACATTTACCGTCACGTATTCCATCAGGTCTTTTTCGCTGACTTCCGCGATTCTGCCGCCGTACTTCGCGGCATGCCCGCTTTCCCCGCCGACAATGCACATCGCGGCAACGTAAAAGGACGAGAACTGGCTGGCAGAGAGTTTGTTCATGATCGTATCCGCCTGTTCCTCACACGCAATCACCAATACATTGCTTGCATAGTCCATCTTGGAAAATTTCCAGCGAAGCAGCTTCTTCAGGAGCAATCTCTCCGCGCAGATCAGGACCGTACTCATAATCCAGATCGACACCAGGATTGTTCTGATATATATGACCGGTGACTTTATCAGAAACAGATACAGCAGCTCAATCGCCCAGACCGCCAGCATCAGCCTGCACACAGACATCGTTTCGACCAGATATCCCCGTCTCAGTATATTATTATAGCCATCTTTGAAAAAACTGATACACAGCATCAGCACAGCGGTGAGAAATCCCACCTGAATATACCCGGAGAGCAGTGTGTTCTCTCCTCCGGCCGGCAGATAGAACGCTATCAGAACTGCCAATTCCAGTGCCGCGATATCCCCTATAATAAATTCCAGATGCTTTGTTCTTTTTCTTTTCATAATATTATCACTTTCGGAACGAATTATTTCTGGCAATATTATAGCATACGCCCTCAGTTCCCGTCAAAGCTGAATGTATCCTGCGCTTCTTCCCAGTAGACTGCCTCCGCTCCCGCTTCCTGCGCCAGCTCTTCTCCTTTTCCCTTTCCCAGCAGCATACACGAAGTACTCAGGGCATCGCCGATGGCAGAGCTTTCGGATACGATCGTGACCTGCCACAGGCCGTTTTCCACAGGGTAGCCTGTGTCGGGATCCAGGATATGGCTGTAGATTTTTCCATCCTGTTCAAAGTATCGCTCATAGACTCCTGAGGATACCACAGAGCGGTCTGTACATTCCAGGATTCTGGAAGTCTCGTTTCGCTCGGCAAAGGGCTTCTGAATCCCGATCGTCCACGGTTCTCCGTCCGGCTTTGCTCCGATTGTCAGAACATTTCCGCCCAGATTAATGAGGCCGCTTTCCACTCCGGAATCCGTCAGATACGCCTTGATCCGATCAGCGGCATAGCCCTTCGCAAATGCTCCGAAATCCAGCCGTATATCCTCTCTGTCAAAGCTCAGAAGATTTCCGTCCAGATGCACGGCGGATCCTTCCACATGGGTCAGAGCTTCACGGATACTGTCCGCATCCGGAACAGAGGCATCCTCCGCTTTAAAATCCCAGAGTTCCAGAAGAGGTGCGATTGTAAAGTCCAGTTTTCCTTCCGTCCGTTCATACCATTCGATCGCCAGGCGCGCAACCTCCGCCATGTCGTCAGACACCTCTATCTGCTGTTCTGTGCGGTGATTGATCCGGTACAGCTCACTGTTCTCCAGCGTCGGGCTGAAGGTGTTCTCCAGGTCTGTGCAGATTTCAAAAACGCCGTCCAGCAATTCTTCATCCTCTTCCTGTCCGTAGATTGTGATTGTGATTGCCGTATCAAAGAAGAACCCCTGTCTTGTCAGGGGTTCCTCCTCGGCGGAGCGGCGGTACAGCACACTGCATGCCACCGCTGCCGCCAGCAGCACTGCCGCGGCTGTTAAAATGACCGCAGTGCCGCGTGAATGTCTCTTTTCCATAGTCTTTTGTTCTCCTAGAGAATGCACTTGCGGGGACATGCCGCCTTGCAGGCGCCGCAGTTCGTGCATTTTTCATAGTCAATATGCGCCACGTTGTCCGTCACATGGATTGCGTCATTCGGACAGGTCTTCTCACACTTCTTACATCCGATGCAGCCCAGAGAGCATGCGTCCATCACGGCTTTTCCCTTATCTTTGGAGCTGCATGCCACAGTTACCTTCTGGTCATACGGAACAAGCTCAATCAGATGCCGGGGACATTTTCCCACGCAGGCGCCGCACGCTTTGCACGCCTCCTTGTCCACCACTGCGATTCCGTTGACAATGTGGATCGCGTCAAACGGACACGCCTTTACGCAGGCGCCGTAGCCGAGACAGCCGTAACGGCACGCCTTGGCTCCGCTTCCCGGTACGAAAGCCATCATCTCACAGTCTTCCACTCCGGTGTAGGTGAAATTTTCCTTTGCCTTTTCACAGTCGCCGGAACATTTTACATAGGCTCTCATGCGGGTGCCTTCCTCCACTTCCTGGCCCATGATCGCGCCGATCGCCTTCGCGACGGGCGGTCCTCCCACAGGGCAGGCGTTTACAGGCGCTTTCCCGGCGGCGATCGCCGCGGCGAGTCCATCGCAGCCCGGGTATCCGCAGCCGCCGCAGTTATTGCCCGGAAGCTGTTCTCTTACCTGGACTTCTCTCTCATCCGTCTCCACCGCGAATTTCTTTCCCGCCACGCCCAGGAGAAGTCCGATGATCAGACCGGTTCCGCCCACCACCAGGGCGGATGCAATGATTACTCCTATCATTTCGTTCCCTCCTTAAATCAGACCGGAAAATCCAAAGAATGCGATGGACATCAGGCCTGCGGTCAGCAGTACGATGGGCATTCCCTGAAATGGTTTCGGTATGTCGTTATATTCAATTTTCTCTCTGAGTCCCGCCATCAGAATGATCGCGATCGTAAAGCCTACTGCTGTCGCAAATCCGTTGACTGTTCCCTCCAGCACGTTGTATTCTTTCTGCACGTTGATGATCGCAATTCCGAGCACCGCGCAGTTGGTGGTGATCAGAGGCAGATAGACTCCGAGGCTCTTATAGAGCGCCGGCATCATCTTCTTCAGCACCATTTCCACAAGCTGTACCAGGGCAGCGATCACGAGGATAAATACGATGGTCTGCAGATAGGTCAGATCGGCAGGCACCAGGATATAGCTGTATACCAGGCTCGTCACGAAGGAGGACAGCGTCAGCACGAAAATTACCGCTCCTCCCATTCCCGCGGCCGTCTCAATTTTCTTGGATACGCCGAGGAACGGACATAAGCCGAGGAACTGGCTCAGTACCACGTTGTTGACAATGGCGGAGCCGATGGCAATAATTAATAATTCTTTCACGGTTCTTCCTCCTTATTTGTCCGAATTCAGCAGCTTTCCGCCGCAGGCGCTGTTGGTACAGGACGCGCAGCCGGAGCCGCACTCTGTCTTGACTTCGGGGTCTTTCTTCATCTTCAGCTTATTCTGAAGGGCAACCAGCATGGCAAGCACAAAGAATGCTCCCGGCGCCAGGATAAAGATCGTGATGGGCTCATAGGAAGACGGCATCACCTGGAAGCCGAAGATCTGGCCTGCTCCCAGAATCTCGCGGAAGATTCCGATGCTCGTAAGTCCCAGGGTAAATCCCAGGCCCATTCCGATTCCGTCGAAGATGGACGGAACCACTTTATTCTTGGAAGCGTATGCCTCCGCTCTTCCCAGAATGATACAGTTTACCACGATCAGAGGGATATAAATGCCCAGCGACGAATAGAGCGCCGGAATAAATCCCTCCAGGAGGAACTGTACGATCGTCACGAAGGAAGCCACGATAACGATAAACGCGGGCATACGGACACCGTCCGGAATTACTTTTCTGAGCAGGGAAATGATCATATTGGACATTGTGAGCACTACCATGGTAGTCAGTCCCATTCCCAGGCCGTTCATTGCCGACGTGGTTACCGCCAGTGTCGGACACATTCCCAGCATCATCACAAAGGTCGGATTCTCTTTGATCAGTCCGTTATAGAGACGCTCGGCAGGTGTATTTGGTTTCATCACTCATTTCCTCCTTTCTCCGCCTCGCGGAAAGCGCACAGTCCCGCGTTGACGCCGTTTGTCATGGCGTTCGTCGTGATCGTCGCTCCGCTCAGAGCGTCGATCTCATTGTCTGCGGACGCTCCGTTCTTCGTATACTGGAATTCCTCGACATTTTTTCCGGCGAACTGTCCCTTAAATTCCTCGGTGTCTGCCTTCATTCCCAGTCCGGCTGTCTCGCTGATTGACAGGATGGAGATTCCGTTCAGAGTGCCGTCGTCCGCCACTCCCATGGTAAACTGGATATCTCCGCCGTAACCTTCCGAGGTTGTCACGGTCACTACAAAGCCGAGCTGATTTCCATCCGCGTCGACTGCTTTTACCATCTTGTCGATTTCCTGCGCCCCGTAGCCGTTTTCATCCAGCACTTCGCGCATGGTCTCGTCTCCGGCATCTATGTAGTCTTCAAAGCTCTCGGCATCGGGAAATACCTCCTGGTAGGCTTCCATCTGTGCCTTCTCCTGCTGTCTGGCGATAGGCTCCTCCGTGATTCCGTAGACAAGGCCCAGAAGAAGTCCGGAGACCACAGTGATCGCCGTCAGGGCAAGTGCGTCTTTGATCAGTTTATTCATGCCGCTTCCCTCCTTTGCCAAATGCTTTCGGTACAGTCACGCGCTCAATCAGCGGTACCAGCAGGTTGGAGAAAATGATCGCATAAGATACGCCCTCTGTCGAGCCGCCGAATACACGGAAAATACCCGTGAGGATTCCGAGTATCACGCCGTAGACGATCTGTCCGCTTCTCGTAAGAGGCGCGGTCACGTAATCTGTCGCCATAAACCATGCGCCGAGCATCAGGCCGCCGCCGCACAGTTCTGCCGCAAGATACATCGGATCCGCTCCGTGTCCGCCGAAAATCATATAGAAAATCGCAAAGCTGGCGATATAGGTCAGCGGGATGCGCAGGCTGATCACTTTCATCGCTACGAGGAAGATTCCTCCGATCAGAAGCGCAATTGCGGAAGTCTCTCCGATCGTACCCTTGATATTTCCCACAAACATATCGAGCAGCATGGTGCCGTCTATCTCTGCTCCCGCCTTGATATCCGCCAGGCGCGTCGCGCTGGATACCGCGTCAGCCACATGCTTCTGCGCGTAGGATGACACGGAAAAATCGGTCATAATGCCCGTAAAGGACAGCAGCAGGAAACATCTCGCAGCCAGAGCCGGGTTCATAATATTCTGTCCCAGTCCTCCGAAGAGCTGCTTTACAATCAGGATTGCAAACACTCCGCCCAGGATCGGTATCCACCACGGAGCTTCCGGCGGAAGGTTCAGCGCCAGCAGAAGTCCAGTCACAACCGCGCTGAAGTCTTTGACCGTCAGTTTTTTATGCATCAGTTTCTCATAGATTCCCTCGGTCAGAACACAGGTGGCGATCGAAATGACGATCAGCAGAAACGCGTTCAGGCCGAAATTAAAGATTCCGAACACTGTGGTCGGAAGCAATGCAATCACTACCATCAGCATGATCTGGTTCGTCGTCATCCGGGAACGGTCATGCGGATTGGAGGATACACGCAGTTTTTCCATCATTTTTTCCTCCTATTTCTTCCGGTGCGCAAGTGCGATCTTGCGCATAGACTTGATCGCCTGGGTAAGCGGCCGGCGCGCCGGACAGATATAGCTGCAGCAGCCGCACTCGCAGCATTCCAGGCCGTTATACTTCAGGAAATTCTCCTCATCATGGTGCTCCGCAAAGACCGCGAGCTTGGCCGGAAGAACTCTTCCCGGACAGACATCCACGCAGCGCCCGCAGTTAATGCACGCCGTCGGCTCGCTGCTGCTTACAATGTCCTCTTTCATGCAGAGTACGGCGGAGGAAGTCTTCGTCACCGGAATGTTCAGATCGTACAGCGCAAATCCCATCAGAGGACCTCCGGATACCACCTTCTGCGGCTCCGTCACAAAACCGCCCGCCTCGTCGATCAGCTCCGCGTAATTGGTTCCCGTGCAGACACAGAAATTCTGCGGATCTCTGATCGCGTCTCCGGTCACGGTCACCGTGCGGTGCATCAGCGGTTCTCCGAGTACAACCGCCTTATAGACAGCTGCTACAGTGTCCACGTTGTCCACCACGCAGCCGGCGTCTGCCGGAAGCATCGAGGAATTGATCTTCCTTCCGGTCGCAGCGTAGATCATCATACGCTCCGCGCCCTGCGGGTATTTTGTCTTCAGGACTTTGACCTCGATCCTGTCCTCTCCCTGACATGCCTGGCGAAGCTTCTCGGCGCAGTCCGGCTTATTGTCCTCCACGCAGATATATCCCTTTGCGTTGTCAAACAGCCGCAGCATCACCTTCAGTCCTCCGACGATCAGTTCCGGCTCCTCCAGCATTCTGCGGTAGTCGCTTGTCAGGTACGGCTCACACTCCGCTCCGTTTACCAGAACGTAATCAATCTTATCCGGCTCTTTCGGCGCGAGTTTTACGTGGGTGGGGAATCCGGCTCCTCCCATTCCCACAACGCCTCCCTCACGGATGCGCGCGAGGATTTCTTCCTTCGAAAGCTTCTCCGGTTCTGCCGGATGGAATTCCACGCTCTCATACGCCCCGTCATTTTCAACGATAATGCAGGAAGTCATGTTTCCTACGTTTGTGAGGCGATCCTCAATCCCCTTGACGGTTCCGGACACGGACGCGTGTATCGGTGCGGATACAAAGCCTCCCGCCTCAGCAATCACCTGGCCTGCAAGTACATGGTCACCCTTTTTCACCACAGGCTTTGCCGGTGCTCCGATATGCTGGGACAGTGGGTAGACAAGCTGTCCCTTTGGAAGAAGCCTGCGGACCGGCTTGTCCTTGGACAGCGCTTTCCCGTCATATGGATGAATGCCGCCCTTAAATGTTAAAAGCCCCATATGTAGTCCTCCTTTTCTTCTTGATACGTGTGAAATACCCGGCACCGGTGTGCCGGGTATCGCACAGTCGCAGACAAATTTCTGAAATAGTCTCTGTATTTTTTGCCTGATTTCCTTTATAATTATATACAATTTCAAAAAGGAGTGCAATTCCAATGATTGTTAATAAAAAATCAATGTCAATTGAAAATTTATGCATACCGCCGGAATTCCAGCAGAATATTCCAACTCTTTTTTTCGATATCGAGACAACGGGACTGTACTGGAAACGCTCTCATCTCTATCTGATCGGCGCCGCCTGCCTGGAGGGAGATACGCTTCACCTGACGCAGTATCTCGCGCAGAAGCCTGCCGAGGAAGAGGAGATTTTACAGGAATTTTACACATTAGCTGCCGGTTTTCAGCGGATCGTTCACTATAACGGAGAGGGGTTTGACCTTCCCTATCTGAAGCACAAAGCCGCTTTCTATGAAATGGAAATTCGCCTGGACAATCTCGAGAGCGTGGATCTCTTCCGCTGTATCAGACCTCTGAAAAAATTGATGAATTTTTCACAAATGAAACAAAAAGATGTCGAAAATTTTATGGGCTATCAAAGAGAAGATCCGTTTTCCGGCGGAGAACTCATCGAAGTATATCAGGAATACCTGCGCACCGCGGATGAGCGCCTTCTGAAGTGCCTGCTCTTACATAACGCTGAGGATATAGAGGGAATGGTTCGGATCCTGCCGATCCTGAATTATCTGCGCGTCATGGAAGGCTCTGTAAAGCTTCAGAGCGCAGAACTTACAGACTCCGGGGAACACGGATGTCTGGCGCTTGAATTTTCCTACGAATCTCCGGCGCTGCCGCGCGAAATCAGAGTACAGGAGCCGCCTTACCGCCTGCTGCTCACCCCTTCCTCCGGGCGGCTGGAAACAGATCTGGAACAGGGGATGCGCAAACTGTTTTATCCCAATTATAAGGACTACTTTTATCTTCCGCTGGAGGACCGCGCAGTTCATAAGAGCGTAGGGATCTATGTGGACAAGGAGTACCGGGAAAAGGCAAAAGCTTCCAACTGCTATCAGAACGTCGAGGGTCTCTTTCTCCCTCAGCCGGAACAACTGATTTCTCCCGTTCTCATACCGGAATATCAAAGCCGCGCATACTGTACGCCCTTTTCTCCGGATCTGCTCGATAAGGCCGATCTGCTGGAATCCTATCTGCGCGAAGTTCTGAAATTCCTGAGTTGACCGGATTTTCTCAAAAAAGAGGCAGGCAGCCGCAATGGCTGTCTGCCTCTTTTTTGTATTCTTTACTCTTCTGTCTCTTCAGAAGCTTTCTCCAGTACTTTCATGCTCAGGCTGATCTTCTTCTCCTCTTCGTTGAAGTCTACAACCTTTGCTGTGATCTCCTGTCCTACCTTCAGCGCGTCGGACGGCTTCTCCACATGCTCTCTGGAAATCTGGGATACGTGCAGCAGCGCGTCTACTCCCGGCTCCAGCTCAACAAATGCGCCGAAATCTGTCATACGTGCAACAGTTCCTGTTACTACGTTGCCGATCGCATACTTCTCAGCAGCGTTCAGCCACGGATTCTGATCCTCGAACTTAAGGCTCAGAGCGATCTTGTCGCCGTTGATGTCCTTGATCAGGACTTTGATCTTCTCGCCTACTTTGAAGACTTTCTTCGGATTCTCTACTCTGCCCCAGGACATCTCAGAGATATGCAGAAGTCCGTCAGCTCCGCCCAGATCGATGAATGCACCGAAATCTGTCACGTTCTTGATCACACCCTCTACGGTATCGCCCGGGTGAATTCTTGCGAACAGCTCTTCCTGCATCTTAGCCTTCTCAGCAACGATCAGCTGCTTTCTGTCGCCGATGATTCTTCTTCTTCTCGGGTTAAACTCGCTGATCACGAATTCGATCTCCTGGTCAGCATACTTGGATAAATCCTTCTCGTATACATCGGATACCAGGCTTGCCGGAATGAAGATTCTGGCTTCGTCGAGCACTACGCTCAGTCCGCCGTTTAATACCTGTGTTACTTTTGCTTTGAGAACTTCCTTGTTCTCGAAAGCTTCTTCCAGTCTCTTATTTCCCTTTTCTGCCGCGAGTCTCTTATATGTTAAAAGAACCTGGCCCTCTCCGTCGTTTACCTTCAGAACCTTGACTTCCATCTTGTCGCCAGGCTTCGCAACAGCGGTAAGGTCGACTGAAGAGTCGTTGGAATACTCATTCTTCGTCAGGATACCGTCAGCCTTATAGCCGATATTGAGAATAATCTGGTCTTCCTTCACGTCAATAACGGTTCCTTCGACCACTTCTCCGTTCCTGATTGTCTTAAATGATTCATCCAGCATCTGTTCAAAACTTAATTCCGACATGTTTTTGAACCTCCTCAATTATTTTATTTGGGGTAGACGCCCCTGCTGTA
>CAKNMY010000081.1 GCA_930989745.1 uncultured Lachnospiraceae bacterium | reverse complement strand
CGCGCTCCACCAACTGAGCCACTCGCGCATTTTTTATGTCTGTCATTCGGTGTTCCCGCTGACAAAAGATACTATACTATAGAAACGCGAAAATGTCAACAGGTTTTTTTGAAAAATTTTAAAAATCTGATTTTTACGATATTTTCCGCGCGTGATGAAAAGATCATGTCTTGCTTTTAGAGAGAATGCTCCTTATAATTAAGAAGAAGTTTAGAGAGGAGTGAAAGAAAGATACTATGGAGCGAAAGTATAAAAAGACACTGTATGCCAGCTATATAGGGTATATTACCCAGGCGATTATAAATAATCTTGCGCCGCTGCTGTTTGTGACTTTCCAGAGGGAGTACGCGATTTCCCTGGAGCAGATTGGTTTCCTTGTGACCTTTAATTTCCTGCTCCAGATCGCGATAGATCTGGCAGCGGCGCGGTACGTGGAACGGATCGGCTATAAGAAAGCAGTGGTGGCAGCACATATCTTTGCGGCTGCGGGACTTGTCGGGCTGTCCGTGTTCCCGGAACTCTTCGGAAACGGCTACGTGGGAATTCTGGCTGCTATCGCACTGTATGCTGTGGGAGGAGGGCTGATTGAAGTGCTCATCAGCCCTATTGTGGAGGCGCTGCCGACAGAGGAGAAATCTTCTGCGATGAGTCTTCTGCATTCCTTCTACTGCTGGGGGCATGTGGGCGTGGTGCTTTTGTCCACGCTGTTTTTTTCGGCTGTCGGAATTGAGAACTGGAGAATTCTTCCCATTTTGTGGGCGGCAGTTCCGCTGTTTAATGTCTTCCTTTTTGCGGGAGCCCCGGTGAAGGTCTATGGGGAAGAAGAGGAAGTGGTTCCGATGAGAAAGCTTTTCACAATGAAGATGTTTTGGCTGTTCTTTGTGCTGATGATCTGTTCGGGAGCATCGGAGCAGGGAATGAGCCAATGGTCGTCTTATTTTGCGGAAAAGGGACTAAACGTCTCCAAGACATTGGGAGATTTGATGGGGCCTTGTGCCTTTGCGGTATTTATGGGGGCGTCCAGAGTGTTTTACGGGATTTTCGGGGAACGGATCAATCTGAAAAAGTTTATCGCTTTGAGCAGCGTCCTGTGTGTTGCTGCGTATCTGCTGGCTGTATTTGCTCCGATGCCGCTGCTGTCATTGCTGGGGTGCAGCCTCTGCGGTCTGTCTGTTGGAATTATGTGGCCAGGTGTATTCAGCTTGTCATCCGCGTACTGCCCGCAGGGAGGAACTGCGATGTTTGCGCTGCTGGCACTTGCGGGAGACATCGGCTGCAGTGCGGGACCTTCCCTCGTGGGCAGTGTATCGGAAGCGTTCGGGGGAAATTTGAAAAGCGGGCTTCTGATGGCAGCAATATTTCCTCTGATTTTGCTGGCCTGTGTGGGGGTTTTAAGCTGCGTGGGAAAGAAGGATGTTTCGGAAAAGAGTGATTGTGCCGTAAAATCTATAGGGGAAGTATGATTTTTTTATAAAATTTATGGACATTTGCGCAGATGTTGCTATAATAAGAAATTGTGGAAATGGAACAGGAAGAGCGCGCTTCTGCGCGTCAGCCTGAGGATGAGATTAGGAAACGGAGGATTTATACTTGGATAATATTGATTACAAGATACTTAGAATACTGCAGAAGAATGCCCGGGAAACCGCGTCCAATATCAGCAAATCCATTCATCTGTCTGTGTCTGCCGTTATAGAGCGCATCCGAAAGATGGAGGATACAGGCGTGATCAAAAACTATACTATCATCGTGGACGACAAACTTACGGGAAACCATATGACCGCTCTGATGGAGGTCAGTCTGGAACATCCGAGATATTATGACTCCTTTACGGAGAACCTGAAAGAATTCGATGAGATCGTGTCCTGCTATTATCAGACGGGAGACTTTGATTTCCTTATGAAGATATCCTGCAGTTCCCCGGAGGCGCTGGAGGCGATCCACAGAAAGCTCATGGGCTTTGAGGGTGTGTCCGCCACAAGGACACATGTGGTTTTGAAAAATGTGAAAAATATATATACCGCAATACCGAAGGCAGAGAAGTAGGCTGCGGGAAAGAAGGGCAACGTGGAAAATTATATTCGATGTTTTGTTAAAATAAATTTGAACGCTATACGCCACAACATACAGGAAGTGAAGCGGCGGGTGGCAGATGGAACGAAAGTGATGGCTGTGGTGAAGGCAGACGGATATGGGCACGGCGCGGTGAGGGTTGCGCAGGCGCTCTCTGATCTGGCAGACTGTTATGCGACAGCGACGCTTCCGGAGGCTGTAGAGCTGCGGGAAAATGGTGTGACGCATCCGATTCTGGTGCTGGGATACGTCTCGCCGCGGGAACATGAGACGATGATACGCTATGATATCGCCCAGTCTGTGTATCGAATAGAAGATGCCAGGATGCTCTCTGAGACTGCCGGGAAGATGGGAAAGAAGGGGCGCCTTCATATTGCGGTGGATACCGGAATGACGCGTATCGGTTTTCAGGTGGAGGAAGCGGAGGCAGACAGGATCGCGCAGATCGCAGGCATGGAAAATCTCAGTGTGGACGGAATTTTTACCCATCTTTCGTGTGCGGATCAGTTTGACCAGAGCTTTACGAGAAAGCAGATGGAGCAGTTTGACCGTATGACAGAGATGCTGAGAGAGCGCGGCGTTGAGATTCCGCTGAAGCATCTGGGAAACAGCGCGGGGCTGATGGAGCTCGATGAAGCGCAGTATGATATGGTCCGTTCCGGAATTGTAACTTACGGCCTGTATCCCTCTGAGGAGGTACATAAAGAGCAGCTCGATCTGCAGCCGGCGCTGGAGTGGAAAGCGCATGTGATCCATGTGAAGGATGTTCCGGCGGGCAGAGGCGTAAGCTACGGCGCGACGTATGTGACAGAGAGGGATATGCGGATTGCCACGGTATCTGTGGGCTATGCGGACGGATATCCGCGGGCGCTGTCCTCAAAAGGATGCGTGCTGATTCACGGACAGAGAGCGCCGATCCTCGGCAGAGTCTGTATGGATCAGATGATGGTGGATGTCAGCCATATCCCGGATGTACAGGTGGAGGATGTGGCGACGCTCATTGGGCGTGACGGAGAGGATGAGATTTCCGCAGAGGAGCTCTCCGGGCTGGCAGGCAGCTTTAATTATGAGCAGATCTGCAGGATTGACGGGAAGAGAGTTCCCAGAATCTATGAATAGGCAAAAAGGGAGACGGTAAGGTATGCCGTCTCCCTTTTTTGAACTTCTGGATGAAAGATGTATCACGCGAAGGTAAAGCCGCCGTCGGAGAGCAGGCGGATGTCTGTGTTATAGAACACAGTCATCAGACGGCAGAGGGATTCCGTATCCTCCGCGCCGCCTGTCTCGCAGGCAGAATGCATCGCAAGCTGCGCCAGGCCGATGTCCGCAGTCGGGATGGAGACCTGGGAGATGGACAGATTGCCGAGTGTGGAGCCGCCTGCGATATCCGGACGGTTTGAGAAGGTCTGGTACGGAATTTTGTTCCGGGCACAGAGCTCCTTGACCACGGAGGCGGAGAGTGCATCAGTGGTATATCGCTGGCTGGCATTATACTTTAAGAGGACGCCGCCGTTTAAGTAAGGACGGTTTGAAACATCGGACTTCTCCGGATGGTTCGGATGCACTGCATGGCCATTGTCTGCGGAGAGAAGAAAACTCCTGGACAGTGCCGCGAGATGCTCCTGCACGGATTTGCCGGAACAGTCGCGGATACGCGTGATACAGTCCTTCAGAAACGTGGAGAGCGCGCCCTGACGCGTCTGGCTGCCGACCTCCTCATTGTCGAAAATGACAGACATCTGCACAGCGGTTTCAGAGCTTTCGGACGCCAGGAATCCGACTAATGAAGAGAAGGCACACTGCAGGTCGTCCAGCCGCGGGCAGAGAATAAATTCCTGATCAGAGCCCATCTGAACGCCCGGCTGGCGGCAGTAGAGGAAGAGATCCATATCGAGCAGATCGTCCGGCGAAACGCTCAGTTCTTCGCTGATCAGCTCCCGTAACGGTTCTTTTCTGCGGCAGTCCCCGATCAGGACCGGCATATCTTTCTGAAAATTGTAGGAGTAGCCGCTGTTGATCTCGCGATTAAAGTGAACTGCGAGATTGGGGATCACTGCCAGATCGCGATCCAAATTTACCAGCTGCTCTTTCACGCCCTGTTCTGTGCGCACAAAGACGCGGCCTGCAATGGAGAGAGGGCGGTCAAACCAGCTGGAGGCGATCATGCCGCCGTATTTTTCAACGTTCAGCTTCGAATAGTGCTCTTCTACAGAAAGGACACCGTTATCCTTAATCTTAAAGGCAGGCGAATCGCTGTGGCTGGCTATGATCTGAAAGTGAGAATAGGGAGATACAGGTATTCGAAATGCCGCGATGGAAGAGTGATTGCGTGTCGCAAAGTACTTTCCTCCCGGCAGCAGTTTCCAGACTTCATGCTCGGAAAGCTCCTTATAGCCGGCTTCCGTGAGGAGACGGCGTGCCGTTTCCACGGCATGGAATGCGGTAGGGCTTTCGCTGATAAAACGAAAAAGACGTTCATTATGTAATGTATTCATGAAAACAACCTCCTGGTAAAAATTATGATATCTATATCCTGTATCAGAATGCGAAAAATGTCAATATCTGAAAAGGGAATTCTCATTGCTTTTTATGAATGGAACTGATATCATTAAAAATAAAAGAAATCGTAGGCGTTTGTTTGTAAGAGCATCTGCGGGAGAAAGCAGTGCGAGAGACATCATGGGAAGGCCCCCGCAGTCTTTTGGGAGAGAAAGACGATGAGAGAAGAAAAACGGAAAATTACGTCCCAGGTGGACGGGCTGGAATTGGAACTGCTGGTTGTGGAGCCGGAGGAAGTGCGCGCGGTTGTGCAGATCAGCCATGGGATGTGCGAGCACAAGGAAAGATATCTGGAGTTTATGCGGTTTCTGGCAGATCACGGCGTTGCCAGCATTATTCATGATCACAGGGGCCATGGCGCCAGTGTGAAGTCATTGAACGACCTGGGCTATATGTACGGCCAGGGCGCGAAAGGGCTGGTAGAAGACCTCCGGCAGATCACCCGGTATGCCAGGAAGTGCTGGACGGGAGTGCCGCTGATCCTGCTGGGTCACAGTATGGGCTCCCTGGCAGTGCGCGTGTACGCAAAGCAGTACGACAGCGGGATTGACGGGCTGATTGTGTGCGGCTCACCGTCAAGGAATCCGATGCTTCAGCTCGGAATCGCGATTGCTTCCGTGCAGAAGCGCTTTCTGGGAGACCGCCACAGATGCAAGTTTTTGGAGACGATTTCCTTCGGCCCTTACGCGGCAAAATTCCGAAAGGAGAAGAGCCGTTTTGCGTGGGGATGTTCCGACCCGGATGTGGTGCGCAGATACGAGGAATCTATCCTGTGCGGTTTTACGTTCACGGCTGACGGATATCTGACGCTGTTTGAACTGATGAAGGAGACGTATTCCAGAGACGGATGGGTGTGCGGGAATCCGAAGCTTCCGATTCTGTTCCTGGGCGGAGAGGAAGATCCCTGTATTGGCGGAAGCCGCAGATTTGCCCATGCTGTTCGATGTATGAGAAGAGCAGGTTATAACCATGTTAAAGCCAGACTCTATCCGGAGATGCGCCATGAGATCCTTCTGGAAAAGGCACGTGAGAGTGTATATCAGGATACGCTTCATTTTATTGAAGGTTTCGTTCTGTAACGCCGTGTTTATATAGAAAGCTGTCAGAGTACAGACGCTGCCATACTGTAAAGAAACAGTGCGGCAGCGCCTTTTTTGATTTACATAGTTTTAACAAAAATTTGATTTTGGATTTTACAAAAAATTGATAATATTGGTTTTGCTGAAAGGAAATGATAATCAAAAAAGGAGAAATAAAACTATGAAAAAGAGATTGTTGGGAGCTGTGCTGGTATCTGTGCTGGCCGGAAGTCTTCTGGCAGGATGCGCGGGGAGCAATTCCGCCAGGGGAGACGGCGCGCGCAACGGCATCAACGTGCTTTCCAGAGAGGACGGATCGGGAACGAGAAGCGCGTTTATCGAGCTGTTTGGGATTGAGCAGGAGAACGCGGACGGCAGGAAGATGGATCTGACCACGGACGGCGCGCAGGTAACGAACAGTACGGCGGTTATGATGACGACGGTATCTCAGGATGTTTCCGCTATCGGATATATTTCCCTTGGTTCTTTAAATGATACAGTCAAGGCGGCGAAAATAGACGGAAGCGATGCCACGCCGGAGAACGTAAAGAGCGGGGCATACAAGGTGAGCAGGCCGTTTAACATTGTGACGAAAGAGGATCTGAGCGAAACGGCGCAGGATTTTGTGGACTTCATCATGAGCGCGGAGGGTCAGGCTGTCGTCGAGGAGGAAGGTTATATTTCCGTAGACGGCGCACAGGCGTACGCGGGAAGCAAGCCTGCGGGCAAAGTGGTTGTAGCCGGATCTTCCTCTGTGGCACCGGTTATGGAGAAGCTCAGTGAGGCATATATGAAAATAAATACAGATGCCGAGATTGAAGTACAGCAGTCAGATTCCACGACGGGAATTAATTCCGCGGACGAGGGACTGTGTGATATCGGTATGGCATCGCGCAGCCTGCAGGATTCCGAGCAGGAGCTGGGACTCGTCTCCACAGTGATTGCAACTGACGGGATTGCGGTAATTATAAATAAGGACAATGAGGTGTCCGATCTGACCTCCGACCAGGTAAGAGAGATTTATACCGGTGAGGTCACAAAATGGTCGGATCTTACAGAATAAACATGGTCCCTTGCCGGGACAGGAGGAAATTATGAGAGCGAGAGCTGCAAAAGAAATGATTATGAAAGTAATATTTTTCCTGGCGGCGTGCGCGTCCGTGCTGGCGGTACTGCTGATCTGCGTATTTCTGTTCGCGAACGGACTGCCTGCAATAGGAAAAATCGGCGTGTTTGACTTTCTGCTGGGACAGACGTGGAAGCCTGGAAATGACCTGTACGGGATTCTCCCGATGATCCTCGGAAGTATTTATGTGACGGCAGGGGCGATTGTCATCGGTGTGCCGATTGCGCTTCTGACATCCGTTTTTCTGGCATATTATTGTCCGAAAAAGCTGTACGGCATCTGTAAATCAGGCATCAACCTCATGGCAGGCGTTCCGTCTGTTGTGTACGGCTTCTTCGGAATGATTGTACTGGTTCCGATAATGAAAGATTTCTTTATTTTAAAGAGCGGAAGCACAATGCTTACGGCATCCATCCTGCTTGCCATCATGATTCTTCCCACCGTTGTGGGCGTCACAGAGGCGTCGCTTCAGAGTGTGCCGAAGAGCTATTATGAGGGAGCGCTCGCGCTGGGAGCCACGCATTCCCACAGTGTGTTCTTTACGATACTGCCTGCGGCGAAATCAGGTATTGTAGCCGGAGTCGTACTGGGCATCGGCCGTGCGATCGGAGAGACGATGGCGGTTATTATGGTAGCGGGAAATCAGACGCGCATGCCGGAGGGAATTCTCGCCGGAGTGCGTACCCTGACATCCAATATTGTAATGGAAATGGGATACGCGGCAGGACTGCACAGGGAAGCGCTGATCGCCACAGGCGTGGTACTCTTCGTGTTCATTCTGCTGATCAATATGATCGTATCTCTGTTAAACAGGAGGGCATCTCATGCGTAATACAGTGAAATTGGCAAATACGAATATGGAAGTTTCCGAGGCGCAGGCAGAGCAGAACCTGCCGGAGAATGAAAAGCCGAATCGGCCAATCGAGGTTACTTATAAAAAGAGCTGGTTTTCCAAGTTCCTGACCGGGATTACCTGGACAGCGGCCGGGATCGCTGTGGGCGTACTGGTATTTTTGATTCTGTTTATTCTGATCAGGGGTGTGACAAATCTGTCAGCAGACCTGTTTGCGGTGGAATACACAAGTGAGAATGTATCGCTGCTGCCGGCGGCCTTCAATACGCTGACCATGACGTGCATCGCACTGCTGGTTGCGGCGCCGTTAGGAATATTTGCGGCAATCTTTCTGGTGGAATATGCGAATCATCAGGGAAAAGTTGTGGGTATAATCCGAATTACCGCGGAGACGCTCTCGGGTATTCCTTCGATCGTATACGGACTGTTTGGTATGCTGTTCTTCTCCACAGCGCTGGAGTGGGGATATTCGATGCTGTCCGGAGCGTTCACGCTGGCAATTATGATTCTGCCGCTGATCATGCGGACGGCCGAGGAGGCGCTGGTATCCGTACCGCTTTCCTACAGAGAGGCAAGCTTCGGACTGGGTGCGGGAAAACTCAGAACCATTTTTAAAATCGTACTGCCTGCGGCGGTTCCCGGAATTCTCTCCGGCGTTATCCTGGCTGTGGGACGAGTGGTCGGAGAGACGGCAGCTCTGATGTTCACTGCCGGAACGGTCGCGAAATATGCGGGAATTATGGACTCCGGCCGTACCCTGGCGGTGCACATGTATGTGCTTTCAAGCGAGGGACTTCACATTGACAAAGCGTATGCCACAGCAGTCGTGCTTCTGGTGATGGTATTTATCATCAACGGACTTTCCGGACTGCTGGCAAAAAAGATTGCGAAAAACTAACTGAGAGGAAGAAAAATGGATAAGATCACAGTAAAGAACATGAATCTTCATTACGGAGATTTTCATGCGCTGAAGAACATAAATCTGAACATGGAAGAAAAGAAGATTACGGCATTCATCGGACCCAGCGGCTGCGGAAAGTCCACGCTCTTGAAATCACTGAACCGCATGAATGATCTGGTGGACGGATGCCGCATTGAAGGTGAGATCTGCCTGGATGGGGAAAATATTTATGACAAGCGGATGGATGTGAACCTGCTGAGAAAGCGTGTGGGTATGGTGTTCCAGAAGCCGAATCCGTTCCCCATGAGCATCTACGACAATATCGCTTACGGGCCGAGAACCCATGGTATCCGCAACCGCGCAAAGCTGGATGAGATTGTGGAGCGTTCTCTGCGCCAGGCGGCGATCTGGGATGAAGTTAAGGACCGCCTGAAAAAAAGCGCTCTGGGAATGTCCGGAGGACAGCAGCAGAGATTATGTATTGCCCGTGCTCTGGCGGTTCAGCCTGAGGTACTGCTGATGGATGAGCCGACCTCAGCGCTGGATCCGATCTCTACTTCCAAGATCGAAGACCTTGCGGAGGAATTGAAAAAAGAATATACTATTGTCATGGTTACGCACAATATGCAGCAGGCGGCGCGAATTTCAGACAACACGGCATTTTTCCTGATGGGAGAGATGGTCGAGTACGGGGATACAGAGGAGATGTTCTCCATGCCCAGGGATAAGCGCACAGAAGATTACATCACAGGGAGGTTCGGTTGATATGAGAAATCGTTTTGACAGACAGTTGGAAAATCTGCACACAGAGCTGATCGAGATGGGAGCGCTTTGCGAACAGGTGATTGAGCGCACGTATCAGCTTCTTGAGACGGGAGAACGGGAAGCTGCGCGCGAGGTAATGCAGAAGGACTCCGCGATTGATATGAAAGAGCGGGAGATCGAGAGCATCTGCCTGAAGCTGCTGCTGCAGCAGCAGCCGGTGGCGGGCGACCTGCGCAAGATTTCCGCTGCGCTTAAGATGATTACGGATATGGAACGCATCGGGGATCAGGCATCGGACATTGCGGAGATTATTCTGACGGGAGAGCTGGGCGGCACTGCGCGCAGATTTCCTATCGGAGAGATGGCGAAAGCGACGATCAAGATGGTCACAGCCAGCGTGGACGCGTATGTAAAACAGGATCTGAAGATCGCTCAGGATGTCATTGAATATGACGATGTGGTAGATAAACTGTTTGATGAGATTCGTGAGCAGCTCGTGTACGGCATCGGTACAGGTGAGGCTTCCGGCGTGGCGTCTCTGGACCTTCTGATGATCGCGAAATATTATGAGAGAATTGGTGATCACGCAACAAACATCGCCGAGTGGGTGGAATTCTCAATCACAGGACAGCACAGAGGAGAGGTACAGGTACTATGATTTACTGTGTGGAAGACGAGCGGAATATCCGCGAACTGGTAATCTATACTTTAAACGGCGGCGGTTTCGAGGCAAAGGGTTTTGAGAACGGCGCGGCGATGGAAGAGGCGCTTGCAGAGGAGATGCCCGAACTTATTCTTCTGGATATTATGCTGCCGGGTGAAAATGGAATGGATATCCTGAAGAAGCTGAAATCTTCAGAGCGGACAAGAGATATTCCTGTCATTATGGTGACGGCAAAAGGTTCCGAATACGATAAGGTCATCGGCCTGGACTGCGGAGCGGACGACTATATTGTCAAACCCTTCGGCATGATGGAATTTCTGGCCAGGGTGCGCGCGGTGCTGCGCAGAGGCAGCAGAAATCAGAGAAGCGATGTGCTGATTTTCCGGGATCTGAGCATGGAGGTGGAACGCCATCAGGTGACAGCCGGTGAAGAGAAGGTCAACCTGACCCTGAAGGAGTTTGAACTTCTGCGCACGCTTATGGAGAACCAGGGAATTGTTATGACCCGTGACCGCCTTCTGGGGCAGGTCTGGGGATATGATTTTGACGGGGAGACGAGAACTGTGGACGTTCATGTAAGAACCCTCCGCCAGAAGCTCGGCGAGTGCGGCAATTATATTGAGACAGTGCGGGGCGTGGGTTATAAGATCGGAGGATGAGATGAAGCAGAAGATCTTTAAAAACACCAGCATTATGGTTGTTCTCTCCGTTCTTGTGACATTTGTCGCAATGAGCGTGGTGCTTTATCAGAGAACGTACCATCAGATCCAGCAGGCGCTGAAGAATGAGAGCGGCTACATCCAGCAGGCGATGAACCAATACGGAGTCGATTATCTGACGCAGGAGGTGGGAGATATCACCTCCAGCCGTGTGACGCTGTTTGATGAGAATGAACAGGTACTCTTCGATTCCGTGAGGGATACGGAAGATGTATCTGAGACGGAAGACCGCCCGGAAGTGCGCAGCGCGATGCAGAAGGGATACGGGGAAGCGAGGCGATATTCCAAGACGCTGGGCACGGAGACTGTGTACTATGCGGCGCGGCTGGACAACGGCATGGTAGTCCGCGTCTCGGCGACAGTGGACAGTGTGTTCAAGACGCTTTTTTCCGGAATTACGCTGGTGGGGCTTTTGATCATCGGGATCATGATCCTTGCGATTTTTTTGGTATATTACCAGACGGACAAGATCATTGCGCCGATCAACAGAGTAAATCTGGACGATCCGGGGAGCGGAGTTGTCTATGAAGAACTTACGCCGCTGATGCGCAGAATTCGTCAGCAGAAGGATCAGATCAACCGTCAGGTAGAGCAGATGAAGCAGAACCAGGAAGAGTATCTCGCGATCACCGAAAATATGAAAGACGGGCTGATCGTGACGAACAGAAGCGAAGTGATCGCCATCAACAAGGCGGCGCAGAAGATCTTTTCCGCTGACGCGAAAGACTGCATCAATCACGATATTCTGACCGTGTACCGCAAAACGGAGATCAAAGAAGCGTTGGAACAGGTGATTGCGGGAACGCCGCAGGAACTGCAGGAGGAGATCTCCGGCAAGAAATATCAGATCCGCATGAATCCCGTTATTGTTTCAGGCCAGATCACGGGCGCGGTGCTGATGGTGCTCGATGTGACGCAGAAGGTAAAGGCAGAGGCGATTCGCAGGGAATTTACCGCAAATGTCTCGCATGAGCTGAAGACGCCGCTGATGTCCATTTCCGGTTACGCGGAACTTATGATGAATCAGCTGGTGCGCCAGGAGGACATTCCGGAATTCTCAAAGAGAATCTACCAGGAGGCGAGCAGGCTGAAGTCGCTTGTTGAGGATATCATAAAGCTTTCTCATCTTGAGGAACAGGGACAGAAACTGGAGAAAGAGGAAGTGGAACTCTACGGAGTGGCCAAAGAGGTCTGCGCCGGCCTGCAGATGCCGGCACAGAAGCGGAAGGTCAGTCTGGAACTCTCCGGAAGGACCGCCATTATCTACGGTGTGCGCCGCGTTGTCTATGAGATGATTTACAATCTCTGTGATAACGCGATCAAGTATAACATAGAAGGCGGCAGCGTCAGAATCCGCGTGGATGCCATAGCGAACACGGCGGTTCTCACAGTGGAGGATACGGGAATCGGAATTCCCAAAAAGGATCAGGAACGCATTTTTGAGCGTTTTTACCGCGTGGATAAGAGCCATTCCCGCCAGACGGGCGGCACGGGACTTGGGCTGTCCATTGTAAAGCACGGGGCAAATATGCACGATGCGAAAATAAAGGTAGAGAGCGAAGAAGGCAAGGGAACGAAGATCTGGATCGTATTTAAGAAATAGAGGAAGAGGGCGCAGCGCGCCCTCTTTGTGCGTTGAACGCAAAACCTATTG
>CAKNMY010000080.1 GCA_930989745.1 uncultured Lachnospiraceae bacterium | reverse complement strand
CCGTCACTTGATGTAAGTATTCTATCATGAGCGAAATATAAAGTCCAGTTATTTAAAAGATATTATACTAGTATAAAAAATCGCATGTTTTTTGACTTTGTTTATATAATATATATCATCCAGCAGAAGCCTCTCCGTATACTCCTTTCCCCGAAGTACATAGTACTCTTTCTTCTGTTCTCCCAGTTTTTCCAGTACTTCTCTCAGTATACGAGGAAGCTTGTCAGACAGCCTGTTCTTTAAAATGTAATGATACGCATGTATATCGTATGCTTCCAAGGCAAACTTTGTATGAGAAGTTACAAATATAACAACCGTATCCTTACTGTGTTCGTGAATCTCCTTTCCAAGCTCAATTCCATTATATCCGGGCATCTCGATATCTAAAATGCAGAGATCAAACTGTTTCCCCTGCTTCCACTCTTCGTAAAAACTTTCTGCATTATCATATTTTCTTATATTGTCTTTTTTCCCTAATACATTCAAACTCAGAATTTCACGTTCTAATATCTCCAGATATTCTCTGCTGTCATCAACCACTGCAATTTTCATAAATATGCTTTTAAACTCCCTCTGTTAATAATACTACAATCATCTCTGTATTGTATAGCCTCAACAAATACATTTTTCGAACTTTTATATCATTATACAATCTTTTCCCCCATGCATTTCTCCCCCTGGCGTATTCTGCTCATTTTATGTCCTATTCTGTGCATTTTCCGTCCCATTCTGTCCCTGCAGACAAAATCAGCGGAAACCCCAAAACGAGATTTCCGCCAATTCTATTTTCACTTTGCCGCAGGTCAGCCCTCCGCCTTCTTCTCTCCCGGAACGGCTGCTTCCGATTCCTTCCCCGCGCTCTCTCCCGGCATATGAACCGTAAGCTGCGGATACGGTATTTCGATTCCTGCTTTGTCAAAGCTTAGTTTTATCTTTTCATTCATATCCCACTTCAGCGCCCAGTACTCTTCCGTCTTCACCCAGCCGCGCAGTCCCAGGATCACGGAGCTGTCCGCGAGCTGGTCTACGAAGATGACACGGTCCTCATTGAAGAATCTGGGATCTTCATCCATAAGCTTCTTCAGAATCTTCTTGGCCAGACGGAGATCCGCATTGTAGGAGATCCCGACCTTGATCTCCAGCTTTCTCTGATCCATCGCAGTGACGTTGACGATGCTGTTGTTCGTGAGCTGCGAGTTCGGGATCAGGACCGTGCGGTTGTCCAGTGTCCCCAGAGTGGTGTAGTACATGTCCACCTTCTTTACGGTTCCCTCCAGGTTGTTGGAGGCGCTGATGATGTAATCTCCCGCCTTAAACGGCTTGAGCAGCAGGATGATCACACCGCCTGCGATGTTCGAGAGTCCGCCCTGCAGCGCCAGGCTGAGCGCCACGCCGGCGGACGCAAACAGCGCCGCAATGGATGCCGCTTCTATGCCGAACGATACGGCAATGGATGCCACCAGGAAGAAATACAGCGCCACTTTTGTAAACGAAGTCACAAACGTGACTGCCTCGCGGCTCATGTTCACGCGTTCCATGTTTTTGCGTATCACCTTGCACAGAAACCGGATCAGACGCGATGCCACCAGATAGATGATCACCGTCAGCACAATCTTCACCGCCAGGTTCAGAGCTGCCTCGGAAAACTCCGCGATCATATTCTGCAGCACGGATGGGTTCTCGATTACCTTCTCCGCTGTCTCCTGTACCTCATTGAGTGTATCTCCCCCTGCTGTCAGTATCCACATTTACTTACTTCTCCTCTTCTGCAATTTTCTTCTCAAGCTCCTGCTTTAAGTTCTTCTTTGTCTTCGGCTGCGCTGCGCTCTTCTTCTTCGCCGCCTTATTTCCTGACTGCTTCGCCACTTCCTTCGTGTAGGAGAAGATGCTTACGCCCAGAGCCGGAACCTTGATGCGGATGGAATACTTGCGCTCGTCGCACTCTTCCTTCTTCGCCATCTTCACTCTCGGGTTCGTCACGCCCTCTCCGCCGAAGTTCTTCGCGTCGCTGTTAAATACCTCTTTATACTTGCCGGCATACGGCACGCCCACCTGATAGTCCTCGTAGGTCACATCGGAGAAGTTGCATACCACCAGCAGCATCTCCTCGGATTTTCTCGTCTTTCTCAGGAAGGAGACGATATTCTTCTCCCACTCTGTAAAATTGATCCACTCAAAGCCTTCCGGCACAAAGTCTCTCTCATAGAGCGCCGGGTGGGATTTGTAGAACGCGAGCAGCGTCTTCATGTATTCCTGCATCTGCTTATGCTCTGTCTGATGCAGCAGTTCCCAGTGCAGGCCCGTCTGCTCGGACCACTCTTCCGGCTGCGCAAAATCCTGTCCCATGAACAGCAGCTTCTTGCCCGGGTGCGCTGCCATAAACGCGTACGCCGCGCGCAGATTCGCAAGCTTCTGCGGAAGCTCTCCCGGCATCTTATTTAACAGGGAGCACTTTCCGTGCACGACCTCGTCGTGGGAGAGGCTTAACAGGAACTTCTCGCTGTAAGCGTAAATCATGCTGAAAGTCAGTTCCCCGTGATGGCTGCCGCGGTAAATCGGATCGTTCTTCATGTAGCCGATAAAATCATTCATCCAGCCCATGTTCCACTTGTAGTCAAAGCCAAGGCCGTCGTCGTCCAGATCTCCGGTGATCTTCGGCCATGCGGTCGACTCCTCGGCAATCATCATCACGCCCGGATACTTCTTCTTAAATACGGAATTCAGATGCTTCAGGAATTCGATCGCCTCCAGGTTCTCGTTTCCGCCGTAGATGTTCGCCACCCACTCGCCGTCGTTCTTTCCGTAATCCAGATAGAGCATGGAAGCCACGGCGTCCATGCGGATGCCGTCGGCATGGTACTTCTCCGCCCAGAAGATCGCGTTGGAGATCAGGAAGTTCGTCACCTGCGGTCTGCCGTAGTTATAGATCAGAGTGCCCCAGTGCGGATGCGCGCCCTTGCGCGGATCGAGATGCTCGTACAGGCAGGTTCCGTCGAACGCGGACATTCCGAAGGTGTCGCGCGGGAAGTGCGCCGGCACCCAGTCCAGGATCACGCCGATCCCGGCCTCATGCAGCGTGTCGATAAAGTTCATGAAGTCCTCCGGCGTTCCGTAGCGGCTTGTGGGAGCGTAATAACCGGTTACCTGGTAGCCCCAGGATTCGTCCAGCGGATGTTCCATAACCGGCATCAGCTCGACATGCGTGTAGCCCATCTCTTTGACATATTCCACGAGCATGGGAGCAATCTCACGGTAATTGTAGAAATATCTGCCGTCGTCGGGCTTTCTCCAGGAACCGAGGTGCATCTCATAGATATACATCGGATTCTTCTCGCTCTGCAGTTTTTTGCGCTCCTTCATCCACTTCTGATCGCGCCACTCATAATTTCTCAGATCCGCCACCACAGAGGCATTGTTCGGGCGCAGCTCGCTGGCGTTGGCGTACGGATCGGCTTTCAGGTAGGTCAGGCCGCCCTGCGCCTTGATCTCATACTTATAAATCTCTCCGGCCTGAATTCCCGGGATAAAGAGCTCGAAAATTCCGGAAGCATCCTGACAGTGCATCTGATGGCGGCGTCCGTCCCAGTCGTTGAAATCTCCGACCACGCTGACGCGCATGGCGTTCGGCGCCCACACGGCAAAGTACGTTCCATCCGTGCCGTCCACAGTCATCGGGTGCGCTCCCAGCTTCTCATAGATATTGTAGCAGATGCCTGCGTTAAACTGCTGCTCTTCCTTCTCTGTGATCTGGCACGGATAGGCGTAGGCATCCTTCCACACGCTCTCCACTCCGTCCCTGACCGCGATAAACTCGTAGGGTACGACAGCTTCCACGGGGATGAGCGCCGCGAAGTAGCCCTCTTCCTCCTGAATCATCGCATACGTCTCATCCGTGTTCGGTGTCCGCACGCTCACGGCATCAAAACCTGGAAAATAGCACTGGATCAGCAGTCCGTCTTCCGTCATCCGGGGCCCCAGAATATTCCTCGGATACTTCTCCTCAGAATACATGACGGCTTCAATCTCCGCCCAGTCCATATAGTCGTATACTTTGTCTCCCATAAATACCTCCCCACCGCTTGGCGGTGTTTTCTTAAAATATATTTCTGTGCGCGCCGGGATGCTTCCCGGCACGCCTTTTTACGCGTTATCCCAGCTCGTGGATAAAGAAGCCGCTGCGAAGCTTCGGCTCGAACCAGGTCGACTTCGGCGGCATGCACAGATTCGCGTCCGCCGTGCGGAATAATTCTTCCATGGATGTCGGGTACATGGACACCGCCGCTTTCGCCTTCCCGCTGTCCACACGCCGTTCAAGCTCCCCGAGCCCCCTGATGCCGCCCACAAAGTCAATGCGCGGATCTGTCTTCGGATCGCAGATTCCCAGAATCCGCTCCAGCACTCTGCGCTGCAGCACGGATACGTCCAGGCTCTCCACAGGGTCATCGGTCTGCTCCGGCTCCCTGAGGCTCATACAGTACCATCTGCCGTCGAGGTACAGGCCGAATTCTCCTTTCCGCTTCGGCGCGTACGGCGCTGTCTCGGCCTGCTCCACTGTGAAATCCTCCTGCAGCCTTCTGAGAAATCCCGCCGCGTCATATCCGCCCAGATCTTTCAGGATCCGGTTATAGTCGTAAATCTTCAGTTCGTCGTCAGGAAAGAAGACTGCCAGGAACCGCTCCGCCTCGCTGTTCGGGTTCGTCTGTCTGCGCTTCTGCGCGACTCTCACAGCCGAGGCCGCCCGGTGATGTCCGTCGGCGATATAGACCCGCGGGATCTTCGCGAACGCGCCGCGCACCGCGCCGATCCTGGCCTCATCGGAAATCCTGAAAATCCTGTGGCGCACGCCGTCCTCAAAGGTCACATCGTAGAGCGGCTTCTGCCCCCTGACCTCCTCGGCAATCCTGCGCAGATCTTCGCTTGCGGGATAGCTCAGAAAGATCGGTCCCGTGTGGGCATTGCAGGCGTCCACATGGCGGACGCGGTCTTCTTCCTTCTCCGCGCGCGTATTCTCGTGCCTGCGGATCTTTCCCTGTTCATACTCTCTCACAGACGCGCAGCCCACAAATCCGGTCTGGCTCCTGCCTTCCATCGTCAGCTCATACAGATAGAGGGACGGCGCGTCCTCCCGGATTAGTTCCCCGTCCTGCTGCATCTCCTGCAGCGTCTGAGCCGCTTTCTGATAGACCGCGTCCTCATACGGGCTGGTTCCCGCGGGAAACTGCGTCTCCGCGCGGTCAACCTTCAGAAACGAATAAGGATTGCGTTCCACTTCCCTTCTCGCTTCCTCGCTGCTGTATACGTCATAGGGCAGCGCCGCGATCTTACCCGCGAGCTTCTCCGCAGGGCGCACTGCCTGAAATGGATAAATCTCTGCCATGTCTGTCTAACCTCTTCTTTTCTTCTCTCCGGCAAAAATCCGAAACACGCGCATCAGCTTTCTGCCGTTTCTGCGGACGCTCTGAAGTCTTGCATAATTCCGCTTCCATTTCTTTATTTTCTGATAATAACGGGTTACGTCCATTATAGCATACCTTTAAAAAAAAGGCATCAGGATTTTCCGTTCCCGGAACAACCTCATACCTTTTTCCCTTTTTCCCTTTTCCTCTTTATTTGATCACGCGCACCTTGCAGACGCCGTCAATGGTCTGAAGCGATTTCACGATATCATCGGTGGCCGCTGTCTCCAGGTCGATCATGGTGTATGCGTAATCACCCTTGCTCTTGTTGGTCATGTCGGAAATATTCATCCCCGCGTCGCCGAGCACTCTGGTGAACTGGCTGATCATATTTACGATGTTCCGGTGGTTGATGGCAATTCTCCCCGCTGCCTGACATACGCCCATATCGCACGCGGGATAGTTGACGGAGTTCTTGATATTTCCGTTTTCCAGATAATCTCTCAGCTCTCTGACAGCCATCTCCGCGCAGTTATCCTCCGCCTCCTCAGTGGACGCGCCGAGATGCGGCGTCACCAGAACGTTCTCCTCTCCCGCCACCAGCGGATTGGCGAAGTCGGTCACATATTTGCGGATCTTTCCGGCTCTCAATGCCTCGACCAGCGCGTTCTCATCCACCAGCAGGTCGCGGGCAAAGTTTAAGAGCACAGCTCCGTCCTTCATCATCGCGATCGCCTCCGCGTCGATCATCTTCTTCGTGGACTCCATCAGCGGCACATGGACCGTGATGTAATCGCACTCTTTATAGATGGTCTCCACGCTCTCGATGTGGCGGATATTTCTGGAGAGGTTCCATGCGGCCTCCACAGAGATGTACGGGTCATACCCGTAGACTTCCATGCCCAGGTGAACCGCAGCGTTTGCCACCAGCACGCCGATCGCTCCAAGCCCGATGATTCCGAGCTTCTTGCCGCTGATCTCACAGCCTGCAAACTTCTTTTTCTGCTTCTCGGCAAGCTTTGCCACGTTCTCGTTTTCCTTCTCCTGCTTTACCCACTCGATGCCGCCTACAATATCGCGGGACGCCAGGAGCATTCCTGCAAGCACGATCTCCTTTACGGCGTTGGCGTTGGCGCCAGGCGTATTGAAGACCACAATACCCTTCTGCGCGCACTGATCGAGAGGGATGTTGTTGACTCCGGCTCCTGCTCTCGCCACGGCCTTTAAGTTCTCCGGCAGATCCATCTCGTGCATCGCGGCGCTTCTGACGAGCACTGCGTCCGAATCCGCGAGATTTTCCGTCTTCTCATAAGCTTCGCTGAAATTTTGAAGTCCCACGCTGGAGATGGGATTCAGGCAATGATACTTCCACATATTACAGATTCTCCTCCTCGAACTTTTTCATAAATGCCACTAAAGCCTCAACGCCCTCCTTCGGCATGGCGTTGTAGATGCTCGCGCGCATACCGCCGACCGTTCGGTGTCCTTTGAGATTCTCAAGGCCTGCAGCCTTTGCCTCTTTGACAAATCTGGCGTCCAGTTCCTCGTCTCCGGTCACAAAAGGCACGTTCATGAGGGAGCGGTCTTCTTTTCTGACAGTTCCTTTGAACATCCTGCTGGAATCCAGGAAGTCATAGAGAATCTTCGCTTTCTCCTCATTGCGGCGCTTCATCTCCTCCAGGCCGCCCATGCGCTTCAGCCATTTAAACACCTTGCCGCACATGTAGATGCAGTAGCAGTTCGGAGTATTATACAGGGAACCGGCGTCCGCATGTGTCTTATACTTCATCATCGTCGGAGTGCCGGGCAGCACATCGTCTGTGATCAGATCGTCCCTCACAATGGCGATCACCATGCCTGCCGGTCCGATATTCTTCTGTACGCCGCCGTAGATGACCGCGTATTTGCTCACGTCCACAGGCTCAGACAGAAAACAGGAGGATACGTCCGCTACCAGGTCCTTGCCCTTGGTGTTCGGAAGTGTTTTGAACTTGGTTCCGTAGATGGTATTGTTCTCGCAGATATACACATAGTCCGCATCCGGGCTGATATCCAGATCCGAGCAGTCCGGAATATAGGAGAAGGTCTGATCCTCGGAGGAGGCGATCTTGTTCACCTTGCCGTACTTCTGCGCCTCCTGGTACGCCTTCTTCGCCCACTGCCCGGTTACAATGTAGTCCGCCGTGCGGTTCTTCATCAGATTCATCGGGATCATCGCAAACTGCAGGGAAGCTCCGCCCTGTAAAAACAGTACCTTATAATTGTCCGGAATCTGCATGAGATCTCTCAGATCCTGCTCCGCCTCTTTGATAATATCGTCAAAGGCCTTGGAGCGGTGGCTCATCTCCATCACGGACATGCCCGTTCCCCTGTAGTCCAGCATCTCCGCCTGGGCTTCCTTCAGCACCTCCTCCGGCAATACTGCCGGTCCTGCTGAAAAGTTATACACTCTGCTCATTTTTCATAACCTCCTCATAACTCTGCCTGTGGACAGATATCCTTTTACTTATCCTTTTTATTCAGGTCGTCCTCGTCAAATGCCTCCTCAATCGCGGCTCCTGCCGGAACCATGGGGAAGACCTTGTCATCGCAGTCGATCACGCAGTCGATCAGGACCGTCGTGTTCAGCTCGATTGCCCTGCGGATCGCCGGGGCAACCTCCTCTTTCCTGGTGACGCGGATGCCCACAGCGCCCATTGCCTCCGCCAGCTTCACGAAGTCCACACTGTCGTTAAGCACAGTGTAGGAATACCGCTCGCCGTAGAACAGGTTCTGCCACTGCCGAACCATGCCGAGCACATGGTTGTTGATGACAACCTCGATGAGCGGAAGCTGATTTCTCGCCGCTGTGGCGATTTCATTCATGTTCATGCGGAAGCATCCGTCGCCGGCGATATTGATCACCGTCTTATCCGGCTTTCCGAACTTCGCGCCGATCGCCGCCCCGAGGCCGTAGCCCATCGTGCCGAGGCCGCCGGAGGTCAGGAAGGTGCGCGGATCCTTAAACTTATAATACTGCGCCGTCCACATCTGATGCTGCCCGACCTCGGTGACGATAATGGCGTCGCCCTTCGTCTCCTTATAGATCTCCTCGATCACAAACGGACCTGTCAGTCCTGCGGTATTGTACTTCAGCGGATACTTCTCCTTGAGCGCGTCGATCTCAGCGACCCACTCGGGATGCTTTTTGCGCTGCACACGGTTGTTCAGGCGCTTTAACACCTCGCGCACATCGCCGATAATGCTGCCGTCCACGACAATGTTCTTATTAATCTCCGCAGCGTCCACGTCGATCTGCAGGATCTTCGCGTTCTCCGCAAATTTGTCCGGATTTCCGATCACGCGGTCGCTGAAGCGCGCGCCGATCGTGATCAGCAGGTCGCATCTGCTGATTCCCAGATTGGAAGCCTTCGTTCCGTGCATTCCCACCATGCCGCTGTAGAGCGGATCTGTGCCCGGGAACGCTCCCTTTCCCATCAGGCTGTCCGCCACAGGAGCCTGGATCTTGTGCGCCAGCTCGCGCACCTCCTCATACGCTCCTGAGATCACGGCGCCGCCGCCGATGAAGATGTACGGCTTCTTCGCCTCCTCGATCATCCGCGCCGCCCTCTC
Organism: uncultured Lachnospiraceae bacterium; assembly: GCA_930989745.1. GTDB lineage: Bacteria > Bacillota > Clostridia > Lachnospirales > Lachnospiraceae > Egerieimonas_A > Egerieimonas_A faecigallinarum. Next base: position 3,723 of record CAKNMY010000080.1, on the reverse strand, counting down.
CAGGTCCTCCTCGCGGATCTTATCCACAGAAGGCTTTACGGTCTCGGCGTCCTCATAGATGTACTCTGCCTTCGCGGCAGTCACGTCCTTCGTGATATCCACAAGCACCGGGCCCGGCCTGCCGCTCTTCGCGATGATAAACGCGCGGCGCAGAGAGTCCGCCAGCTTCGTGACATCCTTCACAATCATGCTGTGCTTCGTCACCGGCATCACGATGCCCGCGATATCGACCTCCTGGAAGCTGTCCTTGCCCAGAAGGTTATTGGTCACGTTCGCGGTGATCGCCACAATCGGTACGGAATCCATGTATGCGGTGGCGATGCCTGTCACCAGGTTCGTCGCGCCGGGACCCGAAGTGGCCATGCACACGCCGACCTTTCCGGTCGCCCGGGCATAGCCGTCCGCCGCGTGGGACGCACCCTGCTCGTGGGACGTCAGGATATGGCGGATCTCGTTCGTATGTTTGTATAATTCATCATAAATATTTAAAATCGCACCGCCCGGATAGCCGAAAACGGTATCAACGCCCTGTTCCTTCAGGCATTCAATTACGATCTGTGCACCTGTAAGCTGCATGCTTCGTTCCTCCCGATCAGTTTTTTGGAATTTCCAGGATCGCCCCGCGGTTTCCGGAGGTCACCATAGCCGCGTAGCGCGCCAGATATCCTGTGGTCACTTTCGGCTCTCTCGGCTGCCATGCCGCGCGCCTTCTGGCCATCTCCTCATCCGATACGGCGATCTCCAGGCGGTTCTCGGGAATATTGATCTTAATGATATCTCCCTCTTCCACCAGAGCGATCGGTCCTCCGACTGCCGCCTCCGGGGAAATATGTCCGATGGACGCCCCTCTCGACGCTCCGGAGAAACGGCCGTCCGTGATCAGAGCGACTGTGGAGCCAAGGCCCATACCCGCAATCGCGGAAGTCGGATTGAGCATCTCTCTCATACCGGGACCGCCCTTCGGTCCTTCATAGCGGATCACAACCACGTCGCCCGCGACGATTTTGCCTCCCTTGATCGCGGCGATCGCGTCCTCCTCACAGTCAAAGACTCTCGCCGGTCCCTCGTGCACCATCATCTCCTCGGCAACCGCGGATCTCTTCACCACGCCTCCGTCAGGAGCCAGGTTTCCGGTGAGCACCGCAAGTCCGCCGGTCTCGCTGTAGGGGTTGTCAATCGGGCGGATCACGGACGGATCCTTATTGACGCATCCCTCAATATTCTCGCCCACAGTCTTTCCTGTCACGGTCATGCAGTCAGTGTATAAGAGCCCTTTCTTGTTCAGCTCATTCATAACCGCGTAGACGCCGCCCGCCTCATTTAAGTCCTCGATGTACGTCGGGCCCGCCGGAGCCAGATGGCAGAGATTCGGGGTTCTCGCGCTGATCTCATTTGCAAAGGTAATGTCAAAGTCCATGCCGATCTCATGGGCGATCGCCGGCAGATGCAGCATGCTGTTTGTGGAACAGCCCAGCGCCATATCCACGGTCAGTGCGTTTAAGATCGCCTCTTTCGTCATGATATCTCTGGGGCGGATATTTCTTCGGTACATCTCCATAACCTGCATTCCGGCGTGCTTCGCCAGCTTAATGCGCTCGGAATATACTGCCGGAATCGTGCCGTTGCCCTTCAGTCCCATACCGAGCACCTCGGTCAGACAGTTCATGCTGTTGGCGGTGTACATGCCGGAGCAGGAACCGCAGGTCGGACACGTCTTGTTTTCAAATTCCTCCACATCCTCGGCGGTCATGGTTCCGGCGCTGTACGCGCCCACTGCCTCGAACATGCTGGAAAGGCTTCTCTTGCATCCCTTTACCTTGCCCGCCAGCATCGGTCCTCCGCTGACAAATACGGTCGGGACATTGATGCGCGCCGCTGCCATCAGAAGGCCGGGCACGTTCTTGTCACAGTTCGGCACCATCACGAGGGCGTCAAACTGATGCGCCATCGCCATCGCTTCCGTGGAATCCGCGATCAGGTCACGGGTCACAAGAGAATACTTCATTCCGATATGTCCCATCGCGATTCCGTCACAGACTGCGATCGCCGGAAATACCACCGGAGTGCCGCCCGCCATCGCTACGCCCAGCTTCACGGCGTCTACGATCTTATCCAGGTTCATATGGCCCGGAACGATCTCGTTATAGGAGCTTACGATGCCGACCAGCGGCTTCTCCAGCTCTTCCTTCGTCATACCCAGCGCGTTGAACAGCGAGCGGTGCGGCGCCTGCTGCATGCCGGTTTTTACTGCATCACTTCTCATAATCATTGCCTTCTTTCTATTCTTATGTCAAAGCCGCCCGGATCGTTCCCAGAGCTTTCTCCGGACCGGCGTATTCTATTCTCCAAGTATCTTTGCGCAGATTCTGTCGCCCATCTCAGAGGTGGAGACTCTCGTGCATCCCTCAGACATGATATCCCCTGTGCGGATGCCGTCCGCGAGCACTGCCTGCACCGCGCGCTCCACGTCGTCCGCCTCTTTGTCGAGATCCAGAGAGTAGCGCAGCATCATCGCCGCGGAGAGGATCGTCGCGATCGGATTCGCGATATTCTGTCCCGCGATATCGGGAGCGGAGCCGTGGCTCGGCTCGTACAGTCCGAACTTCGTCTCATTCAGGCTTGCGGAGGAGAGCATTCCGATGGAGCCCGTCACCATGCTCGCCTCATCAGACAGGATGTCGCCGAACATGTTTTCTGTGAGGATGACGTCGAACTGTCCCGGGTTCCTGACAAGCTGCATCGCGCAGTTGTCCACGAGCATATGCTCGAGCGTCACGTCCGGATAATCTGCCGCCACTTCCTCCACGACCTTTCTCCAGAGACGGGAGGAATCCAGCACGTTCGCCTTGTCGACGCTCGTAACTTTCTTTCTTCTCTTTCGCGCAATATCGAACGCCCGCTTTGCGATGCGGCGGATCTCATTCTCATCGTAGGTCAGTGTGTCGATCGCCTTTCTCACGCCGTTCTCCTCAACGGTTCTGCGCTCTCCGAAGTAGAGTCCTCCGGTCAGCTCACGCATGATCATCATGTCGAAACCGTCGCCGATAATCTCATCCCTTAAAGGACATGCTGCTTTCAGCTCATTGTACAGGTAGGCCGGCCTTAAATTTGCAAACAGATTCAGCGCCTTGCGGATTCCCAGAAGCCCTGCTTCCGGACGCTTCGACGGTTCCAGTCTGTACCATGGAGAAGTCGCCGCATCGCCTCCGATCGATCCCATGAGCACCGCGTCGCTCTTCTTTGCTTCCTCAATGGTCTCCTCTGTCAGCGGAACGCCGTGCACGTCTATCGATGCGCCGCCCAGCAGCAGTTCTTTATATTGAAAGTCATGTCCGTATTTTCTGCAGACGGCGTCGAGCACTTTCTTCGCCTCCGCCACAATCTCCGGACCGATTCCGTCACCGGGAATCAGTGCAATCTGAAAATTCATAATCATCTTCCCTTTCTAAATTAACTTATTTACCTATAATAATTCATTTTCCCGTACATTTCAACCTAAAATTACTTTAACGTGCTACTTTGAGAAAAATTTTTTCATAAAAAATGCGTTTTTTTACTGAGAAACGCTGAAAATATTTTGTTTTTTATCGTTTTCATATGAAAATATTTTAACACCCCCAAAATAGCATTCAGCGAACATCTAATCTTTATTCTTTCAGCATAGTCAAATAACTCTCCAGTCTTTCATTCACATATCCTGCAAATAATTTTTCCATGACTCCT